>CAJWEP010000194.1 GCA_913030945.1 uncultured Verrucomicrobiota bacterium
CCGCTGTTGCCGAAAAACACACGACCCGGGCCGATGCGCTTGGCTAGATTTTCCGCAAGCCGCGCCTGGCCCTCGAAGTGGTAAAAATTGGTGCAGTGCATCAGCTTGGCCGACTGCCCGGCGAGCACTTGGCTGATCTCGGGATGCGCGTGGCCAAGGCAGTTCACCGCGATGCCACCGCCGAGATCGAGGTACCGCTTGCCGTCGGTGTCCCACGCGTACACGCCCTCGCCGCGATCGAGCGTGATCGGGAACCGCCCGTAGGTAGGGGCGACGTATTGCTTGAAGCGATCCTGAATTTTCCGGCTCATTTCTCAACAATCTCCGTGCCGACTCCGGCGTCGGTGAAAATTTCTAGCAGCAGTGAGTGGCTCATTCCGCCGTCGATAAAGAACACCTTCTCAACCCCCGCCGCGACGGCGCTCACGGCGCTGTCCACCTTGGGAATCATCCCTCTCGAGATTACGCCGTTCGACTTTAGCGCCGCCACCTCCGCCAATGGCAGGTGCGAAATTACGCTCGCCGAATCGTCCGGGTTTTGCAGCAATCCCGGCACGTCGCTCATGTATACCAAGCGCTTGGGCTTGATTGCTACGGCCGTCTGGCCCGCCGCCACGTCGGCGTTGCAGTTGTATACTTGTCCATCCTCGCCGGTTGCCGTCGGGCTGATCACCGGCGTGATGTCCTGTGCGATGCAGTCGAGCAGCGGCTCCGTGTTCACTTCAGTCACCTCGCCGACTCGGCCGATGTCGAGTGGCTCGTCCGCTTGGCCAAGCGGACGAAACGATCTGCACCGAAAAATATCCGTGCCGGAGAACCCACGCGCCTTGCCGCCAAGCTCGTTGATCATCGAGACGATGCCGGGATTGACCTCCCGCGACAAAACCTGCTCAACGACTCCGACCGACTCCGGCGTTGTTACGCGGTGCCCCTGCTCGAACCGGGTCTTGAAGCCGGCCTGATCAAGCGCTTGGGTGATCGCCTTGCCGCCGCCATGCACGACCACCGGATTGATGCCGACTGCCTCTAGAAAAACGATGTCCCGCGCCACGCCGCCGCGCATCCCCGGATCGGTCGAGTCCATAAAACTCCCGCCGTACTTGATGACAAATGTCTCCCCCCGAAACCGCTGCACATATGGCAACGCCTCAAGCAAAGTTTCCGCCTTGGCGATTATATTATCCATGTCTATCCCCCGAGCGATGCAAGGTCGCTGATGTCGCCTTTGTTGAACTCGACGTATTCCTCAGTCAGGTCAGCGGCGTACAGGACGGCTTCGCCTTTGCCGAGATTCAGGTTGATGTGCAGATCGAACTCCCTCGACTCGACCGCTTTGCAGAGTGTCCCGAACGCGGTGCGAGTGGGGCGGCCCTTTTTGAGGGAGTAGATTTTTTTGCGTGAGTCGCTCGCGCTGTAGGCAATGTCCACTTTTTCCTCGACGACCCGGGCGGGGGAGTAGCCCAGCGCGTCGATGATTCGGCCCCAGTTCGGGTCGCCGCCGCTCCAACTTGTCTTGACGAGTGCGCTATTGCCGATCGCCCGAGCCGCCGCGTCCGCATCGGCAAACGAATTGGCCCCGGTGATTCGGACAGTGACGACGCGGCTGATGCCTTCACCGTCGCGGACGATCATTTTCGCCAGTTCAAGGCAGACGTGGTTTAGTGCCGTCTGAAAGGTTTTCAGGTCGGCTGCGCTCAACTTGCCGTTGCCGGCCAAGCCGTTGGCCAACAGCAGCACGGTGTCGTTTGTGCTCATGTCGCCATCGACGGTGATGCGGTTGAAACTTTGCGCGACGGCCTCGCGGAGACACTTTTTCAAGTTGGCCGCATTGACGTTTGCGTCGGTGGTGAGGTAGGCGAGCATCGTGGCGTGCAGGCCCTGCGTCGCTGAGGCGGGTCGCGTGCCGGTTGGACTCATGCCGGGCTGGATCATTCCCGCGCCCTTGGCGATGCCACCGAGTCGCACTGTTTTGCTCCCAAGCTGAAACAAGACAGCGATTTGCTTGGACTGCGTGTCGCTGGTCAGGATGGCCTCGGCGGTCTGCGCGGCGGCGGCCTGGGTGGGCTTCAGTTGCTCGGCCACGGCGGCGATGCCATTGCGGAGGTTTGGCATCGGCAACGGGACGCCGATCCGGCCGGTCGAGCCGACGAGCACGTCGGTGGTTTTCAGGCCAAGCGCCTGGCCGGTGAGCGCGGCCATCTCGCGAGCATCGGCCAGGCCCTGCGGGCCAGTGCAGGCGTTGGCGTTGCCGGAGTTGACGACGACGGCCTGGGCGCTGTTGTTTTGCAGATGCTCGACGCAGAGCTTCACCGGTGCGGCGCAAATCTGATTCGTTGTGAACATCCCGGCGGCCTTGGCCGCCACGTCAGAGACGATGAGCGCGAGGTCGCGTTTTTGCCCCTTGTCGCTGCCTTTACCGGTGCCGAGTGTCTTGACATCACAGAATAGAGCAGCCGCCCGGAAGCCAAGCGGCGCGGTGATAGATCCCCTGATTTTTTTGAACTTGGCCATGGCTCAGATCAGCAGGCCGGCGGTTTCGTCGAAGCCAAACCGGATGTTGAACGATTGCAACGCCTGGCCGCTGGCACCCTTCACCAGGTTGTCCTCGGCGCTGAAGACGCGCAGCCGCTGGGTGCGTGGATCGGCGGCCCAGCCGATTTCGATCGTGTTCGTGCCGGTCACATTCTTGGTGTCGGGTAACCTGTCGCTGCCGGTGAGCCGCACGAACGGTTCGTTAGCGTAGCGCTTGGCCATGCAGCCGGCGATGGCGTCCGTCCATTGACCAAAGTCCTCCGCTTGGCCAGGCGCCGGGGCGAGATAAATCGTGGTCAGGATGCCGCGGTTCACCGGAACCAAGTGCGGCGTGAACTGGACGGTGACCGGCGAGCCGTTGGCCAGGCTCAATTCCTGCTCGATCTCCGACAAGTGTCGGTGCTTCGGCACGCCGTATGGCCGGAGACTCTCGTTGCACTCGACGTACAACAGTGGCACGTCGGCCTTCCGCCCGGCGCCGCTCACGCCGCTCAGCGAGTTGGCGATGATTTGCTCTGGATCAATCAAACCGGCCTCGAGCAGTGGGATGGCTGGCAGCAAAATACTTGTCGGGTAACAGCCGGGTGAGGCGATGAGCGTCGCGTCGGCAATGGCGTCGCGTCGGATTTCGGGCAGGCCGTAAACAGCCTTGGTCAGCCACTCCGGCGCAGGGTGTACGCTGCTGTAAAACTCTTTGTAAATGTCGGCGTTGTTGAGTCGGAAGTCGGCGCTGAGGTCGATCACCGTCACGCCGCGCTCGGCCAGCGGCACAGCAAACTCGGCGGCGACGCCGTGGGGCAGGGCGAGAAAAACAGCTTCGGCTTCAACGGCCAAAAGGTCAATCGACGGCTTGGAGAAGGACAAGTCTCTTGCACCGGTGTATCCGGCGAAGCGAGGGAAAACAGATGTCAGCGGCTGGCCGGCGTATTGCCGCGATGTCAGCATCGACAGGTTGACGTGCGGATGTCCGAGCAGCAGGCGCACCAGTTCCTCGCCGGAGTAACCGGAGGCGCCCACGATTGCGGTATTGATTTTTCTGTCTGACATATTGCCTGTTTTTGCGGCCAACGCTTGGCCAAGGTTGCTTGAAATGACGGTATCTGAAAACAGAAAGCCCCGCCAGCGTTTGAACCAGCGGGGCTCGAAAAGGGTTACAATTTAGCGTTTGCTGTATTGGAAACGTTTCCGTGCGCCGGGCTGGCCGGGCTTTTTTCGCTCCTTCTTTCGCGGATCGCGGGAGAGGTGGCCGGCGTCCTTGAGCGGTTGGCGCAGTTCGCCGTTATATTTCTCGAGTGCGCGGGCGATGCCCAGCCGCACCGCACCAGCCTGGCCGGCGATGCCGCCCCCTGCGACTTTCACGCGGACGTCAGCCTTCTCGTTCATTTCAACGGTCTCAAGCGGCTCGACAGCGAGTGAGCGCTGGTTTTCGACAGTGAAGTAGTTCTCCACGTCACGCCCGTTGACGGTGACCTTGCCGGAGCCGCTGGCTGACAGGCGCACACGGGCAACCGCAGTCTTGCGGCGGCCTGTTCCCAAAAATTCCTCGGTTTTTGCCATGTAAAAAATCCGTGTCAGGCCAGTTCCATCTCGGCCGGGGCTTGCGCCTTGTGCGGGTGATCCGGTCCGGCGTACACCTTGAGCTTCTTGAAAATCTGCCGACCGAGCCGGTTGCGGGGGATCATTCCCTTGATGGCCCGCTCGACAAGCCGCTCCGGATGCTTGGCCCGGACGTCCGCCGGGGTGAAATGCTTCTGGCCGCCGCGCCATCCTGAGAAGGAGGTCATCACTTTGCCGGTTTCCTTGTTGCCAGTCAGCACGACCTTCTTCGCGTTGATCACCACGACGAAGTCACCCGTGTCGAGGTGCGGCGTGAAGGTTGGCTTGTTTTTGCCACGCAACAGGTCGGCCGCAGTCGTGGCCACCTTGCCCAGCACGGCGCCGTCGGCGTCGATCACGTGCCACTTGCGCGGCTGCTCGTCAACAGTACGGTTCAGCTTGTCTATCTTTGGTAAATAGGTCTTCATCCAGAACCCCCCGGAAGCAAAGGGGCGGGAACAGTACCAAAACGCAAAAGCGAGTCAACATGTTGTTTAAAGAAAAAAACGCCTTTTTGGGCTGTTTCCGACAAAAAAACTGTATCCCCGTATTGACTCATAAGTACTCACGCCTATTTTTCGCGCTGTTTCTGTTTTTATGAGATTTGAGCCGTTAAAAACCGGACGCCGATTTTTTCTGTTGGTGCTATCTGCCTTGGTGACAGTGCCTTACCGGGCTATGGCCAAGCGCTTGAGCAAGGGACCGCTGGTGTACCTCACTTGGCGGATCAATCCCACCACCACGCTTGTGGTTAATTGGATGGACGGCGACGCACGCAGTGCCGATTACGTGATGTACCGTCGCTTTGCCGCTCAGCCTGGGAGTCGGTGGACGCTTGCCCGGGGTTTCAAGCATATGTTCGCTGATCAGAAAAAACGGATAGTTCATCACGTTGAACTCCGGGGGCTACAACCAGATACCGAGTATATTTTCACGATCCGTTCCCAGACCACGACTCGCGGTGGGCAATACTTCAAGTTCCGCACCCTGCCACGCACTCTCCCGCCCAATTTCCGTTTTGTGAGCGGTGGAGACATGATGCACAAACGTAAATACCTTGATGTCATGAATCAGCGCGCAGCCCAGTTGAACCCGTGGTTTGCGTTGCTGGGTGGCGACTTGGCCTATGCCAACGCCAGTTCGAAGGAAGTAACCAGGTGGGATGACTGGCTTGAGTCGTGGATGCTGAACAGTGTGCGTAAATCTGATCGCTGCCTGATTCCGATGGTCGTGGCGATTGGAAATCACGAGGTTGCCGGGGGCACAGGAAAGAAGCCGAAGGACGCGAAGTATTTTTACAGCCTGTTTCCGTTGCCGGCCAAGCGCGCCTTCTATTCGATGGACTTTGGCAACTACTTGAGCCTGATCGTGCTGGACTCCGACCACACCGAGCGGATTGAGGGGGAACAGGCTGCCTGGTTGAACCAGGTCTTGGTCAAGCGCGCTGGAAAATTCCCCTTTATTTTCGCTTGCTATCACAAGGCAGCCTACGGAACGGCCAAGCCGCCCAGCGGGACTAACGATTCATCCAAGGATCCTTTGGCGCAGCGGATAATCAAAAACTGGTGTCCGTTGTTTGAGCGGTTTCGCGTGACGGCGGTTTTTGAGCACGACCACCATACCTACAAACGCACCCACCGGCTACTGGCCAACAAGGTCGACAAGAAAAACGGCATCCTTTACCTCGGCGACGGTTGCTGGGGTGTTGATACCCGTACGGTGCCCAAGCCGGGCGAGTTGTGGTACCTGGCCAAGGCTGTGAGCAAGCGACACCTGATTTCGGTCACCCTGAACGTGGGCAAGCCTTCATTCACGGCCTACGATGCTGATGGAAAAGTGATTGATCAATACCCGTAATGAGGTAAGCTTCGTGACGACTTATAGCATAACCTATTATGCCCATTTATACGTATGAAAGCATCCCTCAGAAAAAGGGACAAAAAGTTCGCCGCTTTGAGGTCGAGCAGCGTATGAGTGACGATCCGCTGAAAAAGGATCCCAAGACCGGTCTGCCGGTGAAGCGCATCATCACCGGTGGCTCCGGCACCATTTTTGGCGGGCTTAGTGTGATGGCGATGAATCGGAAGAAGGGCAAATAAACCCCCAGCCATGAAAATAAATCCGTTTGTGCTGGTTGCGTTGGCATTCTTGGCGGGTGTCTGGTTCGGCAGCAAGGCCAACGCCGGAACACTTTTTGCGCGCGGAGCCAAGTGGAGTTACTACAAGGGCAACGATCATCCCTCTGGCGGTGACCTGGAGTGGACTGAGCCGGACTTCGACGACAGCGATTGGCCAAGCGGTGCCTCGCCAATCCGTTACGGAGACGGCAATGGCGGTACGGTGCTAGGCGACATGCAAAACACATACTCCACGATATTTTTTCGTCGCACCTTCACCTTGGCAAATGCCAATCAGGTTTCCGCCCTCGACCTGCTGGTGGATTATGATGACGGGTTCGTTGTCTGGATCAATGGTGAGCAGGTGCTCAATGTCGGGGGGGCGGCTGATCTGTCGCACGATTCTTTTGCGAGCATCAGTCATGAGTCCGGCAATTTCGAGACGTTCGCCCTGGACAATCCTGCTCAGTTTCTCGTCGATGGCAAAAACCAGATCGCCATCATGGGATTCAACACCAACCTGACCAGCAGCGACTTCATGATGAACGCTGAGCTTCGGAGTTTTCAGCCGGACGAGTCGCCGCCGAAAGTGGCGTCGATCGATCCTGCACCGGGCAATGTCAGCCTGCTGCGCGAGGTCACGGTCCGTTTCGACGAGGAGGTCACGGGGGTGGACGCCGATGATCTCTGGCTCAACGGCGACCCGGCGGTGCAACTGCGCGGCAGGAGTGCCC
>CAJWEP010000195.1 GCA_913030945.1 uncultured Verrucomicrobiota bacterium
CGCCAAGGCCAAGGCGGCCGGCAAGCCGTTCTGCCTTTCGGTCAACATCTCCGATCCGCACAAGCCGTTCTGGAGCATCGTCAAGGGCGGCGGCAGGGATCCGCACGTGCCGTCGCACATCTTCACCGCCGACGAAGTGCCCGTCCCCGGTTTTCTTTTTGACGATCCCAAGGTGCGCGAAGAACTGGCCCTTTACTATTCCAGCGTGCGGCGGGCTGACGATTGCGTGGGGGAAATCCTCCAAGCCCTAGAGGTCAGCGGCCAAGCCGGCAACACCGTGGTGATGTTCCTGTCCGACCACGGCATGCCGCTGCCGTTTGCCAAGACGCAGCTTTACCATCACAGCACCCACACGCCGTGGATGGTGCGCTGGCCTGGGGTGACCCGCGCCGGGGCGGTCGACGGCAAACACATGATTTCCGCTGTGGATATGCTGCCGACCCTGCTGGACATCGCCGGCGCCAAGCACCCGGCCCGACTTGATGGCCGGTCGTTTCTTCCCTTGATTCGTGGCAAAACACAAACCGATCGCGATCACATCTTCAAGGAGTACAACGAGAATGCAGGTGCCTCGCGCGACCCCATGCGAGCGGTTCAGACCAAGCGGTATCTCTATATCTTCAACCCTTGGTCCAACGGCGAGCGCGTGTTCGCCACCGCGACCACCGGCACCGTGACCTACCGTCGTCTGGTCGCCTTGGCCAAGCAGGACAAGCGACTGGCCAAGCGACTGGACCTGTACAAACACCGCGTACCCGAGGAACTGTACGACGTGGGCAACGACCCCGACTGCTTGCATAACCTCATCGCCGAGCCCAAGCACCAAGCCTCCCTGCCGAGCTTACGTTCCGAGCTCGAGGGCTGGATGATGCGTACGAAAGACCCCATGCTTGAGGTGTTTAAAAAACGCCATGACGAAACTTTTCGTGAGGCGTATGTTCAAAAAATGGAAAAAGAAGCGCTCGACCGCCGAAAAAATCGGCGTGGCAACAAGAGGCGTTCTAGTGCTACGAAATAAACCATTCCAAATCCCATGTGTATTCGTATTGCCCCAATCGTGATTCTTGCAGCTGCGCTGTTATCAACCCAGGCAGCGGCTGAAAAACCTAACTTGGTTTTCATTATTGCAGATGATTGCACGTTTCGGGATGTTGGATGTTATGGAGGACAGGCACGCACGCCGAACATGGATCGCTTGGCCAGGCAGGGGATGCGGTTTACGCGGTGCTTTCAGGCCGCGCCCATGTGTTCGCCCACGCGGCATAACATTTACACGGGGCTTTACCCGGTGAAGAGCGGCGCTTGGCCAAATCATACGCGGGCGTATCCGCACGTGAAAAGCATCGTGCATCATCTGCGGCCGCTGGGCTACAGGGTGACGCAGACGGGCAAGACGCACGTCAATCCGCGCACGGTGTTTCCGTTTGAAAATTTTGGCGGCGGGAAGAACCCAGACATGCAGTACATCGACCGGCTGTTCGCGGAGTCGGCCAAGGACGGCAAGCCTTTCTGTCTGTTCGCCTGCTCGAATGAACCGCACAGCCCGTGGGACAAGGGTGATGCATCGGCCTATCCGCCAGCTAAGGTGAAGCTGCCACCCTACATTGTGGACACGATGCGGGTGCGCGAGGATTTCTCGAAGTACCTCGCGGAGGTTGCCTATTACGATTCGCAGGTGGGTGAGATCATGACGTTGCTGGAAAAACACGGGCTGGCAGACAACACGCTGCTGATGGTGGTGAGCGAGCAGGGTAACTCGTTTCCGTTTGCCAAGTGGACCTGTTACGACCACGGGCTGCAGTCGGCGATGATAGTGCGTTGGCCGGGCAAGGTGAAAGCGGGTGCGACAACCGACGCGATGGTGGAGTACGTGGACGTGACGCCGACTTTCATCAACGTGGCTGGTGGCCAGCCGTTGGCGCCGGTTGATGGCCGGAGTTTTCTGCCAGTGCTGCGTGGGCAGAGTGAGACTCACAAGGAGCATGTCTTCGGCATCATGACCACACGCGGGATCATCAATGGCACCGACGCCTACGCCATACGCTCGGTGCGCGATGAGCGTTACAAGCTGATCCTGAACTTGAATCATGAGAGCAAGTTCACCAACGCCTGCACAAAGTCGCCGGCCTTTCAGTCGATGGTGGCTAAGGCCGAAGCGGGCGACGCGACCGCCAGGCGCCTCGTGCACACCTATCAACATCGGCCGGCCGTTGAACTGTACGACATGCAGGCGGATCCTTTAGAGATGAACAATATTGCTGGCCAAACCGGCACGGAAAAACACATCACCCGCCTGCGGGGCAAGCTGGAGGCCTGGATGAAGAGTCAGGGTGACCGGGGCGTGGAGACTGAATTGAAGGCCAACGAGCGACAGGGTGCAAGGCGTCGCAACAAGAAGAAATAACATGAACCGCACTCTCGCATTTGTTGCGTTGTGCCTTCCGCTGCTGGCGTTGGCGGCACAGCAGCCTAACATTCTATTCATCTACACGGATGACCAATCGACGCGCACGGTAGGATGCTACGAGGACTCGTTTGATTTTGTGAAGACGCCGAACATCGACGCGCTGGCCAAGTCGGGCGTGCGGTTTGCGCGGGCGTACATCGGCTCGTGGTGCATGCCCTCGCGTGCGACAATGCTCACCGGTTATCACCAGCACGGCGTGGAGTCGATGCGCATGGAGGGGGAGTACCCGGGCAGCGCGTATGACCCGAAGCTGTCCCCGTTCTGGCCGGCGGTGTTTCGCCAGCACGGTTACGTGACCGCTCAGATTGGCAAGTGGCACACGGGCGTGGACGGCGGATACGGTCGTGACTGGGACTACCAGATCATCTGGAATAGACCGAAGCACGTAAAGAACTCGCCAAACTACTACCACGACCAGCTTACAGAGTTTAACGGCGGCGCAGCGCAGTTGATGAAGGGCTACACAACTGACAACTACACGAAGTGGGCGGTGGAGTTCATCAACGGCAAGGGACGTAACAAGGAAAAGCCCTGGTACCTGTGGCTTTGCTATGGAGCGGTTCACGGGCCCTTCACGCCGGCCGACCGTCACAAAGGCAATTACAAGGCGGTCAAGGTGCCGGTGCCGAAGGACGTCTACCCGCCGAGGCCGGGCAAGCCAAAGTATGTTCAAAAGATGGAACACTGGAAACCGAAGAACGGTGAGCCGGTGGAAAAGAAGGTGCGCGAGCTGGGACCTGTGGGCATGAAGGACATTCCTGGACGGCCGTTGCGCGACTGGATCAGGCAATACCACGAGGGTGTGCGAGCGATCGACGAAGGTGTGGGGCGAGTGCTGCAGGCGCTGAAAGAGAGCGGGCAGGACGAGAACACACTAATCGTTTTTACCTCGGATCAGGGCTTCGCGTGGGGTCAGCACGGTTTTAAATCCAAGGTGGGACCGTACCATGCGACGGTGGGTGCGCCATTGATCATTCGGCTGCCAGCGGCCAAGGCGAACGGGACAGCCGGGCGCGTGGTGACTGAACCGGTGAGCGGCGTGGATTTGCCACCGACGTTTTTTGCCCAGGCCGGATTGCCGCTGCCATGGAAAATGCACGGGGAAGACCTTAGCCCGCTCTTGGAAGACCCCAAGGCCAAGCGCACTGTGCCCGCCATGCTCGTTCACACAGGTAAAATCTATGGCTCGGCCACGGCCAAGATTCCGCCAACGGATGACCCCATGCTCTACCACGGGCCGGGCGTGCCGTGGTATGTGATGATCGCCGAGGGCCGCTACAAGTACGTGCGCAACTTCATCGAGGGCGAGGTGGAGGAACTGTACGATCTGAAGCGAGATACCGAGGAATTAAAGAACCTTGCGCTTCAGCCGCGCCACGCCAAGCGTCTGAAGGCCTATCGCGGAAAGGCCATTGAGGAACTGCGCCGCACACAGGCTCCCTTCTTGGCCGACATGCCCAGGCCTTCCACTCTGAAGTAGCTTTTTAATTCGACTTCAAGCCCACGGTGTTCACCGCGGTCAATCTGCAAAGTCCACTACTGGCTTGCTTCGCGATGGCAATTGGGCACAATGGCGTCCATGAACTCCAAGCTTCTTTGTGGTGTGATCATGCTCGGGCTCGCGGGAGGAGTATTCGCTGAACCGAAACTCAAGCCGATCTTCAACGGCAAAAACCTCTCCGGTTGGGAGGTGCCCAAGGGCAACGACGATGCCGGCTGGTACAAGGCCGTGGACGGAGTGTTGAAAATCCAGAGTGGTCCGAAGAAGAAGGGCTCCATCCTCTGGTCCAAGAAGAAGTACCGCAACTTCGTGATGGAGTTCGACTTCCGCATGGGCGAGGGCCGGGTGGACAGCGGCGTGCATGTGCGCACCAAGGATCAAATCCAGATTGGCATCAGCGGCTCGCTCAACCGCGACATGACCTGCTCGCCGTACATTCCAGGCAAGGGCTACCCGGTCGAGGCCAAAAACATCAAAAAACTGCTTAAGCCAAAAGACTGGAACACCATGCGTATCCAGGCCATCGGCAAGGAGTACACCGTCTGGTTACAGGGCGAAAAAGTGATGACCTACAAATCCGACTCTGCAATCGACGAAGGCCCCGTCGGCATGCAGTTGCATGGCGGTCGCAACATGGCCATCGACTACCGCAAACTAAAACTGGCCGAGTTGCCCTGACGTTTTTTTATCAAACGATGAAAGTAAACCGACGCACCGCAATCAAGGTCACCGCCGCCGGGGTGGGGTCCCTGGCTCTCACTCCGGAATTTTTTGCAGCCCGGGAATCGGTTCAGCCGTTTGGCGCGGATTTCAAAAATCTCGAGACCCTCACCACCGGCGAGTGGTGGAGGAAGGGTGCCGGCATAAACACCGAACTCAAAGTTAGCCGGCGCAAGGCTCCTGCGCTGCCAATGGATGTGCCACGCGACCAGGTTGTGGCGTTCGCGGTTTACACGCATCAAGCCGGAGTGCTGAAGATGACCGCGCAGCTCTACCCGCTCAAGCCGGGCGAGGAACGTTTGGCCAGGCTGGAACTCAAGCGGGAAGGCGAGTGGGTGCAGGTCGCCAAGTCGGAGGTGCGATACCCTGGCTGGTATGCCCACTTCCGGATTGAGGATTGGGACAACTCGGAGAGTGTGCCGTACCGCGTTCGACATGGCGCGAAAGCCATGTTCGAGGGGCTCATCCGGCGTGATCCCAGCGACAAGAACGAGATCGTAGTCGCCAACATGTCCTGCAACTCGAGTCGTACCACCGGCCCACGCCCAAACATTGTCGCCAACCTCCGGCGGCTGGATCCCGACTTGTTGTTTTTCGGTGGCGACCAGACTTACCGCCATACCGAGCACACCGCAGGGTGGATCGAGTTTGGTGTGCAATTTCGCGACATCATCCGCGATCGCCCAGCAGTATGCATCCCCGACGACCACGACGTTGGTCATGGGAACGTATGGGGTGAGGGCGGCAAAAAATCGACCCTCCGGGGCAGTGCTGATGGCGGCTACAAGTTTCCGGTGAAGTACGTCAACCAAGTGCAGCGCCAGCAGTCGTGGCATTTGCCGGACTGCCCGGATCCTGCGCCGGTGAATCGCGGTATCAGCGTTTATTTCACGCGGATCACCGTCGGCGGAGTGGACTTCGCGGTCCTGGAGGATCGCAAGTTCAAGAGCGGACCGGCAGGCAAGATTCCGCAGATGGGCCCGCGCCCAGATCACATCAACGACCCGAAATATGACCCGAAAACAATCGACCTGCCCGGCCTGCAACTGCTGGGTATGCGTCAGGAAAAGTTTCTCGAGAGCTGGTCGGAGGACTGGACAGGCGCCGAGATGAAGGGCGTCCTGTCGCAGACCGCGTTTTGCGGCGCGGTGCACATGCACGGCGGGCCGAATAGCCGCCTGCTGGCCGACCTCGACTGCAACGGTTGGCCGCAGACGCCACGCAAAAAAGCGGTCGAGTTGATCCGCCGCGCTTGGGCAGTGCACCTCTGCGGCGACCAGCATCTTGCGGTCGTCGTGAAACACGGGATTAACGATCACGGCGACGGCCCGTACGGCTTCACGAGTCCGGCGCTCGTCAACACCATCTACGGCCGTTGGTGGCATCCTCTCGACGAGCAACCCGGCCCCAATCCCGTGCCGAACAGTCCGCTGCCGTGGACTGGCGATTTCAAGGACGGCCTCGGCAACAAAATCTCGATGATCGCCTACGCAAATGCCGAGAATCGTAATGATGAAAAGAAACGTGCGGACGGCTACGGCATCGCGCGGTTCAATAAAAGCAAGCGTACTGTCACCTTCGAGTGCTGGCCGCGCTTCAGTGATGTGCGACTCGGAGATGGGGCACAATTCCCCGGTTGGCCGATTACCGTGGCGCAGGACGCCAACGATGGCCGCAAGGTCGCCGGTTATTTGCCGGAACTCATCTTTGCCGGTGGCAAAAACCCTGTCGTGCAGGTTGTAGAGGAGAACAGCGGCGAGGTGCTCTACACCGTGCGCGCCCGAGGTGGCCGCTTCCAGCCGCGTGTTTACGCCAAGGGCAAACACACGGTGAAGATTGGTCCGCAAAAGCCAGATGCCAAGACCCTCGCCGGTCTTGAGCCCAAGCCCAAGTCAGCCGCCGGTGAATTAAACGTGTCCGCTTGAACCGGAAAAAACAAGCGCTTGGCCAAGAGCGTGCGCGTGTCGCGTGAGCGTCTTGGAGCGGTGTGTTTCCAAGCATGCCTAAAAGTCGTTAGATGCGTCCCGAACGCTGTAACTGTCATGGCCCAAATTTAATCCACAACCCAAATAATTTGATTTTTTTTAAAAAAAACTTGCGCTGCATTGGTGAGCAGGGAGTATTTGGCTCTGACCCAGCAGTAATTCAAACCCAAACATTATGAAAAAAACCATGAAAACTTGGAGTTGTATATTGGGGTTTTCCCTGACATGCGGTTCCGCGATCTCCCAGACGTCCAGTTGGCAGGCGTTCAACGATAGCGCCAACGCCAACGGGGGGACGACGG
>CAJWEP010000196.1 GCA_913030945.1 uncultured Verrucomicrobiota bacterium
ACCTCTTCGGGCAATTCCGGCCAGGCGGAGTCGCGCTTGGCCAAGTGCGATTGATATTCAGGTGATTGAAGTTTGTGCGTCTCCACAAGCAGGGTTTGCCCACCGGCGCCGGAGCGGGCCAGTTCCGCCCGCAGGAGCTGGCTTTGCGGAGTCATGTCGTTGTCGGTGAACAGGATGGCCTTGCCCTCGGGAAGGTTTGCGGCCAGCCACTTTGCGTAGGTGCTGGCCACGTCGTTTTTGTTGTTATCGACCACGGTTCCCAGATTTCGCCAGGCCAGCACGGCGATGACGGCCAGCGCGGCGATCTGCAGCCCGATGTGCAGGCCCCGGTTCAGCGCCTTGGCCAGTTCGGACGGCTTGCGCCATTGCCGGTGATCCTCCTTGCCGGAAAGCAGCAGCAGGTATCCCAGAAAATATCCGATGCTCAGCGCGCCTAGGTAGTAGAACGTCAGGAACGGCGCGCCAATGCCGGTGATTTGCGGTAGGTTGACCAGTTTGCGCGGGCTGACCACGTGGTCAAACGCCACGTAGACGCAAACGGCAAGGAACAGAAAATGCACCAAACGGAGGAGGCCACTCGTGATGGCAGAGGCGGCGGCGTTGGTGTCGCCAAACGCCGCGGGCCAGCGAATGCTCACCAATAGCAGCGGTAGGATCGCCGTAGAGGCCATGACCATGACCATCAACCGCTGGCTGAACAGGCTTCCGAGAAACGACTTCTGCCAGCCAAGGTTGGCCATCAACACGTCCGTGAAGCTTTCCCCGCTGCCGGATATCACGGCGGTTAGTGGCAGCAACAGATAGAGGGACAAGCCTGCCAGGCCGTTTAGCGCCAGCTTCAGCGGCAGGCCCTCCTGGAATAACCGCATGCGGGCCGTCCAGAGCAGCGCCACGCCAAACAACGGCAGGAATCCCACCATACCCCAATTGTTCGTGATGCCGATCGCGTAAACGAGCACGGCACGGGTGAGCCACCGGGTCTTGTGGTCGATCCGGTACTCAAGCAGGCATCGGATGACAAAGGCGAACAACAGCACGTTGAGCATTTCGCCGGTGCCGGCGGTGGCGTGTTGCCAGAAACTCAGCTGCAGGCCGCACACCAGTGCCGCAAACAGAGCGGGCACCCAGTTGCTGCGCAGGCTCAGCAGCGAGTGTGCGTTTTGTTCGCGTTGCCGCTGCTCCTTGGTGCGGTCATGCGGAAGCAGCAGCACCGAGCGCACCATCAGCGCCAGCGTCAGCGCCCCGAACAGCGCCGCTAGGGCGTTCATAGCCACCGGCACCACCGAGGCTGGGAGCACCCGCAGCGGAAGGGTGAGCAGATACAGCAGCGGGGCTTCGAACTGCGGCCGGTCGGTCCACCCCCCGATGTCCGACACGGCAGGCAGGCTCGCAAAGCTGATCCACGAATGCAGCGTGAGCAGATACAGCACCCCCATGCCAAGGGCGACGGCCCAAGGGAGGCGAGTTGCAGTGAATGACTTCAGCGGGTTGCTATGTTCTGCCATCGACTCGGTTGCGGCGACATTTGAAACCAACCCGCCCATCCTTTGCAAGGCTGGTTTTGGCGGGAAAATCTTCTGTGTCGCGGTTCACGTGCTGGTGTTCAGCCGCAGGTCGGTCACACACTCCACGTGCTGGGTGTGGGGAAACATGTCCAGCGGAACGACCTGCTCCAGACGGTAGACCCCGTCGGCGCAGAGAGCGTTCAAATCCCGCGCCAGGGTGGCGGGATGGCACGAGACATAGATGATCTGCGCCGGCCGGATTTCGCGCAGTTGGCCGATCGCCGCTGCCGCGCAGCCCTTGCGGGGCGGATCGAGGATGACGGAGGTGCTGCCGTCCGCGAACTTGGCCAAGAGCTCCGGCAGCAGATGCTCGGTGCGGCCCTCGACGAACTCGCCGTTGTCGCCGCCGAACTTGGCCGCGTTCTCGCGGGCGGCAAGGATGGCGCGGTGGTCGTACTCCACGCCGGCGTAGCGCTTGGCCAGGCTGGCCAACTCGATCCCCAAAAACCCGACGCCGCAGTAGGTGTCGATGAGATAGTCCGAGCCGCTCGATTGAAAAATCCTGCGCACCACCTCGACCATCCGCGGCAGCATGAAATAGTTGGTCTGGAAAAAGGAGTGATCCGGCACCACCCAGTCCTCCTGTGCCACGCGCAGGTTCACTTTCACGCCGCCCTTGTTCGGCGGGTTGTTGCGGACCTCGGGAATCTGCGCGTTCAACGCCGGCTCGGCGATTTTGCAGTCGTCCACCTCGACGACCCAGTGCGAGTTGCGTTTGCGGAAACCGACCAGCAGTTTCTTTGTCTTCCCGTTCCACTGGCTGCGGATGAGGATGCGGTTGCGATAGTTGTACGGTTGCGGGCAGGGGACAACTGGCGCAATTTTGCCCTCCGAAAAACCGCCGATGCGCTCGAACAGCGCTTTGATCTGTTTCTGCTTCATCGCCAGCTGCGCCTCGTACGCCATGTGCTGGTACTGGCAGCCGCCGCAGTCACCAAAATAGCTGCACTCCGGCTCGACGCGACTTTCCGCCGGTTCGACGACTTTGACGAGGTTGGCGCGCGCGAAACTTTTCTTCACCTCGGTGATTTCGGCCTCGACCGTCTCGCCCTCGATCACCAGCGGCACAAACACGACGAACCCATCCACGCGCCCGACCCCCTCGCCGCCAAACGCCACGTCGTCAATGCGCACCGTGATCCGTTGGCCAACCGTAGGCCGGGTGAGTTCCTCCTTTGCAGTTGTGCTGTCAGGGTTGCTCAAAATAGTTTGGCGCTTGCCAAGCGCCCGGGGAAAGGCCAAGGCCGGGGCACGTTACCCGCACCGCCGGCCTTGCGAAAGGCTGTTGTGAAAAATGCGCCTACTTTTTGTGGTGCTGCTCGTAATGCTGCCGGAGCAGGTCTTCGCCGAAGTCATGCCTCAGGTCGCGCACGACACAGTGGACATGGTTGGCGCTGTTCTGTGTGTTGTCGTACTCGATCAGGAAGTCCGGCGCCTGGATGCGGTAGTAGTGTCCCTGGCCCGGTTCGAGAGATCCGGCCCAGGCAAAGTGAATCTTCTTGAGGTCGAGTCCCTCGAAATGCTTTAGCCCCTCTTGGGCCAGGTCAGGGCGGTGGTTGCGCAGGTATTCCTCGATGAGTTCCCAGAGCTGGGTGAACTGTTTTTTGTTCATCTCCGATGCAGCCAGGCCAAGCGGCTCGAGTCGCCGTGCCCTGCGGTCGGCCTTGGTGATGATGTCTGCCGGCGCGCGTTCGGCGACGATGCCCTCCTTGCGCTGTTCGGCATTCAGCGAGCTCGCCAGGGCGCGGGCGGTGTTTTCCTCCGTGGCGAGCACCTGCAACCCCTTGCGCGGGCCGTCGAGCACTTTGCCGGGGTTGGTGCCGAGAAAGGCCGGCGTCAACCCGCCGATGTGGCCGTCCACCACGGTGAAGCTAAGCGAGAGGTGATGCCCCTCGAACCGCCAGCCCCAGGTGCCCTCGACGCTTGGCTTGCCGAAGATGCTGATGAAGTACCACTTCGGGTCGCGGGCGAAGCGGCCTTTTGGGTTGGCATCGTGCAGGATCTGCTCGAGGCTCATGATCTGTGCCGTCTTCTGGAGCCCGCGGGTGCTCAACACCGAGGCCAGCAGCGCATAGGCCATGTGCTGCTGGTCCTGCTGCATCTCGCGGAACGACAGCCCGTGGCGCGGGTGCATCTCCGTCGGGACAAAGTGCCAGCGGGTGCGGTTGGCGTCGTCGAGTTTGAACATCGCCTTGGCCTTCTGATCCGGCTTGAGCGTGGCGAGGAAGGCGTTGGCCGCGTTGGCCATGTCCGCCGCGGCGACTTGGTCGGGGTGGGCGATGGCTTGGGTCGAAAACGTTAGCGTCAGGCCAAGGGCAATGGATCGGAAAATGTGCATGGAGTGCATGCGCGGCAGTCGAAGCCAATCAGCCAGAAATGGCAATGCCAAAATGCCTCTCTCGACTTCGGCGGCGGCTCGGGCAATAAACCGCTCGGTTTCATGGAGTCTGTTTTGGTTGGCATCGAGATTGGAGGCACGAAGATTCAGGTGGTCACCGGCGACGGCAACGCGTCGATCATCGGCCGGCAGCGCTTTGCCGCCGATCTGGCGGGGGGTGCGGAGAGCATCCGGGGGCAGATCGCCGGTGCCTTGGCCGGCATCGCGGCGCGGCAAACAATCACCGCCGTCGGCGTCGGCTTCGGCGGGCCGGTCAATCGCGCAACCGGCCGAACCTGTTGCTCACATCAGGTCGCCGGGTGGGACGATTTCCCGCTCCGCGACTGGCTGTCCGAACAGGCCGCCTGTGCGCCGGTGGCCGTCGAAAACGACGGCAATACGGCCGCCCTCGGCGAGGCGTTCGCCGGGGCGGGGCGGGGCATGACCCCGGTCTTTTACGTCACGCTGGGCAGCGGCATCGGCGGCGGCCTGGTGGTCGACGGGAGCATCTATCACGGCCATTCGCTGACCGAGGCGGAGATCGGCCATGTGCGGCTGAACCCGATGGGTGACACGCTCGAGTCGCGCTGTTCCGGCTGGGCGGTGGACCGGCGGCTTCGTGAGTACGCCGCCGCCCATCTCGACTCGCCCTTGGCCAGCCGGCTCGATGGCGAGGGCGGCGAGTCGCGGCACTTGGCCAAGGCGATGGCCGACGGCGATGCCGGGGCTCGTGCGATCTTCGACGAGACCTGCGCCGGGCTTGCGCTTGGCCTGTCGCACGTCGTGCATCTGGTCAACCCGGCGGCGGTCATTCTCGGCGGCGGCCTGTCGCTGATCGGCGAGCCGCTCCGCTCCGGCGTCGAGTCCGCGCTTGGCCAGGCGATCATGGACGTGCTCAAGCCGGGACCAAGCGTGCACCTGGCCAAGCTTGGCGAGGACGCCGTGCCGGTCGGCGCGCTGCTTTTGGCTTTGAATGCCGGGTGAGTTCTGCGACGGTGTGCCTCATGCGCGAATGGATCGCCAATTACATCGAAGCCGAAAAGGCCGCACTCGATTCCATTCCGGTCGAGCAGGTTGAGTCGATCATCCTCAAGTTCAAGGAAGCCCACGAGGCGGGCCGACAAATTTTTCTGTTTGGTAACGGCGGCAGTGCGTCCAACGCGTCGCACTTTGCCACCGACCTGGGCAAGGGCTCGTCCGACGCGCTGGGCAAGCGGTTCAAGGTTTTGTCGCTCAACGACAACGTGAGCTGGATGACCGCCATCGGCAACGACTACTCGTACGAGGACGTCTATCTGCGCCAACTCGAAAACTACGGCCAAGCGGGCGACATCGTGCTGACGATGAGCGTGAGCGGCAGTTCACCGAATCTCGTGAAGGCGTTTGAGTGGGCAAATGAAAACGGGCTGCACACCATCGCGCTCATTGGCGGCAAGCGCGGCAAGTTGGCCGACTTGGCCAAGGAGACGATCGTGATCGATGACACCCACTACGGTCGCGCCGAGGACTGCCAAATGGGCATCGCCCACATGCTCTGCTACGCCTTCATGGAGGTGGATGAACTGAAGGCATAGGCAAAACCAATATGAAAGAAAAAGGCCCGGCTGTTACCGGGCCTTTATTTTATCTGTATGAGACTTACGCCCCCATGTCGTCTTCGAAAGAGCCTTCGGCAACGGGGAAGCAGAGGTTGTCGCGCACGAACTGGATGCCCTCGATGGCGGTGGCATCCGCGTCGCGGTACGCGCTCTCGGTCTCGGCAATGAGCGGGGCAGTCTCGGCGCCCATGATCTTGTTGTAGCGTGCTGGGTAGCCGATGTTGATGAGCATCTCGACGTAGCGCACCATGTTCAAGTCGCCGCTGCCGAGGTCGGTGAACTGCATCGCGCGGTTGTGCCAGTCACCGTCCATGCGCCGCAGCGGCACGCCGGGCCGAACGACGAAGTTCTTCACGTGGCAGGCGTACACGCGGTTGCGCACGGCGGGGTGGGTGAAGCGAGTTTCCCAGTCCTCGCCCTCCCAGCAGTGCGACGGGTCGGCGTTGACGCCGAGGCATTCGTCGCCGTCGCAAATCTCGACGAGGCGACCGAACTCTTCCGCGCACATTGCGGCGGTGCCAGGATGAATCTCGTGCGCGATGCGAATGCCGAGGTTGTTGGCGTGCGCGCGAATCTTGGCCGTCTTTTCAACGAACCGCTCCTCGCCGGCCTTGACGAGGTCGAAACCCGGCCCGGCCCAGAACCCCCACGGATAGCCGGTGGCCAGTTCCCAGCCGTGGGAGACGCCCCAGAACATCGGCAGAATCTTCAGGCCAAGCTCGGCGCACAAATCCATCATGCGCAAGATGTACGCCTCGTACCACTGCTCGAGTTCCTCCGGGCTCTTCTCCTGGTTCGGGCCGTGGATAAACGGGTGGCCGCTCCGGGTGCCGGTCCACGCACTAGTGTGCACCCAGAACGCGCAGTGGCCGCTCACGCCGTCAAGTTTGAGGCCGTGTTTCTCGAACGTGTTGCGGATATCCTGCGGGCTTTTGAACGCCTCGCCGGTATCGCCATCCTCAAGCATGTAGTGGCTGGGTTGCGCGCCGTCGGCCCCGGCCTCCTTGGCGAAGGCGAGAAAGCCCTCGAGCCCCTTGCCGCCGTGCTGCGCCCCCTCAATACTGCTGTGATAAATCGGTTTTGCCATGATTCAATGGTGTTTTCTGTCAAAAGTTTCGTGTGAAACGGCCGGGACATTAAACGCAAAGCTGTCCCCGATGCAATCAACTTTTCGGCGGCAGTTTGTTAAACTGCCTAGCCAAGCACTTGGCAAAGGGAGGCACTTTTCCTGCCTATCCTTAATAGTTATCAAACTGGCAAAGAGGTTTTGAATGTTCACCGGACGGGTTATTCTTTAGGCTTTGGCGCACATGAATCAGGTGGCTCTCATTACCGGTGCGTCGCG
>CAJWEP010000197.1 GCA_913030945.1 uncultured Verrucomicrobiota bacterium
GCATCGTTGGCAATCAAAAACTCGACTATTTCCTTCTGTCCTCTCAAAGCTGCCTCATGCAGAGGGGTCCATCCTCCTGAATCTTTCGCATTTACATCCGCACCCTCGGCAACGAGCAGTTTGACAATTTCCTGCAGTCCAAGTCCTGTCACTTCATGCAGGGAAGTCCAACCGTTTACATCCTCCGCATTGACGTCTGCTCCCTTTTCGATGAGCAGTGCGGTGACTTTCGCATGACTTTTACGCGATGCAAGGTGCAGGGGAGTCCAGCCTTCGGTATCACCCGCGGCCAAGTCGGCACCCTTGGTGATGAGTAGATCGGCAATCTGCCCGTGCCCGTTTTTGGCTGCCAGATGAAGGGAGGTCAACCCGTCGCCATTCTTCACATGGACATCGGTGCCAATTGCCAGTTGCTGTTTGACGACTTCGATGTCACCGGTATCGGACGCAAGCAAAAGCGCCTTTTCATCGGCGGTGTTTTCCGGCTCGGGAGGTTGCGCCGTTTGTGCGGACTCGTTGACGGTTGCATTCGGTTCCGTATCCGGCGCCTGCCCAAACTTCCCGCACCCCGCCAACAACACAGCTGAGATAGTTGCAACGACTGTTCGTTTCATGTTGCGGCGATAGTCATCGTGTTGAGAGCGGTTTCCAAGCCTGTTTACTCATCGTTTACCAATTCCTCGATCGGGATTCGCTCGAACACCAAATGTGCCCCGCTGCCCTCATAGACTATGCCGACGTGCCTGTCATCGACTCGGCTCAGGCTCGGATAGCCCTTGCCTCGACCCTCATCGAGCAGCAGACGGTGCTTGGCCGGCCATGTCTTTCCCTCGTCGAAACTCACCTGGATGCTGTGATTGGTCCGGCTCTTCTGTGAATGCGGGTTGGCAAACAGCAGTACCGACTTCGTCTTATCTCCATTCTGGTAATCAAATCTATAAAGGCTTCCATTGCAGTTGGGCTCGATGATGCCCATGCGATTGGTTTCATGCGGTGTCCACGTGCGGCCAAGGTCGCGAGTCACGGCGACGGTGCGAAACTTTGTGAGATCCTCTGTGCGGCAGTTTAGCATCAGGGAGTCGTCGGCCAATTGCACTGCCTGGCACTCGGTGTTGTCATACGATGCCACCGGGCTGACAGTCCACGACTTGCCATGGTCGCGGCTGATGAGCAGGTTGGAGAAACGACGGTCGGCTGCGTCACGTCCTGCTGTGGGCATCACGAGCGTGCCATCTCTTAACACGATGCCCTGCTGTGGCGATGGCGCGTAAAGAATCCACCGTGAATCCTTCCACTTACGCGTCATGTTCTCCGGCTTCGACCACGTTCGTCCGTCGTCAAGTGATCGAATCATCATGAACTGCGCGCTCCTGCCAATTTCGTGCCCCGGCTCCGACCCGCCAGAATTCCACTGGTGCGTGCCGGCCCGCCCGTTCATCCAGACCGCGAAGACAAAAATCTCGCCCGTTGCCGGGTCCACGATGATGCCCGGGTCGCTGCAACCGTTCACCTCCTGTGGCATCCCGCGGAACGTGTCCATGTCCATGATGACCTTCTGCGCGCCCCAGGTTTGTCCCCCGTCGGTGCTGCGCAGGAGCCCGATATCAATGTCCTCCTGCAAGTCCTTGGCTTGCCGCCGCCGCATGTCGTAAACCGCCAGCAACGTACCCCTGGCCGATGTCGCCAATGCCGGGATACGATAGGTGTGCACCCCGTCATCCCAGTGTCGCCGCAGCGCAATCCCGATACGCTTACGCACATTGGGTGTTTCGTCACGTGGCACCAATCGCCCTGCCGAAGTCTCGATGGATAGAACCCTCGCATCCGTCTTACCTGATAAATTGGCTGCCGCCTTCGCCCGGCACGACAGCCAGAAACGGTTCGGCCCGGCCGTCAGTCGAGCGTGCCCCTTGAATACAACCGACTTGTGCGACCGCAGCCGGTCGCCAAAAGTTTTCATTGTGGAGAAGCTGCCATCAGCACCCGTGAAATAAAACTGTAATGACTCCAGCTCCGTCGCTCCTTCCAACTCAACCGTGATGGCTTGCACCTGCACGAATGGCCTCTTCGCATTGATGGTGAGTTGCAGCAGCGAGTTGTGTTCATTGCGAATCAGCACCGGCCTCACCATTTGCCGTGTGACTGCCCCGAGTTCCGCGCAGCGCGTCAGGGAGGGGAGCAGCGCCAATGCTAGAATCAGTAGCGGTTTCATTGTTGTGGAGTTGAATTTTCGTGAAGATGGCATTTGCGGAAATCTGTGCAATCTGCGGATAGTAAACTCACTCGCGGTTTTTGGTGTCGATGGTGAGGGTGACGGGGCCGTCATTGATGAGGGCGACTTTCATGTCCGCACCGAACTCTCCGGCCTGCACCGCTTGGCCAAGCTCGCTCTCCAGCGTGGCGATGAATTGCCCGTACAACGGGACGGCGATCTCCGGCCGGGCGGCGCGGGTGAAGGAGGGGCGGTTTCCCTTTTTGGTGCTCGCGTGCAGGGTGAACTGGCTGATGACCAGCACGCCGCCGCCGACCTCGGCGAGGGAGCGGTTCATCAGGCCGTTGTCATCGTTGAAGACGCGCAGCCGGGCGATCTTGCCGCAGAGCCACTCGATGTCTCTGGCGGTGTCGTCGTCTTCGATGCCAAGCAGCACGACGAGGCCAAGGCCGATGCGGCCGCGGACCTGGTCGCCGATGGTGACGGAGGCTTCGCTCGCCCGCTGGATGACGGCCCGCATGAAGGGCGGAATATTATCCAAATACCGGTGATGGTGCGAGGGGGTTCCGCTTGGCCAGGCGAACTGTTGCGCGGAAGGCAAGCGCAAAGTGTCCGGTGGCCAAAACTTTTTCTCTCGCGGCGCCGGAACGGTTCGTCGTAGCGTGGCCCCATTGATGCGCGACACGCCATCCAGCGACAACACAGGCTCGCAGCCCTTCGACATCGAGGCGGTAAGCGACCTGCGCGGGCTTCGCCTGTTCCTCGACCGGTACGAGCGGGAGATCCTGCGGCCGATCGAGCTGCCGGCGGTGCTGGCGGCGTATTGGTTTGCCAACCGCGGACAGTTCCGGGAATTACTGGAACTGGACGCCGAGTTGTCGGCCAATGTTTCGTTGATGCCGTTTGCCCAGGCGAGCCTGTCGGTCGGGCGCGAGCATCTGCGGCTGCTCAAGCCAATGTACGACCAGCGGATGGTGCAGCGTTTCCGCAAGTGTGTCGTGGCCGGCGAGGCGAGGGGATGGAACCCAATCGTATTTGGCATGTTTCTGTCAATCCACTCAGTGCCGGTGCGGGAGGGGCTGGTGCAGTTCGGCACGAAGCTCTGGAGCGGGCTGGTCAACGGCGCGAGGGAGAACTGTCATCTGCGGGAAGGGGAATGCACGGAACTGCTCGGGGAATACCTCGACCGGTTGCCCGGCTGGATCGAGGAGGTCGTCACCCGATCGACGGGCGAGGCGGGGGCGCGTTTGGTGGCTGTCAGTTAATAATCCGGCGATCAAACATTGACCTTTGCAGAAAAACCATCCGGCGCTTCACCTTCATCCGGCCTTCGGCCACTTTCTCCCTGAGGGAGGAGGAATCAGGGAACTGGAGCTTGGCCAAGCTCCCTCTCCCTGCGGGAGAGGGTCGGGGAGAGGGAGAACGCAAGACAGCCAAGAGGCCATGAAGCGCAATTTAAATTACCGGTTTAATAACGTCCCCGAAAGCAAATCACCACCAGCGAGGGCGGCCGGGGCGTCACCGTGCTGTATCTGCAACGAAGAGACATGAAGTGGACAGATGGAAAACTCTGGCGCCACTCGGCGGTCAACACGCTTTGGTGCCTGATCGGCTGCAGTATCGGCGACATGGGGGTGATCGCCGGCTTTCAGTTTGGTGCGCCGGCGGTGGCCGAGAGCCGGCCGATGCTGGTGATGGCGCTGGCCATGGCGGCGGGGATCGGGACGAGTGTTTTGCTGGAGACGATTTTGCTGTTCAAGCAGTTGGGCCTGGCCAAGGCACTCCGCACCGCGCTGGGCATGAGCATGATCAGCATGCTGGGCATGGAGGCGGCGATGAATGTAGTGGATTACTTTTTGGCCGGGGGCGCGCGCCTGACGCTGTGGGTGTTGCCGGTCATGTGGCTGGCCGGTTTTCTCGCACCTTGGCCGTATAATTACTGGCGCTTAGCCAAGCACGGCAGGTCGTGTTGCCACGCCGAATGAACGCCGCCAAGCGCTTGGCCAAGCGGCCCATAACGACTCATGAAATCAATTCTGCCTGTGCTGCTCGCCGCCGCTTGGCTCGCAGGTTGCGCCACCGCTCCCACGCCGCCCGCGCTTACGATATGGGATGCTGCTGAGCGGGGCCGGATTGAGGTCGTTCGACAGCATCTGGCCATCGGGGCGGACGTGAACGCCCGGGGTGGCATCACCGGGTTGACCGCTCTGCACCAGGCGGCGTTTCATGGCCACAGGGCGATTGCGGCGTTGCTCATCGAGGCCGGGGCCGACGTGGACGCAGCCAGCCGCCGCGGAGAGACGCCGCTGCATTTGACCGTCTATTGGGAGCACAGGGAGATTGCCGCATTGCTGCTTGCCAACGGCGCGGCGGTGAACGCGAGGCTTGAGAACGGCCTGACCCCGCTGGACTGGGCCGTGCAGCTCGGCGCGTCGGACATGGCCGGGTTCTTCCGCAGTCAAGGGGGCAAAAGCGGGAATTGAATTAACATCATGCCGATTGAGTCAAGTACTGCATGGCTCCGTCGTCGGAGCTTGACAGGGAAGTGATCGCTGAACGAAAATGCCCCCGAGCCGTGCATTTGTTTACGGGATTAAGTTCACAAACAAAATGGTAAAAACTGATTTGAAGTTGAAGGCGCAGGATTGCTGCGTGTTGGTGTTGTTTTTCATGCTGGGATTGGCTTCGGCTGCAACTGCGGCGGAGGAATCCGGAATCAAGGCCCCGTCGGGCATGGCGGCGCTGCCTCTCAAGCTGCCCAAGCCGATGTTTGTCGGCACGCCGCAGAACATTAAAGGTGTGAAACAGCTTGAAAAGCCGCTTGGCAAACCGCGTCCGCCGTTTTTTGCGCCAAAGGGCGTAAAGAACCTCGCGTTGGGTAAAAAGATCAGCGGCAGTGACGAGGAGCCGATCATGGGCGAGCTGAAAATGATCACTGACGGCGATAAGGAGGCGGCGGACGGCAGCTATGTGGAGCTAGGTCCCTTCACGCAGCAGATCACAATCGACCTCGAGAAGGAGCATGATATTTACGCGCTGTTGTTCTGGCATTACCACAAGCAGGCCCGGGTTTATTTCGACGTCGTCGTGCAGGTCTCCAACGATCCCGAGTTCAAGAAGTTTGCCACGGTTTACAACAACGACCACGACAACTCCGCCGAGCAGGGTGTCGGCAAGGACAACCACTATGTCGAGACTTCCGAGGGCCGATTGATCGATACCAAGGGGGTTCGTGGCCGTTATGTTCGCCTCTACAGCGGCGGTAACAACGCCAGCGACCTGAACCACTACATCGAGGTGGAAGTGTACGGCAAGTAGGCCGGTTGCGTTCCCACAGTTTTCCAATCGGCCGCCGTGCGATGCCCACGGTGGTGTACGGTTGATGGGGCGCAGGAACCCGGGATTGCCGTGAGTTCAATCGATCCAATGAGTCGCCCCATATTCATTGCCCTCATCCTGCTCATCGCGGTGGCGGCGACAGCGTTTCGTCTGTCTGAGTTGTCGATGCGTCCCATGCACGGCGACGAGGCTGTGAACGCATTCAAACTCGGTGAGACGATTGAGGGCAGGGGGTACGAATACGATCCGCACGAATACCACGGCCCGACGCTCAACTATCTGGCGCTCATCCCGGCCCGGCTAGGCGGCGACGGGAGCTATGTCGGGTTGAGCGAATTCATCCTTCGGATCGTGCCGGTTTTTTTTGGGACTTTGCTTGTGTTGCTGTTGCTGCCGATCGGGGATGGCTTGGGACGGATGACGGCGGTTTTCGCCGCGCTGTTTGTGGGCGTTTCACCGGCGATGAGCTTTTACAGTCGCTACTTTATTCACGAGATGCTGCTGGTCGGTTTTACCGCCGGCCTGATTGTCTGTGGCTATCGTTACTCAAAAAAGCCATGTGTGTTGTGGGCCTTGCTGGCGGGTGTGTGTGTCGGGTTGATGCACGCCACCAAGGAGACCTTTGTCATTGCCCTGGGCGCGATGGGTGGAGCGCTGTTGCTGATGCTGTACGTTCCGCGGCAGGGAGGACAGTGGCTCGGTGATCTCAAGCGGATCAGGCCGGCGCACGGCGCGGTGATGCTGCTGGCGGCGGCGGCGGTGTCGGTGACGTTTTTTTCCTCGTTCTTCAGCAACGCAAAAGGCGTGGGGGATTCAATCCTCACCTACGCGACGTATCTCGACCGGGCTGGCCAGACAAGCCTGCACGAGCATCCGTGGTATTACTATCTCGGGCTGCTGGGCTACTACCAGTTTGACGACGGGCCGGTGTTCAGCGAGTTGATGATCCTCTTTTTGGCGCTGGTCGGCCTGGGGTTTGCGTTGAAGGGGCTGGCGGCGGGGGCCAATGCCGCGCTGCTTCGTTTCGTCGCACTGTACACGGTGTTGATGACCATCGTTTACTCGCTGATCCCCTACAAGACACCGTGGTGCCTGTTGAGTTTTTATCACGGGATCATCCTGCTGGCCGGGGTGGGGGCCTCGTATCTCATTGGGCTGAAACCGGTGTGTTTGGGGAGGGCCATGGGTGGACTGCTGGCGATTGGAGTAGGGCATCTTGGTTGGCAGGCATACAGCGGCAGTTTTAATTATTTTTCCGACAGTCGAAATCCCCACGTGTATGCCCACACCGGGCCGGACATCTTCCGGAT
>CAJWEP010000198.1 GCA_913030945.1 uncultured Verrucomicrobiota bacterium
CTCTTAATCATTCACCGTTGAACTCAAGCTCTGAATAAAATGATTAGTGGAGTGACGCAATATTCATCAGCATGAAATCCACCTTTTTTATTTGAAAACCAAGCGCTTGGCCAATCACTGATTCACCTTGTCCCTGCGCAGTAATTCGGCAAAGCTGCCGGCCCGTTAAATTAATACAACCATGCACAAACCCACTCTTGTTTTTTTGTTGATCGGCTTGGCCAACGGCTTGGCTGCTGAGTCGAAATTTGCCCCCACCGATTGGCCGAACTGGCGCGGGCTGACCTCCGACGGCCAAGCCAAACTCGTCGAGGGATTGCCGACGGAATGGAGCGAAACGAACAATGTCGTTTGGAAAACGCCCATCCCCGGCAAGGGCCACAGTACGCCGACGGTGGTGGGTGGGCGGATTTATCTCGCCACAGCGGATGAGGAGGAGATGTTCCAGTCCGTGCTATGCCTCGACAAGGCCAACGGCAGGGTCGTTTGGCAGACCAAGGTGCACGAAGGGCAGTTCGCGATCGGGCTGAACACGAACGCCTCGCACGCGAGCACGGCGGTGGTGCACGATGGTGAGCGGTTGTACGTCAATTTCGTGATCGGCAACCAGGCGTTCGCCTCGGCGCTGAGCCTCGAGGGCAAGGTTCTTTGGCAGAAACCGATCGGCAAATACAAGGTGCACCAGGGCTACGGCAGTTCGCCGATGGTGTATCGCGACATTGTCGTCATGAAGGCCGACACGAAAATCGGCGGCGCGATCGTTGGGCTGGACAAAAAAACGGGCCGCGAAATCTGGCGGCAGGATCGCCCGAAGATCGCGAACTACACCACGCCGATGGTCGTCGAGGCGGCGGGCAGGCTGCAGATGGTTTTTTGTGGCTGCAAACTCGTCACGAGCCTCGACCCGTTGACCGGCAAAAAACTGTGGGAGGTGCCCGGGTCGACCGAGGAGTGTGTCTCGACGCTGGTCACCGACGGCACGCACATCTTCATCAGCGGCGGCTGGCCGAAGAACCACACGGCGGCGATTGTGGCCGACGGCTCCGGCAAAATCACCTGGCAAAACACGGCGCGTGTTTATGTCCCGTCGATGCTGATTCGTGACGGGTTTCTCTATGTGACAATGGACGCCGGATTTGCGGTCTGCTGGAATGCCAAAACCGGCAAGCAACAGTGGAAGGAGCGGCTCGGCGGCAAGTTTTTCACCTCGCCAGTGATGGTGGGAAACCGGATTTACGGGACGAATCTCGACGGGAAGACGTTTGTCTTCGAGGCCAACCCGGACGAGTTCAAGCCAATCGCCACCAACCAACTTGGTGACGAGGTGTACGCCTCGCCGATCGTCAGCGGCAACCGGCTCTACCTCCGCGTCGCGTTCAAGGACGGCGAGCGCCGGGAATTCCTCTACGCCATCGGCGGCAAGTGAGCCTGCTCTTGGCCAAGCACTTCCGGCCAGTCAATCCGCACCAAACTCCTCTTGCTAAGTTTGGCAACAAAACAGGCCGGGCTTGGATGCCCGGCCCGTGTAAGTTTGTTACTGTGTTCCCTGTACAGCCCTTACGGGTGCGACAAGCGGTAAAAGCGCGCCCCGATCTTGGCCGGAGTGACCTTGATGACCAGTTTGCCGGCCTCAACCGTGGCTTCCGCGCCGGCGTCCTGCCAGGGGCCGGTCACTTTCTCCGCGTACTGCACTGACCAGCCGGTCTCGTCGGCGGACCAACTCAGTGTGAGCGAGGAGTCCGCCCCTTGGCCAAGCGCCATGCTGATCGGCTCGGCCGGTTCTTCCGGATCGGGCAACTCGACCTCGATGCCCTTGCCCTTGACCAGGCGCACGTCGTCGAGCAGGACCGTGTTGTCGCCAGCGGCAGTCTGCGCGAAGGTGATCTCGGCCACGTCCGAGTCGGCGGTGAAGTTGTAGACGTACACGTAGTAGGGCTCGGCATCGCCCACCGGGGTGACCTCGTACTCGAGTGCGGTCTCGTCGTTGACGTACACGTTGAGTGTGGGCCTGTTGCCGCTGCGGGCGTTGAATGCGAAGGAGAGGTGGTACGCCTCGCCGTCCTCGAGTTCCCAAACGGTTTGCGTGAGGGTGGCATCCCCCTGCAGGAAGGCCACGCGATCCTGCTCCGGGTTGATGCCATTATCCGCGAACGGCCCCGGGCCAGAGGCGTTGACGCCGTAGTTGCCGGTCGCCGTCCAGCCAGCGACGGGCGCGGGCTGGATGTACCCGGGCCATCCCGGTGTGCCACTGGCCTCGAAGCCGGGGTTGATCATGGCCACGTTGTCCACGTTGCGCTTGGCCAAGGTGATGCCATCCAGCAACAACGTGGCATCCCCGGCGGCGATGGTTTCAAAAACCAACTCGCCCGAGGATGACTCCGGTGTGAACTCGATGTGGTGATAATAGTAGGGCTCGCCACCACCGACTGCGAAGATCTCTGAAATATAGTCGAGTTCCTCTTCCTCAAACTGGATGGACAGGTCCATGGTGCCGCCGCAGCAGTTGCGGACGTTGTAGTGAAACTGCAACCAGTATTGCTGACCGGCCTCGAGGCCACCGACAAGCTGCTTGAGCTTCCTTGAGCCTTGCGTGAAGGCAATCTGCACCCGATCGGGGATGACTCCGTTGTCCTGAAACGGGCCACTGGCGTTGTTGACACCAGAGCCGCCTTCCCATCCACCTACTGCGCCATAATGAGGCCAGGCAGCAGACGGGGGATGATCCTCGAAGCTGGGATTCTGGATGAATGACGAACTGACGCTCACCTCCACTGCGGCCGGGTTAAAGCAAACCCCATACTGGTTGGAGAAAACGAGGGTCGCAGAACCTTTCCCGATCGATTCCACCTCGAACGACTGAGTCAGCTCGTCGTCGAATGTGAATTTCAAGTCCAGTTCACCGTTGGTGCCACCCGTCGGGTTCACGACACCTGGATCTGAACTGGTGACTGTGATAATGGCATCCTCCTCGGCCACCAATTCCTCAGGGATGGTCAGTGAAATGGCCGTGCCGGTTTGGCCAACTGTCAGCCTGAGTTCAGCGGTCGATGCAGTGATGCATGGCAGGTTTGAGGTTGTGCCCTTCAGCGTGATGTTGTCCAGCAGGACCGTGTTGTCCCCATCCGCAACCTGCGCAAACGACAGGGTGACACTCGATGCCGTGGCTTCGATGCGGGCCGTTTTGACATGAAACGACTCGACTCCACCGACCGGTTCGATCGCTCCCTCCAGCAGCACCGTGTCGTCCGCCTTGACCAGCAGGGTGGGTGAATTGCCGGCACGGGCATTGCAGACAAATCGAAGTTCGTAGCTTTCCCCGGGGATCAGCCCTGAGATCACCTGGCTGAGGGAACTGGCACCCTGCAAAAATGCAACCAGATCCTGATCCTCGTTCTTGCCGTTGTCAGCAAACGGCCCGGCCCCGGAGAAGTTGACACCGTAATTCCCAACTCCAGTCCAGCCGGCAATCGGATTGGGCTGGATGTAACCGGGCCAGGGCGGTGTGCCGCTGGCTTCGAAGCTGGGATTCATTACGATGACATTGCCCCCCTCGCGCTCGACGATGGTCACGGCATCGTATATCAGCGTCGCATCGCCATGGGATTCACCACGAAACACCAACTCGGCGGAATCGGATTCCGCTTCGAATACCAGTGTCTTGCTGTGATAGGCGTTGGCGCCTCCCACGCTTTTGACGGTCTCGTGCCGGGCCAGTTCCTGCCCGTCAAGTTCAACAAAAAGGTCCATGGTGGAACCGCCGCAGCAATTTCGTGTGTTGTAGTAAAACTGCAGCCAATATTGATTGCCCGGCGTTAAACCGCTGATCACTTGGGCGAGCCCCTTGGAACCCTGGCTGAAAGCGACCTGGTTGCGGTCAGGTGTGAATCCGTTGTCGTTGAACGGTCCACCGATGTTGACTCCACTACCGCCGCTCCAGCCTCCCACGGGGCCGTAGTGCGGCCACGCCTCTGCCGGCGGATGGTCCTCAAAGCTGGGATTCACCACAAAGGCGGAGCGCTTGGTCAGCACGACCGGATCGCCGATGCAGACTCCCGTGTCGGTCGACAGGGAGAAGACCGCCCGGCCACTGCCGAGCATCGTCACATCAACCGTGTGGCTGTTGTCACCTCCCTTGGCAAAAGTGAGCTGCAAAACCCCGTCGGCGTTGTCGTCCGGGATGGCGACAGATGGATCACTGCTGGTCAAAGTCACGACGGTATCCCCGTTTTCAATCAAGCCGGCTGGAACCTTGACGGTGATCTCGGAGGTTGTGTCCCCAGGACCAAAATCGGTGGCGGAGACAAACGCGGCGATGCAGGCCTTGGCCTCGACCTTGAAGTCATCGAAGGAATGCTCCATGTCCTGCCCATAGCCCAACAGGGAGATGTAATTACCATGGAATCCGCCATCTTTAACATATTCCATTGTAGACGGAGTCAGCGGCGTTTCTGCGTCGTTAACCCAGAGCCGGATGGTAGCCGGAGCTCCGTTGAAGTTGATCGAGGATGAGGTAATACGAACATCAAGTTCGCCCTCGGGCAACAGATCGTCTTCAGGCGTACCGTAAACCCGTCTTGATCCGTCCCAAACCTCTATCTGGCCACTGTTCCGGAACAGGATTCCCATTCCGTCCGAGGCGTTGACAAACCGGTTCTGCTGCGTGGCACCGAACACGACAGCCGCCCAGTCGGGTGAGTCATGGAATTCATTGCTGAAACCGGGATAAACCTTGAACGATATGGTGAAATTAGGGCCTTCGATGAAGTTGTGGTCAGGGGAAACATTCTGATCCAGAATGTACAGTTTGCCCTCCGCCCATTCCGGATTCACCACGGTAAACTCATCTGCTTCGCCGCCCGCGGCCGATGCCTCCGATTCAACATAATCAAGAACTCCAGCCGTACCGCTCTGCCGGCCCTCATCGTTCTCGTAGTTGATGTCCCAATCCTCGTATGAGGTCTCGAAGGTATCCAAAAAAACGACTTCATCAATGCCGACACCGCTGGCGACCAGGACCGTGATGTTTTTCGACAAAAACCCAGCCTGCGGACTCGATAATTGGATTTTGCCAACCCCACTGCCGACAGCGCTGATCCTGAACGTGCCCGAAGTCTGGTTTGCGTCGGCGAAGTTTAACACCAGTTTGCCGTCATCCCCTGCACCGTCGAGCCTGACGATTGCAGGAGTCAGGCTTTGCGCAGTCACTTCGATGGCGCCAGCCTCGATGAGTGACTTGGGCACCGTGACGGTGACATCGTCCGTGGTATCCCCCGTGATAACGTTAAACTCCGTCGGGGACATCGAGATGCCGGGAACTGCCGAGACACTCAGGTTGTCAAACGTATGCTGCCACATGTTGCCTCCAAATGCGCTGCCCAGCAGCGTGATGAAGTTGGCCTTGAACCCGGCGGCCTTGACGTATTCCGTGGCGCCGTCCGCCACGATGACGGCGGCCTCTCCATTGATGAACAAACGTATCGTGGCCGGCGATGCGCCGTCGAAACTGTCCACCTCGACCTCGATGCGAACCTCCAGGTCGTCCTTGGGGATGCCAGCAGCGAACCCGCCGTTGCCTCCGTAGATGCTGTCTCCGCCGTCGAAAACCTGGATGTCGCCGTTGTTGCGGAACAGGATGCCGAAGCCGTCGGCGCTGATGACCCACGAGTTTTTCGACGTGGCCCCGAACACGACTGCGGCCCAGTCACCCGAGGCGTTGTCCTCGTCATCGAGCCCGGCATCCACCTCAAACTCGATCGTGAACGGGCTGCCGAAAGCAAAGTTGTGATCCGGGGAGACCGCCACCCACTCGATGCCCGGCTCCGGGAACAGGCTCAACTTGCCGGGGGCCCATTCCGAGTTGAGAACAGTCAGATCCTCCAACGAGTCGGAGTAGGTGGACGCCCCCAGCGCACCACTCTGTCTTTCGTCGTTCTCAAAGCTAAGGTCGGTCGTGTCCGACTCCGAGACTTCAAAGGTGTCCTTGAAAATGAGTACCTGTTCCTGAGCGAACGCCGTGCCGCCAAGGAGCGACCACAACGCCACGCCCGCGATTATGAGCGTAAGGCTCATTGTGTTGGTTCGTGTGTTTGTTTGTTTCATTTTGTCCAGTGGTGCTTCTGTATTATATAAAAAAACCCAGGTTTGGATTTTATGGAAAGTCACTTATGGCGGAATGCTTTTAATTCATACATGGCAAAATGTCGAATGATTTATCTGCTGCGGCGTTTTGATTTTGAGGCGCGCTCCTGTATCCACGGCATGTCCCGGGGCGCGAGCCGGACTCCCCCGACACCCGGTTTCTTGGTGGCCGCATCCAGCCACTTGCGGATCTCCGCATGACCGTCGGCGAAAGAGAGACCGGCAGCCTCGTTGTGGTAGATGGCTGGCAGGTTGCCCCACTGTGTCGGTTGGTTGCCGAGTGTTGTCCCCAAAAAAACCAACAGGTAGCCGTCGTCAATCGTTTCCTTGCGCTCATCGATGAAGACAAACTGGCCAGACGGGTTGGTGATCTCCCCAAGTTTTTTGTACCACCAGAACTGGGCGCGCATATTGGAACCGGAGGACCAGTTGACGTCACCGTTCATGTTGCCGTTCATCGAGATGCTGCGCGTGCGCGGGTAGATTTTGCCCATGATCCGCACGGTGCTCGGGTCGGCGGGGCACTTGTAAATGCCAAGCGACTGGTTGTAGTTCCACAGCTTGCCGATGGGAGCCTTGATGAGGTTGACGTTGGTGGCGTCCTGGGCGTTTTGCAGCCAACCGGCCACCCAGCTGTCGCGGTTCATGCCAGAGGCGTTCAGCACCAGCTTGTCGTCGAAATCCAGCGTGTACATCTGCCAGCAA
>CAJWEP010000199.1 GCA_913030945.1 uncultured Verrucomicrobiota bacterium
TCACACCTCTTTTTTGCTGTAAAACCGGCTCTAAACGGCAATTAAGCGGCGGATCAGCTTTTGACAATTGGCCCGGTCGCTGCTAGTTTTCATTTATATGAACTCTTGGTCGCGAAGGATTTCCACCGCGCTCGGGCTGGCAATATGGGTGAGCATCGGTTTCATGGCGCCAGCTTCGTTGCGCGCCGGCAGCGATGAACCGTTCATTTATGCCACGGAACTCAGAGAGGAGCAGGTCATCGTCAGCGTACACGTGCCGGCGGGGCACATGAGCACCGTTTTGGAGATCAGCAACGATGTTGATTCCGGCTGGCAGCCGACAGTTGCGGGCGAGTTGACCGGCGAGGAGGGGCTGGTGACATTCACTTTCCCTGACGATCAACCGATGCGCTTCATGCGCGTGCAGGCCGGCCCCTCGGTCGAGCCGCCCAAGGTTCCTTTTGCCGGTTCGCGTCATTTTTCGGTCGAACCCGGTTTTTATCTGTTCCCCGAATACGAGGATGCCATGGTGCCACCGTTCGGACTGAACCCGGTCTGGAGCCTCGGCCAGGCGAGGAAGATCGGGCATCTGCTGAACCGGATCGCCTACGGCCCCAGCCTGGCGGATGTGACCAAGGTGGAGGAAATCGGAATCGAGGCATACATCGAGTCCCAATTAAACCCGACCACGGTCCCGTGGCAGCAGTCGCCCAGGCAAATCCAGAAGGAAGCCGAGTTGTTCTACTATCACGAGCCGAGCATGGACAGGGCGCATGTGGAAGAGGGGGAGACCTGGCGCTACTTCAAAGGGACCGAGCAGCCGCCGAGAAACTGGAGGACTATGAATTTTGACGACAGTGGGTGGGAGCAGGGACCGTCCGGTTTCGGCTACGGGGACAACGATGACCTGACCAAGCTGACAGACATGCGCTTATACGAAAAAACCGCCGACGACCCCGGGCAGCCCGGTTACCTAAGCCTTTTTATTCGGCGCAGCTTCCAGATCAGGAACCTTCCGGAAATCAAGCAGTTGATCTTTAGGGTCGATTACGACGATGGATTCATCGCCTACCTTAATGGTCGGGAGATAGCGCGGGCGAACCTCGATGGAGTAGCCAACTATAACACAAAGGCTAAAAAGGGCCATGAGGCGGGCGACCCAGTGGATTTTGACATCACAGACAACCTGAGGTTACTCAAACCCGAAGGCAATGTGCTCGCCATCCAAGTACACAACGACAAGCTCACCAGCAACGACCTGACCATGATCCCGCAGTTGATTCAGCGAACCAAGCTGGACATGGCGCCGGTGAAGCGGATAAGGGATATCACCTCACTACAACAGCTGATCCATTTGCGCGGCATTTATTCGCGGCGTCAACTTCAGGCTGTCATGGCTGAATTCTGGGAGAACCACCTCACGACCGATTACGACAAGATCGTTGAATACCTCGAAGACCTTGAAAACTCGAACGGCAACGAATCCATGAGTTCCAAGCAGGCCAAGCAGGAAGCCGCGCAAATGGAGTGGAAGGAATATGAGTTTTTTCATGAAAACGCGGTGGGCAATTTTGGCGACCTGCTGCTCTACAGCGCCAGCAGCCCCTCCATGCTCATTTATCTGGATAACGTTCTGAACGAAAAAGGAGAGGCAAACGAAAACTACGCAAGGGAAATTCTCGAGTTATTCGGTTTCGGCGTCGACAACCGCTACAACCAGACCGACATCGAGGAATTGTCCAAGGCATTCACTGGATGGAATGTACGAAAAGCCTGGCCCAGCGATGTGAAGCCTTTCCCGAAATCGGCTCGGACTCCCTTCACAAATGAAAGCGCTCAATACCAGGACGACAACAAGCTCAAGACCGGTCGGGTATGGCGGTATTTCAAGGGACTGGTAGAGCCGTCCCCCAAGAAGGTTGGCAATGATCTGATCCCCACCCTCGAATGGACACAGTCTGGGTTCAATGACTCCAAATGGTCCCGGGGCACAGTCAGCATTGGCTATGGGGATAACGACGATAAAACGACACTCGGCGATATGCGCAACCGGTACACCTCCGTTTACCTTCGCCACTCTTTCGCCATCGGAGACCCGTACGAGATGGACAACCTGATGCTTCACGTGGAGTATGACGATGGATTCATCGCATACCTGAATGGCGAGGAAATCGGCAGGAGCGAGACCATGAACTTCACGGGGTATCCGCCCCCCTTCGATGCCGAGGCCAACGCTGGGCACGAGGTCACAGCCAAGCCGATGACGATCAACCTGAAGGATTATTTTCAACTACTGAAATCCAGCCCCGAGCAAAATGTGCTCGCAATCCAGGTGCACAACACCACCAAGAACAGCTCGGATCTTTCCATCAACCCGAGGCTAGTCGAGCGGAAGACTCTTGCTGGCAGCATCGAGAACGGCGACCCGAACGGAGAGTGGACGTTTCGCTTCATCCCAGAGCAACATCATACCGGCTCAAAAACCCTCTTCAAGGGAACGGAGCACCAGCACCGGATTCCCGCCAATCAACTTGGCATCAATGGCGTCAATGATGCGATCAGCGTCATTGACAGAATGGTTGGCCATCCCTCAACCAGTGAGTTTATCTGCCAAAAACTTATCAACAAGTTTGTCTCGGATGAAATCAGCCTGGCGACCTACCACAGCCGCACCGCCCCAGCGGAACTGCTTCATCTCATGGACCAGGCCATTGAGGTGTGGCACTCCACCAAACCGGCCGGCGACATCGACAAAGTCATGAAGGTCATTCTGGATCCAAAAAAGCAACAGAGCGCCTTCTGGCAGGATCTCGGCTATCGCGGCAAGATCAAGACCCCGATCGAGTACATCAACAGTTCCATTCGCGCCCTCGACGCGAATGTGACAGACACAAAATTACCCGATTATAACGCTGATCTTGGAATGGAGCTATTCGTCCGCGATGACCCGGACGGCTACTCGGAAATCGGCTCGGACTGGATGGACACCAGCACCCTGCTCGAACGTATGACCTTTGCGCAGACCATGGCCAGTAATGCAGATGAATATGTTGAATGGGACGCTGAAACTCTCTTCTCGGAAAGAGGCCCGGACACTCTTGTCCGTTACCATGTACCAGTCAACGAAGCACTCAATCTTGACTGGACAAAGGTTGATTTCAACGATGCCAAATGGAGCGCAACTGGAACCAGTGTCGGGTATGACACAAATGACGATTATACAGATTTCATCGATCTAGATGTGCAAACCAGGATGCACCAAAAAAGAACCTCTGTTTATATCCGCCTGCCATTCCTTGTGGACGACCCCGGACAATTTGACTACCTGCGACTGGACATGAGGTACGATGACGGATTTGTCGCCTACTTGAACGGCATCAGGGTCGCTGCTGCCAACGCCCCTGAAACCCTTGCGTGGGATTCCAATGCGACCGAGGGGCACACCGACAGCGAAGCCATGGAATTTCAGGCCTTCTCACTTTCAAAGCACATTAAGCGTCTGAAAAAGGGCAAAAACATTCTCGCAATCCACGGACTCAACGTGTCCAACACCAGTTCCGACTTTTTGATCCAGCCCCGCCTTCGCGGCGGCCTCGGTGGTGGCGTGTCCATCGTGAACTACTTTGACAGGTTGCTGTTCCAGGAATCTCTCACCGCTGAACAACGAGGCATCCTCCTTGACTTCGTCAATTCGAATGTTGTCGGGCGCCCCAAGAAACTGGATCCCGCCTCGTCGACCTACCTCGAGCGGGTCCAGGAACTCGTGGGCCTGATCTTATCCATGCCACAGTGGCAGTTCCAATAGACATCAACTTTCAAGAACCATGAACATGCAACGACGCGACTTTCTCAAAACCGGCAGCCTAGTTGGTGGAGCGCTTGGCCTCAACATGCTTGGCCTGCCAAGAAATCTCCTGGCGGATGGCCATTCCGGCAACAAGAAGATGCTGTTCATCTTCCAGCGCGGTGGCAATGACGGGATCAACGCCGTCATCCCGCGCGGCGACAACGAGTACAACACCACCAATCGCCCCACCCTGTTCCTTCGCGAAAACCAAGCGCTGGATCTCGGCAATGGATTCGCCCAGTTACATCCCGGCCTGGAGCCGATGATGGAGATTTTCAACGGCAGCAAACTCAACGGACAAGACGGGCCAGGTAATCTCGCCATCATCCACCGGGTCGGCTATGCCGACCAGTCGAGGTCCCATTTCAACAGCCAGCACTACTGGGAAAACGCCACCCCTGGGAACAAGAAACTCGATGAGGGGATGTTCTACCGGCAGATCACCCGAACCCTCGACCTGTCGGACGAGAAAAACGCCTTTGTGGCGGCAAGCCTGTCCGGTTCGCAGATGGTCTCGCTGCGCGGCCCCAAGCCGCTGCCGAACTTCCGGAAGGCCTCCGAGTTCGCCTTCAAGGGAAGCGCCGCGCAAAACCGCAAGTTCCTCGGCACCCTGCCCGGCGCAGACCCGCGTTGGCCAAGCGGTTCAGGTGTCCTTGGCCTCTACGGCGGACAACCGAACCTTCCGCGCAAACGCTATCGTGAAACTGTCCATCGCACCGGCCAACTGCTGGGTTCAACCATCCAGACACTGCAGGACGCCACCCAAAAGGCCTACACCCCTGCCAACAGTGCCACCTACCCCGGCGGTAGCTACGGGGAACGACTTCGGGAGGCCGCAATGCTATTCAAACGAACCAACGCCAAGATTCTCGGCCTGAACATTGGCGGCTGGGACACGCACACCAGCCAGGGGCAGCTTTACGGCAAACACCGCCAACTGCTGGGCAACGTCGCCCTGGCGTTCCAGGCGTTCTACCGGGATATGCAGGATCAATGGGGTGACATGGTGATCGTCACCATGACCGAGTTTGGCCGGACATCGAAGGAGAACGGCAGCCGTGGGACGGATCACGCCGAGGCCGCTGCGATGTTCGTCGCCGGGGGCAGCGTCAAGGGGGGCGTTTACAACTGCGACAGCAAGACTTGGAAAAACGGTGATATGTTCAGCACCAAAAACGAGCGCTACTTGCTGCGCAAGACGGACTTCCGTTCCGTATTTGAAGAAATTTTCACCAACCACTTTGGCGATTCAAAGAAACAATTGGCCCAGGTCATTCCTTCCTACGAAGAGGCCAAGAGGAAGAACCCCGCCGACTTCAAGAAACTCGGGTTGTTCGCCTGAACGAAGCGCTTGGCCAAGCGGCACATCAATTCACACACACCAACCATTCCCCAAAACAAAGGCCCGACCGAAACAACTGATCGGGCCTATTCTATTAAAAAACGATGTTTCAATGACATTCAAACCCCTTTGAATGAAATGCAAAGTTTCCTTTCTTATTTTTGATTGGATGGTGACTGCCCCAGGGAGGTGTACAGACGGTATTGAGCCTGGTTGAAGGCAGTGACGGTGTCCAGGTAGTATTGTCGTGCACTGGCAAGGCTTTGAATGGCTTGCAGCATTTCGATAGGAAGCCCCTGTCTCTCGAAGGTCCGTGAGTGATTCAAGGCGAAGGAGGATTGGGCGCTCTTGACTGCATCTTCGGCAATGATGATCTGCTTTTGGCGGCTAGTAACCTCGACGTAGGCTTGTTTGACCTCGGCGATGATGGCGTCGATCAATCCTTCTTGGGAGTGCTTTGACTGGGCAAGGATGGAGCGTTTTTCTTTTATACGCTCCTTTTCCCCAAGCCCAAAATTGTTTAGGCGCCAAAAGACAAGGGCGTTCAGATCTGTGCGATTGTCCGTGTTGTCAAAGGCACCACCGGTTCCACCACCAAATCGGCCAGTGCTGGCGCCCAAGGCGATGCTGGGAACCAATGGGCCATATTTTGATTGCTTGAGCCGTTGTTCGGCGCGGTTGATCAAGGCTTGGCTTTGCCTGATTTCAGGACGGGACTCAAGGGCTGCCGCGACGAGTTCGTTCAGTGGTTTGGCTGAGTCGATGAGCGGGAGTGCAGCAATGTTTGCGTCGACGGGCCGCAGTTCAACACCGGCTTCAAGGTGGAGCAACCGGGCTAGCTCTGCCCCCGTGATCGCAAGGTTGCCCCGGGCCACTTCCAGTTTCCCCAACCGGATGAGTCTCTCAACCTCCGCACGTTGGACGTCGGATTGTAGGCCTTCACCGCTGGCGGCAAAATCGCGCGTGTGCTGGGCCAGTTCGGAAGCGTTCTGAACGGCTTCTTCGGCCACCGCAACGTGGGCTTGGGAGCGAACCAATTCCAGATAGGCTTCGGCGACCTCGAGCAGGACAGTGTTGTGGACCGTGTCCCCGACCGCTGCTACAGCAGCCTGGTTTTGGCGGGCGGCCAGCGGTTCAAAGTAGGCGTCGGCCAGATTCACGGTGAGACTCAAGCCAGGCACGGCCGGCGAACCCGCACCAACGGCGCCCGCCCCGGCACCGAAGTAACCGGAACTCCGGTTTACACTTGGTTGAATTGTTCCGCCGGTTTCCTGCAAGGGTCCCTCGGTATGGTGAAAGCTCGCCCCGAAGCTCAAGGTGGGAATTAGGAGATACTCCTTCTGTTTCAACTGGGCGCCGGACTGTTTCACGGCTTCCCTAGCGAGGGCGATGTCGGAGTTGCGAACCCGTGCCAGCCTTAAAGCCGTTGCCAAATCAATCCGCATGGTACCAAAAGTTGGCACCTGCACCTTGGGCGCTTCCTCCTCCGCAACACCCGTCATTGTCAGGCTTAACACAACGCCAAGAAGAATCATTTTTTTCATGTTCAAAAATTCTACGGGAAACGTTATGCCGCTGCTGGTTGTAGATCCGGTTTCACAATCGCGTAAACGCACGGCACCAAAAACAGAGTTAAAAAAGTCGAGACCAACATGCCGCCGATAAGCGC
>CAJWEP010000200.1 GCA_913030945.1 uncultured Verrucomicrobiota bacterium
GGTCGAGGTGATCCTGGGTTGCAAAAACCGCATCTACCGCAACCTCGGCGAGGGGCGTTTCAAGGCCGAGACGCTTTGCCCGGAGTTCAACGAAATTGTTTTCAACGTCACGCTCGAGGACTTATCCGGTGACGGCGCGGTGGATGTCGTCGCCTGCGGTCACGACGGCATTTATCTTATTGAAGGACAGCCGGATGGGATGTTCCCCGGCAAAGCTCGGCTCGCTTGGCGGGCAGCGGAAAAAGTGCTCGATCCAATGGTGATGACCACCGGCGACATCGACGGCGATGGCGATGCGGACCTGTGGTTGTCGCAGTACAAATTGCCTTACGTGAAGGGCCAAATGCCGACGCCGATCTACGACGCCAACGACGGATTCCCCGGCTACCTGCTGCTCAACGACGGCACCGGTCGGCTGACCGATGCCACCACCGCCGCCGGGCTCGAGGCCAAGCGCCACCGCCGCTCGTACAGCGCATCGTTCGCGGACATCGACGACGACCGCGACCTGGACCTGGTCGTCGTGAGCGACTTCGCCGGTGTGGATCTTTACCTTAACAACGGCTCGGGCAAATTCACGGACGCAACCGACCGGCTCGTCGGGAACCATTACGGCTTTGGCATGGCGCACAATTTCGCCGACTACAATGCCGACGGCCAAATGGATCTGATGATGATCGGGATGAATTCGTGGGCCACCGAGCGACTTGCGTCAATGAAACTCTCTGCGCCGACGCACAAGCACTACACCGAGCGCCTGGACGACCTCACGTTTGGCAACCGGCTTTACTTTGGCGGCGAGACGAAATTCGAGCAGCGGGCGATGGGCGATCGAGTGGCCAACACCGGATGGTCTTGGGGCGCGACATCATTCGACGCGGACAACGACGGCGACACCGACCTCTTCATCGCCAACGGCCACAAGAGCCGCGACTCGGTGAAGGATTACGAGCGGCAATTCTGGTGCCACGACATCTACCACGCCACCTCCGAGCCGAATCCCGCGATGGAGGTCTACATCCGAAGCACATCGAGCCGGTTGTACGGCGCCGGCTACTCGTACGGTGGTTACGAAAAAAACCGGCTGCTGCTCAACCGAGGCAACCGTTCTCTGGATGACGTGGCCTTTTTGATGAACGCCTCGCACGAGATCGACTCGCGCAACGTCGCCAGCGGCGACATCGACGGTGACGGACGGCTCGACCTGTTCTTCACCCACTTTTCCGTCTGGCCCGAGCCGGGATCGCAGGGACTGCTGATGACACGCAACCTTTGGCCGGGCGACAACCGCTGGGTGGGTTTCCGACTGGCCCGCAGCGCCGGCTGCCCGTCGCTCAACGGAACCAGGGTCCGCCTCCGGGCCGGCGGGCGCGACCAGTGGCGCACCATCGTCAACGGCGACTCGTATCGATCGCAACACGCACCGATCGCCCACTTCGGGCTTGGCCAGGCAACGGCGGTGGAGTTTGTCGAGATTCATTGGCCAACCGGCCAGACCACGCACATCGATACCCCGCCAACTGGCCGATACCACTCTGTGAAACACGGTGAAACGCCGGCGCTCACCCCTACGGCCGAATAAACCATTCGGCGACCGTGTCGGCGAAGCGCATCCCCAGCCGCGTGAGGTGGAACCGATCGTCACTGCGGACGCCCCAGCCGGATTCGACCGCCCGCTGCATATCGCCGGCCCACCCGGTGCGCAGGTCGTGACCGGTGGTTTGCTCAAACAACTTGAACGGCCAGCCGGCATTCATCCGCAGGCCGAACGCCGCCGTCTCGCCGGCACTGGCCAGGGGCGATAGCTGCTCGACCGACTCGTGAGCGCGTTGGCCAAGCGCAAGCTGTTTGCAGTAGCGCTCAGTGTTGGCGATGTTGCGAATGCGGCGGCCGTCGACATAGCCGGTCGCGCTTGGCCCAAGCGCCTGGCTCGCGCCACCGCGCCAGTAGTTGACGTTGTGTTGGCAGGCGCGTGACGGCAGCTCGGCGCCTGGCTCGCCGTCGTGCTTGGCGAGGTTGGCCACCTCGTACTGCGCGAAGCCAGCGGCAGCGGCGGTATCAATCAGCTCGTCGTACATCGCGCAGGCCAGCGCTTCATCAACGTCAAACTCGTCGGCCTGCAGCTGCTCGTAGAGCGGTGTGTCCTCCTCGTAAATTACTTCGTAGCAGGAGAGGTGTTCACTGCCCATCGCGATGACCTCGGCCATCGTGGCTTTCCAAATGTCCATCGTCTGGCCGGGGATGGCGAACATGAGGTCGAGGTTGATGTTGTCGAATCCGGCGGCACGCAGCCGGTCGAACGACTTGAACACCATCTCGCGTGAATGAATGCGGCCAAGCCGGTTGAGCAGCCCCTCGTCGAGCGACTGCACACCCATCGAGATGCGGTTCACGCCGTGCTCGCGCAGGAGTCTGGCCTTCTCCGCCGAAACGGTGGCCGGGTTGCACTCGACCGTCCACTCGGCGGCACCGAGCAGATCGAGTCGCTCCATCGCCCCGAGGATGCGCCGCCACTGGGCCGTGCTGAGCAGCGACGGCGTGCCGCCGCCGAAGAAAACCGTCCGGGGCCTGAGCGACGGGGCGACCAACTCCATCTCGCGAATCAGCGCCTCGACGTAACGGTTCATCTGTTCCCCGTTGGAGGGCTCTGAAAAAAAAGCGCAGTACTCGCACTTGGCCGCGCAAAACGGCACATGCACATAAAGACTGCGGACGGGTGTGTGGGACGCGCTCATGCAAAGCGCGGTCGATCAGGAAGCCTTGCGCTTCCGGACATAGTCCATGCCGGAGACTACACCGGCCCCGATGAGGAAAATGACCGTGCCGGTTGCGACCCCGATGCCGATGCCGATCGCCATCTCCATGTAGGTCGCCTGCAAATCGAAGTCATCGACCATGAAGGAGTATCCTAACACTCCCCCGGCCAAGACCCCTATGAGAACTCCCCAGAACATTTTTCAACCGGCAACCAGCCGGGCGGACAACCTACCCGTCTTTGGCCCGTTTGGCCAAGCGATTTTTTTGGCTTAAATTTTTGGCTCATTTGCCTTTCACTGTCTGCCCTGCACCAGCCTGACCCGAGCGCAACCTTGCCATGAATCAACCGGAATTCCCCCGTTCTGTCTTGCGCGCCTGTTGCGAAACACGTTCCACCCCAAGCCGGGCGAACGCATTTGCATCCTCATCGACCTGCCCAACCTCGGCTTGGCCAAGGGCTGGGCGTTTCTCGGCGACGAGCGATTCTCCATCCAGCGCCACGGGCATGACTCGTTTTACAGGGCGTTGCACAACGGTGTGATGGGTTTACTTTCGCCGAGAGCCGTGTACGTTTCACCCCACACATCATGCGTTTACTCATTTGCATTCTCACACTGGCCGGCCTCACCGCCGGGGAACTCACCGCCGCGGACAAGAAACCGCTGCGCGCCCTGCTGATCACCGGCGGTTGCTGCCACGACTACGCCACGCAGAAAGACCTGCTCAAGCAGGGCCTCGAGGCGCGGCTCAACATCGTTGTCGACCAACTGCACACGGCTGACAAGAGCACCAACCCGCCGCTGCCCATCTTCGGCAATCCGGACTATGCCAAGGGCTACGACGTTGTCATCCACGATGAATGCGCGGCCGCCCAGACCGACCCGAAGATCATCGCCGGCGTGCTGGCGCCGCACCGCAACGGCATCCCCGCCGTGAATCTCCACTGCGCCATGCACTCGTACCGCTCTGGTGACTTCCGCAAGCCGGTGAAGCCCGGAGCGGCGAACGCAAAGTGGTACGAATACATCGGCGTTCAGTCCACCGGCCACGGCCCGAAAAAGCCGATCGCGATCGCGTTCGAGCACAACGTGCCGTACATCACCAAGGGCATCAAAGACTGGACGACCGGAAACGAGGAACTCTACAACAACGTGCAGGTGTTCCCCGGCACGAAGGTCGTCGCCCGCGGCACGCAGGGCAAAAGCAAGGCGGTCGTCGCCTGGGCGAACGACTACCACGGTGTCCGCGTCTTCAGCACCTCGCTTGGCCACAACAACTTCACCGTCGTCGACCCGCGCTATCTCGACTTCGTCGCGCGTGGGCTGCTCTGGGCCGTCAAGCGGGAGGACGCGCCGGTCAAGAAGGCGGACAAATAAAAATTAGGCGACCCAATAGTAACCTTTACTAGAAAAACATCCATTGGCTCACCCTCATCCAGCCTTCGGCCACCCTACGTCAATTTTCTCGTACATATCGGATTGATCTATCGACACTATGGTGTCGTTGCGCAAGCGAAAGCGAACTGTTGTTCCCTATTCATGGTTTGCATTTGGCCAAGTTTGAGCGGGATTGCGCATAGGAGTTTCGACCTTTAGATTGGCGGTTCTGCCGAAATACATACTTATGACCGATTTGCTCCGCGTAATAGTTTTTTGTCTCGTAGCAACCACTGCCAAGGCAGATTCGATAATCTCCAACAGCAGCTTTGAAACCGGCAATGGTCAAGGCGCTGACCAATGGAACTGTTCCTTGAGTGTCCCGCCGGTTCGATCCGAGGCCGAGGCCCATAGCGGGAAATTTAGTATGCGCTCTACGCTGAAAAATGCCGGAGCCGTCCCCAGCGAAGGACACTTGAGCCAGTCGGTAAACAGCGGGATCGTCGAGGGCAAAACTTACGATCTCACGTTCTGGGCCAAGCAAACCGACTTCGGCGTGAGTTATGTGCAGGAGTACATGGTCGAGTGGCATGACGATAACGGCGCACGACTCCCGGGCAAAGGATTGACTAATTTCAAGGGACAAAAAGACTGGGCAAAAGTTTTCGTGCCCGACCTGGTCGCACCGGTAGGCGCAACAGGGGTAAGGTTGATGTTTCGTTTCGTCACCGGTGCGGTCAAGGGAGGGTCCGGCGAGATATTCATCGACGACGTTGCGATTAAGCGAAGTGACTACACCGAAGAGTACAACAAATTTCTGAAAGCTAATCCAGCGGTAGCCAAAGCCATTAAAGGAGGGAAAATCTCAAAAGAAAAAGTGCTAGCCGGAATCAGATCAAGAGAAGAGGAAAAATCGGCAGACAATAAAACACTCAAATAAATTTAAAACACGCTAATTAGCCAACAACGACAGGGCGACCAGGACATAGGAGGTCGTCAAATTCGGATCCCCCTCCATCCAGCGCTTGTTTGAATTTCTCCAGGAGCCGTCCTTGTCTTGAAGTGAAATTAATTTTGCAGCGAGTTCATTTTTCCAATCGATCGACTCGGCATCCGGACCTTTAAGGGTTTTCACGCCTTGTGCCCTCAATGCCTTGCTCATGAGGTGAAAATAATAGTAAAGCCCCTCCTGTCCCATCCCGGGATTTTCGCTTAGGGTATAGTTTTTACCCAGCCAATCGATAACCGCCCTGACGCGGTCATCGTCTTTGCCTACCCGGGCATAGGCGAAACTCATCATTCCCGCATAGCTGATCGAGCCATAGGAGCGCAGAGCCGCTCTCTTTGTTTCCTCGTCAACCACTTCACCTGCCTTGCTCTCGCCCGGATGGTAAATAAAACCGCCTCGATCCTCCGGCTGATTCGAAAGATTCGGGTTGTCGCTTCGTTCGGGAAGATTTTGGCAGTTGGCCAAAAAATGTTCCAAGGCTTTCCAGTCAAGGTCATGCTTTAACGGTTGTTTACCCTGGTCCTTCTGGCGAAGGGCCGACTCGGACATGCGCATGGCTTCAATGGCCATAAGTGTATTATTCATGTCGGAATGATCATATTTGTCATTATATCCGACACCACCATCATTAGCATTGTCCTGTTTCCCCTTTTCACCCAGATCAATCTGGGATGCAGCAATGTAGGCCCGTGCCTTTTCAATTAACGGCCTGTAACGAGTCTCATTGGCCATTGAAAGGGCCATGAGTGAGCAGGCTGTGTTGTAGTTGATTAAACGGCCGTCATGAATCGAGCCATCCGGTTTGGCCAAACTTGTCAGGTAACCGTAGGCTCTCCTCCGTTCTGACACATATTTTGCGTCCAGTTTCGTTGCATCCGCCATTTTCAGGGCCACCAGCGCCAATCCAGTCAAAGCGGGAAGTCCCGAGTCCGACCACCATCCTGTAGCGTTCTGGTTTTGATACAAAAACCTTGCACCTTTCTCTATGGACCTCTTGATTTTCTCCTGGCTAACCGGCTTTCCAACAGCAAACGTGTTACTTGAAAGAAAGAAAATAGAACTGAATAGAACAGTAAGATTTAGTCTTGTTGACATGACTTAATTAATCAGGATTTGGCGTTTTTTTCTGTTTCGAATGGCTGGATGAATATTTGAACCATTGAATCCTTTTTTGCCACCTTCTTCGACCAAACATGGGAACCGAAGCGACTCGTGTCAATCATTGGATCAATCAACGACAGTGCGTCCGGGTCCTGTTGCAGGCTGAGAATGGAACCCAACTCGTCAGCGACCAAAATTCCACTGGGCCTGACCCGTGAACCGGTCCATGTCCATGATGAAGATTTTAGGTCAAACGATTTTCCTGTTTCCTTATCCTCCTGCTCTGAAGCAACCTCGAGCGGATATTGCGCGATGCAATTCGTGATCGATTTACGTGTCCACTTGCCATCCTCTTGCCAGGCAATTTCAACCGAAACATTCCCTGGCGGTTTGACGCCAAGAAGCAGCATTGCCACGTGCACGTCTCCAGGCTTTATTTTTGTGCTCAAAAAACTTTCGTGGACCTTGCCGGAATCGGTAACAAGCGCATACTCAATCAGTCCAACGATTTGATTCACCTTGGCTGGAAAGGCAGCAACTTGAAGCTTTGAATCGATAGTTACATCACCCACACGATAAAGAT
>CAJWEP010000201.1 GCA_913030945.1 uncultured Verrucomicrobiota bacterium
GCATGACTCCAGCAGGGTAGTGCGACTGCCAAGCGGGAACAAGCGCCCATTGGCCCCAAAGGGGAGCGACGAACCCGCTCCCTTTGGTCAAGCGCGATCGACTTGATGCCTTCTCCCTAGGGAGAAGGTGGCCGCGGGTCGGATGAGGGTGAAAAGGGTGAAAACGCGAAACCACCGATTGCGCCAAAATCTCAATGCCAGCTTTCACCCTCACCATTCCCTCTCGAGAGGGTGATTAAGCAGTGCCGAGCCGATCACTCAACTTCTCTAGGCTTTCAATCGTCCGCTTGGCCAAGCGCTTGGTCGATGAAGCGGTAGGCATCGAGGCGGACTTCGGTGGGGAAGTCGTGCTCGCAGTCGGGGGTGCGGAGCTGCAACGCGTCTGCCTGGCCAAGCAGCTTGTAAATTTCTCGTGCCTTGGGGACGGCTTTTTTCACGCCGCGCACGTCGAAGTTGCTGTCGTGCAGCGGGGAGCTTGAAAAGAACACACGCGGGGCGAGTGCGGCGACGACCTCGTAAAAGTCGAACGGCACGCGATCAGGGTCGAGCTTGTAGCGCGTCTTGAGCAGCGGCATGTAGCGGTCACTCGTCCAGCCCTTGATGTTGCCGCCGTAGTAGTCGTGGAACGGCGTCCAGCCGCAGCTTGATACGATGACGCTGATGCGCGGATCGAACACGCCAACAAACATCGCGTTGTGTCCGCCAAGCGAGTGGCCGATCGCGCCGATGCGTCCAGGATCAACCTCGGGCAGTGACTGCAGTAAATCCACGCAGCGCATGTGGTTGAAGACGCCCTTCATCGTGCCGGACACGTAGTCATCCGACTCGAAGTCGTATTTGTAGTCGCCGAACGGCGGGTAGTCGGGCGCTATGACAACATAGCCGCGCTTGGCCAATTCGTAGGCATAGGCGCGGTTGGGGACGCCGCCTTCCTTCGTGACTCGATGCTTGCCCAACGGCGAGGTTGGGTGTAGCGCGAGAATGCCGGGTCGCTTGGCCAAGCGCTTGGCTTTGGGGCGATAGAGCAGGGCGGGGAGGCGGTCGTTTTTCTCGGTGACAAAATCGATACTCAGCCGCGTGAAGCCGTCGCCGTCGGCTTGGTCGCGCACGCGCATGTCGAGCGGAGGGAGCGCGGTGCGGCTCGGCAGCGGCCCCATCACCTGCTGCATGCCGTTGACGATTTGCCGCCGCCGCTTGGCCCAGTCGGCGGGCGTCGTGACGGGATGCTCGCTGCCGGCTGAGTCGCGATACACAAGCAGGTGCGAATGGTCAATGACGCTTGGCTCGGCGGCCAGGCCGGTCAGCAGTGCCGCGAACAGCAGCGGGGTAGTGAACAGCCGGTTCATCTCGTGTTGCGTCGCCGCAGGAGCAGCATGGGAACGTTTGCAACAATCAGCAGCAGCAGCCCGATGACCTCGACGTTGACGATGTACCAGGGCCATTCACCGAACACGAGTGGGTTGTCGACGTTCGGTTTGCCGCTGAGGTACATGTAGTTTGCGTCGACCAGCCAGTTTACAACCGCGACCGGCAGAATCATCAGATTGAGAAACAGGAACGTGCGCCATACGGCTCCGTGGCGGGTGACCATGCGATCCACGACAATATTCCACAGGGCAAACAGAATAATCAGCCCGTGGTGGATGAAGTACACGATGTACTCGGTGAGGTTGTATAAATCGGTGAGGTCAGGCGTCAGGAGCGCCTGCAACCCGGCGGTGAAGCCGACCAGATAGGCGAGTTCAAAGCAGAAACGGTTTCGCGTGGCCAGCCCGACGGCTGCGATCGCCAAGCTGTAGTTGCATATGTGCAGCGGCAGATCCTGGGTTAGGTTGAGTCCGCGGAAGCTGGCCCGGTTGCCGTAGTCGACGAGTTCCTGTGCAATGGCAAACACTACCAGCGCCCAGACGGCGCGCCGCCGGTTTTGCAGTGAAAGACACCGGCCGATGAGCGGTACGCAAACGATGGCCAGCAGGCAGAGAAAAAGCGTCCATAAGTGCGGCGAGTCAAACAGCCGGAGCCCTTCGTTGAACTCACTCGGTTGGGCCGCTTCAGTCAACAGGCTGCCTCCTTGGCCAAGCGCCTGGGCGCCGGGTTACTCACCCATTAACTTGGCCAGCATCGGCTCGATTGACTTGGCCCAGATCTCGTAGCCCTTGGGAGTGAGATGGAGGAAGTCCGGCATGATGTCCTTGGCGATGCTGCCGTCGGGACTGACAAAATTCTGGCCGATGCGCAGGAAGTGCACGTGGGGACGCTCGTCGAGGAGGGAGAGCACCTGGTTGACCTGAAGGATTTTGCCGCGCTGCGCATTGATTCGCTGGCCGCGTGGAAAAATATCGAGCAGAAGAATCTTGGTCTCAGGCAGCTTGGTGCGGAGTTTGTCGATGACCGCCGTGACGCCGTCGATCATCTCCTCGGCGGTGTTGCTGCCGCCCGAGTTGTTCGTGCCGATCATGACAACGGCGACCTTGGGGCTGATGTTCTTGATGTTGCCGTTGTCGAGCCGCCACAGGACGTGCTGTGTTCGATCGCCGCCGATGCCGAGGTTCACGGCGTTGCGCTTGGCGTAATACTTCGCCCAAACCTCCTTGCCTCGGCCTTCCCAGCCGTGCGTGATCGAGTCGCCGATAAAGATCAGATCGACGTTGCCCTTAGCCACGCGCTGGTTGAACGACTCATGTCGCTTCATCCAGCCGCCGCCGCGGGGCTCGGGGTTGACGGCAGAATGAGCCGGCTTGTCGGCTGCCTGCGTTGAGTAGGCCAGAATGAACGAGAGTGCAATAGCCAGGGATTTCATGCGTTCGTCGAGTTTGGCAGAGATCATCTGCCCTGTCGAATACATATAATAAATTGAGTGTTGAGGTGCGCTTGCCTTTCGGCGGATTCCGGCGATACAATCTCTTTATTCAATTTTGTTGCTAAGATTTGTTCTAGGGATAGCAGTTTTCGCGAGTGTGATTGGTATTACGGGTTGCGTCCAGTTTCCTAGGGATAGGGCTGTTCAAATGTTGCCTGAGCCGTCACGCCCGGAAGATGGAGTGCTCTTGCCGTCTATGCTGTCCGATCCGCTTGAGCCGGTGAACAGATTGTCCTTCAGCCTGGACAAGGCGCTGCTAGCAGGTGTGTTGGAACCGGCGACTCGCGGTTACAACGGCATCATGCCGAAGCGTGCCCGGGTTGGCTTGCGGCATTTTCGGCGAAACCTGTTTTACCCGAGGCGACTCGCGAACAACCTGCTGCAAGCCAAGTGGCCCGAGGCCGGCGTGGAGACGCATCGGTTCGTCATTAACAGCTCGGCTGGCGTGCTGGGATTCAGCGACCCGGCCACGACGAGGTTTGGGATTGCCGCGTCGAACGAGGATTTCGGCCAGACACTGGGCGCTTGGGGCTGGACGCCGAAGATTTATCTGCACGTACCGGTGCTCGGGGGCAACTCGGAGCGGGACGTGATCGGGCGTGCGGGTGATGTCCTGCTCGATCCGGCGAAGTATGCGCCGGTCTCCAAGGCGTCACTTCGGTTTAATGAGATCTCGTTTAGCGCGAGGTCGCTGTTGGGCCTGATGTCATCGGAGTACGACCCGTACACGCTGAGCAAACTGTACACCACGCAACGCCGCGCAGCAGAGGTGGCCGATGTGCCGCCAATGAGCGTTGCGGAGGACACCCCGAACACGCAGACCATTTTGGCCATGCTGTTTCGCCCGGAGGATCCGGACTTCAACCGGCGCGGCCGCACGGATGCCTGCCATCCGGACGACTTCAGGAAACCGCTGCCGTTTACTTTTTGGCCACAACCCAAGCCGGCGCCGATTGCATACGTGATGCCGGGGCTGGGCTCGCACCGGATTGGCGGCCGCTGTTTTGCGATGGCAGAGATCGCGCACAAGGCGGGATATCACGTCGCGCTCTTCAGCAACAACTTCAACTGGGAATTCATTCAGTGCGCCCCAGCGGGCCATCTGCCCGGCTACATTGACGACGACCTGGAAATGATCCGGCGCGTGCAGCAGGGCATCGCGACAGTGTTGCGGCATGAACTGGGTGAGGGGCAAGTGACAGGGCCACCGGCGCAGATCGGCATGTCAATAGGCGCTTGGTACGCGCTAAACCTCGCCGCCACATCGGCGCCGGACGCGTATTGCCGGGTGCTGGCCGTCAACCCGCCGCTGGTGCTCGAGCACGGGTTGCTGACGCTGGATCGGCTGTATCGCGCGCCGCTCGGGAGGGATGATCTGGAGGCGATCCAGCAATCGGCGCTCTTGAAACTGCTGGCCCTGCAGCAGGCAAGTTTGGAGGCCGCGCGGGAGATACCGTTCAGCGATGTCGAGGCTGCCTACATGGTCGGCTTGAACTTTCGAGCAAGCCTTGGCCAAGCGATCCTGTCCATACACGGCCACACCCGCCCAAGCGTGGAGGCATACGTCCGGGCCAATGCATACAGCCACGACGATTATTACCGGGCGATCCTGTCGCCGCGCCTGGCCAAGCGAGGTGTCAGCGCAGAAACCTTGGCCAAGGCCGGCGATCTGCGTCATCGCACCAAAGGCCTGCAGCTTGCCGCCGATGACATCCGCGTGTTCCTCACCGCCAACGACTTCCTGCTAAAACCCGGGCACGTGCAGTGGTTTGAGCAGACGCTGGGTGATCGGGTGCGGATTCACGAAACCGGCGGGCACATGGGGCAAATGTGGCGCTCCGAGTTTCGCAGAGAGTGTCTTCAGGCGTTGCAGATTGGCAGTAGTTGAACGCCAATCAATGGAAATTGAAGTGGAGCGGGCGATGGGAATCGAACCCACGTGTGAAGCTTGGAAGGCTTCCGTTCTACCATTGAACTACACCCGCAACCACGCGCAGCGTACCAACCCGGCTTGCGTTGTCAATCCGCCTTCCTTAGCCTGTGCGCCGTGAGTTCGTTGCTGCTCAAGGGAGGCCGCCTCATCGATCCCGTCAACGGCCTTGATGAAACCGCCGACCTGCTGCTCGCCGACGGGAAGGTGGCCGCTATCGGCACCGATGCGCCTGCTCAGGCGCCGGACGGCACGAATGAGGTTGATGCCGCCGGCAAGGTCGTCTGCCCGGGATTGATCGACATTCACGTTCATTTTCGGGAACCGGGCCAGACGGCCAAGGAGACCATCGGCACCGGCGCGGCGGCGGCGGCGCGGGGCGGTTTCACCACGGTCGTCTGTATGCCCAACACCAGCCCGGCGATCGACAACCCCGGCACGGTGGCGTTGATCCAGGACAGCGCGGAGCGCCTGGCCAAGGTCAACGTCCTCATCACCGGCGCGATCACCAAGGGCATCGCCGGCGAGGAGCTGGCGCCGATCGGCTCGCTCAAGAACGCCGGCGTGGTTGCGATCACCGACGACGGGCATTGCGTGCAGAACAACGATCTGATGCGGCGCGCGATGGAGTACGCCACAATGTTTGACCTACCGGTGATGGATCATTGCCAGGACTACTCGCTCGTCGGCGCGGGCGTGATGCATGAGGGGTACTGGAACAACACGCTTGGCCTGCCGGGCTGGTCCAGGGCGGGCGAGGAGATGATCGTCGCGCGCAACATCCTGCTCGCGGAAAAAACCGGCACGCACGTCCATTGCCAGCACATGACCGCCGCCGGGAGCGTGCGGCTCATCCGCGAGGCCAAGTCACGCGGCGTGCCGGTCTCCGGCGAGGCCTGCCCGCACCACTTCACGCTGACCGACTCGGCGATCGCCGGCAGTGACAAGTTTTGGCCCGAGGACGGCAAGGCCGTCTTTTGGGCGGGCGACGACGACAAGCCGGCCTGGCCGGAGTACGATACGAACTTCAAGATGAACCCGCCGCTCCGCTCCGCCGCCGACCGCGAGGCGGTGATCGAGGGTGTCGCCGACGGCACACTGGAGATCATCTCGAGCGACCACGCGCCGCACTGCAACTACGAAAAGGAGGTTGAGTTTGCCAACGCGCCGTTCGGTATCACCGGCTTGGAGAACGAACTGGCGGTGTCCCTGATGCAGCTTTATCACAGTGGCCGCATGCCGCTCAGTGACGTGATCGAGCGGCTGACCGTCGCGCCGGCGAAGCTGATCCACCTCGACCGAGGATCACTCGGCGTCGGCGCCGTGGCGGACGTGACCGTGTTCGACCCCGACGCCGAGTGGGTGTTCCGCCGCGAGGACACCGCCAGCAAAGCGGTCAACAACCCGTTCTACGGCTGGACGCTCAAGGGGCGCAACGTCATGACGATCGTTGCCGGGGAAATCGCCTGGCAATGAGCCGGCGCGAGTTGGGCAAGCTCCGACCTCGCATGGCTGGGAAATCTTCAAAATCAAGCGCCCTCTCGGCGATGGCGCGGCGCATGGTAGAGCCGCCGATCTCGTGGCTGATGCGCATCAAGCTGGAGCGGCCCCGGCTGATCTCTCTGGCGGCCGGTTTCACCGATAACCCGACGCTGCCAGTGGCGGGTTGTCGGCGGCTACTCAAAGAGTTGCTCGGCGACGCCGCGCTTGGCCAAGCGGCGCTACAGTACGGCTCGACCGCGGGCGATGACACGCTCCGGAAACTGACGGCCAAGCGCATTCGACAGCTCGACGGTAGTCCCCGTGGCCAGGCGGCGAGCTACGAGGCCAAGCGCACTGTCATCACCCACGGCTCGCAGCAGTTTCTTTACATGGCCACCGAGGCGTTGTGTGACCCGGGCGACATCGTGCTGGTGGAGGATCCGACGTATTTTGTCTACCTCGGTATCATGCAGAGCCGCGGGGTCGCCGGGCGTGGTGTGCGGATGAA
>CAJWEP010000202.1 GCA_913030945.1 uncultured Verrucomicrobiota bacterium
CGAGCGACCAACTTGAGAAACACAGGATCGCTAAAAGTGGCGTCAGAATGGCCGTAGGTGGTGCCAAAAACACGAGCTTTGCCATACTGATTCGTCCAAGCCACCGCGTATTCCTTACCATTACGTTCACTCTTTGAAGTGGCCAGTGCCTTGGCTTTCGGCCACATCTTTTCAATCACGTACAACTCATCCTTCGGAGTCACCCAATCGTCCGGCATGCCCTTCAGGATCGGGTGCTTCAAGGCAACCTTCTTAACCGGATAACGACTTTGATGCTCGTGACGACGACTGGTCACACCAAGAAACTGACGCCAGTCATCGGTTTTGGACGCGCGGTAGGTGTGCATCGCGCAGTGGATCACCACCGCGGGCACGCCTGCCTTATGGGCCTTGGTGATACTACGGATGTAATCCTCATCAACCGTATTGGCAAAGCACTCATTATGGACTACCACGTCGTAGCCCTTGGCCCATTCAGCATCGCTATAAAGATCAATCTTTGCCTTGGTTCCTGAGCCGCCTTCGTTGACGATCTCCCACTCAACCTTGGCCTCCTTGGTCACACCCTCTATCAACGCCGCACTCTGGAACTTATAATTGTGACAGCAACCGCCGGTGATCAGCAATGCCCTTAACGGTTTTTGCTTTTCCTCGGCTTTTGCAGATACCAAGCCAGCTGCGGCCACCAAAGTTAAAGCGCGAATTAAATGGGGAGTAATCATTTGTTTATTCATGACGCGGCCGCAGCCTGCCCGATTCACACGTCGACGTCAGTTTTATTTTCCCTTCGGTTTTTTGGCTGGCTTGCGGCGGAACTGGCCAGTGAGTTGCGGGCCGTTGTCGGATGGGAGGGATTCGTGCCATGCGATGAGTGATTTAGTAAAATTGGCAACGAGTTTTGGATGCTCATGAGCGAGGTTTTTGGTTTCACCGAGGTCGGTTTTAAGATTGTAGAGCTCTGGATCACTACCGTCGTATTCGCAGAGAAATTTCCAGTCGCTAACGCGCACGGCAAGATCAGGCAGGTCGTTGTCACCGTAAAATGAATCGCGATCAGGCGGACGGCGAAAATGGATGGGAGCCTTGCGCGAGGTGGTCGCTTGACCAAGCAGCGTGCCGGGCAGCGATTCGCCATCGAATATCACGCCCTTGGGATACGGCGTGCCGGTGAGATCCAGCAGGGTGGGCACGAGGTCGATGGCGGAAAAGACGGAGGCGCGGTTCACATGATCGTGTTTGGCAACCATACCCGGCCCCCAGGCAATGAGCGAGGATCGTATGCCGCCTTCGTACAGGTGCGTCTTAAAGCCGCGGAACGGGCCAGCGGAACCGGCGCCCTGCTCCGGGCCGTTGTCGGAGCAAACGAGCACGAGTGTGTTGTCGTAAAGCGCGGGATCACTCCGAATAAGATCGAAGAGTTTGCCGAGTTGGCGATCCATTTCCTGCAGCACGGAATGGTACAGGCCGCGCTTGCCATCGGCCCATTTGTCCACCGGCGGCCAAAACGGACTGTGCACATCATCCGGCCAGAGATTAACATAGAAAGGTTTTTTCGCCTTCACGGCTTTTTGAATAAATGGAATCGCCTCGTCCACAAAGCCGGCGGTGATTTTCGATCGCAACATCCAGCGCGTGCCTTGGCCAAGCCGCTCGGCATCGGACCAGATGCGGCGCGGTTCCGTCCAACCCGGTTTGAGCGTGAGCGGCAACAACTTCGGTCCCATACCCTCGAAGTTTGTGAGTGAAGCATCAAATCCGTACTCGGTGATCGCCGGCGCCTCGGCCACATCACGCTGGCCGCCCATGTGCCATTTACCAAAATGCCCCGTAGCATATCCGACCTGCTGCAGTGAGCGCGCCAGCATCGGCGCCTTGGGGTCGAGCCACTGCGCCATACCGCGACGACTGTTCATGTCGCGATGCGCGAGGTACGAGGTGATGCCCCAGCGCTGCGGATATTGCCCCGTGGAAATTGCCGTGCGCGACGGCGAACAAATCGGCGAATTCACATAAAACTGCTCGAAGCGAACGCCCTCCTTGGCCAAGCGATCAATGTGTGGCGTCTTCGCGGCTTTATTTCCGAAACAGGAAAAATCCCCCCACCCCATGTCATCAATGAACACGAGCACGATGTTCGGCTGCGAGGCCTGCGCAAACAGGTGAAGAAAACTACCAACAAGGATTGTTATGAATGGCTTCATGGTAATTAATCTGCTTTATAGTATTTAATTGGCTATAGCCCAAGGGCGGTGTGGGGGGCGGTTGGGGTTGTGCGGATGCTTTGCATTTCTGCCTTCATCTGCTTCGCGATTTCGGGGTGGCTACGTATGACATTTTGTTTTTGGTACGGATCCTTGGCCAAGTTGTAGAGCTGCGCCTCCGGCGCGTCCGGCTTGATTGCTCCGTCTTCGATATCGCTGTTGACGTGGCCGGTGAACAACTGGGCGGCGGGGCCGCCGAGCCCATGTTCGCCGACTTTCTTCGCGCCAAAACCGCCGTGCCCTTTCGCGCCAATGTAGATCCAGTCGCCCTTTCTCAACGACAGGTGGGTTCTCCTAAGCGGCGCGATCAACAGGTGATCACGCACCTTGGCATTCGGCTCGCCGCTCAGCGCAGGCAGGATGTTGAAGCTGTCCTCGCCCTCGGCCTGGCCAAGCTTCCGCCCCGTGATCGCCGCCACGGTGGCGAACAGATCGACGTTGCTGACCAGTGAATCCGACACGCTACCGGCCTCGATTATCCCCGGCCAACGGGCGATGAACGGCACACGGTGACCACCCTCCCAGGCGTCAAACTTAAAGCCGAGCAGGTCGCCGTTTAGTCGGTGCCCCCTGCGCCATGCCTCCTGCCCACCGCGGTTGAGCATCCCTCCATTGTCGCTCGTGAAAACCAGAAGCGTGTTGTCGGCAACCTTGGCTTCGGACAGCACGTTCATCACTTGGCCAACGATCCAGTCCAACTCGTGAATAAAATCGCCGTATCGTCCCGCTTGGCTCGTGCCTTGGAAGCGCTTGGCCGGAGTGAACGGGTGGTGAATGTTGCTCGTCGCGAAGTAGAGGAAAAACGGGTTGCCGGACTTCGCTTTGGCACGAATCCAATCAGTCGCCCTGCCGGCGAAGGTGGTTCCGACTTGTTCATCGTCGTACAGCTTGTGCGCCTTTGCAGCACCGCCGATGGCGTCGGTTTTAAATTTCTCATCAAACGCCCGTGTCTCCGCCGTGTTGCCGTAGACGAATGGATCCGCTTTATCGAAGCCGACAACCCGGTGGTTTTCGACGTAAACAAACGGTGGATGACTGTTCACCACCGGCAGGCCGAAATAGGAATCAAAGCCAAGTTCCAGCGGGCCAGGCTTGAGCAAGCCATTCCAGTCTGTCGGGGATTGGGTGCCGAAGCCGAGGTGCCATTTGCCGATGCAAGCCGTGTCGTAGCCCGCGCTTTTCGCCACGTCGGCAATTGTCGTGCGAGCGGGATCAACCACCAACGGTGTCCTGAGAAAGACCGGCGACCACAAGTTGCCGCGCCGAACCGGGTAACACCCTGTCAACAGCGTGTAGCGTGAAGGCGTGCAGACGGCCGACGCCGTGTGCGCGTCGGTGAACCGCCGCCCCTGCCTGGCCAAGCGATCGATATTCGGCGTCCGAACATGCGTCGCGCCGTAACAGCCGACATCCCCATAGCCAAGGTCATCCGCATAAATGATGACGATGTTCGGTTTGGTTGCATATGCTGAACAATGCAGTGAAAGCCAAAGTAAAAGCGTAAAAAACTTTTTCATTCTTCAACTCAATCGGCGAAGGCGCGTCACCCGGCCGGTGGCGACCCATTCGGCTACGAGAATGTTGCCGTCGTGGTCGAAACAGGCGTCGTGCGGGTGAACGAACTTGCCGTCGATCCATTTCCGGGGATCATTGCGCACTCCTTTCACTGTCTTGGTAACGCGTTCGACGTCTTCGCCGAGTTGGACGACAACTTCGTTCTTTTCGTTGAGCAAGGTCACGCGCGCGTGGAGCTCGGGGACGAGCAGGAGGTTTTTGTAGGTGTCGCAGTTAGCCGGGAGACCGTAGCCCTTGAGAGTCTCTAGGTACTTGCCGTCCATGTTGAAATACTGCAGCGTGTGATGCGCTCGATCGCAGACGACTATGCTTTCCTTGCGGCCGGAACGGCGGTCAATCCAGATGCCGTGCGGCAAGTTGAACTTGCCTTCGCCCTCGCCGGGACCGCCGAACTTGGAAATCCAGTTCCCTTCATTGTCATAACGATGCACGTACCAGGAGCCGTAGCCGTCTGTAAGCAGAAAACCACCGTCATCAAGGAATGCGAAGTTCGTCGGCATAAAGGCATCACGACCCCAGCGTTTCACGCGTATTTTGTCCTCGTCCTTACGGTATACACCGCTGTCCATCGGCGCATACTTTTCCCAAATCGTCTCACCTTTGAGAGTAAGCTTGGCAAAAGACTTCACCTGCTGATAGGCGCAAACGTAAAGAAACTGCTCACTGCCCTCCGTTCGCACCTCGATGCCATGGCCACCGCCCTGGAACTGCGACCCAAAGGCTCGGATAAACTTGCCCTTCCGGTCGAAAACAAAAATGGAAGGATGATCATTCTGGTTCTCGCGCCCCTCATGGATGACGTAGAGAAACCCTTCGGCATCGATCGCCACATTGTGGGTTGTTTGCCAACTGTACCTGGCAGGCAACCGCGCCCAACCATGCTGCACCTCGTATCGATGTTCACCCTCACCTATGACAATTTGCTTGGGATTCTTGTTGGCCAGCAAAAGCTGCGGCGGCGCAACAGCAGCAACCGTGGAAGCGGCAAGGAAACGGCGACGGGAGAGTTTGGTTTTCATGGGTAAATTTGGTCGGCAGAAGTCTACGCCGCGCACTACAAGACGCAAGAGTTGGCTAAAAGTGCTTTATTAGCTACCTACTTCACCTTGGTAACGTAAGCATAGAAGGCGCCCATGGACACACCTGCTGCATTGCTAAACTTGGCCCATAATTCATCACGGCCGGGCTTTAGCTCGAGCTTGAAAGTCACGCTCCTGGCTTCTGGCTTCACTGGCAGGGTCAATTCCTTTCTGCCCAATTTCAGGTGCGCCTTTACCGCCGCAAAGGATTTGCCGAGCACCGCGCGGAAAGCCTTCTGGCCCGGCACGTCCGCACCTGCTTTCATCTCAGTGGTAATGGCGCGATTCGCTTCCTTGGGCCAACGGCGCAGTTCCACCGTGTAGGTGCCTGCACTCTTTATATCCACCGCCCAAAAACCGGTGTTACTGGGGCGCTTCTCTGCACTCCGTATATGGCGCTGATTCCATGGGGTGCTGCCATCAGCAATCCAGTCGTGACAGGTGAGGCGCGCAGGATTAGCTGCCGGATCAGAGTGGCCCAAATAAATCGCAGTCGGTTTTCCGAAGGTCGGCACCAGTTCCTCCCACCAAGCATCATAGCGTTTAGTCAAACGCTTCACCACTCCAGGATTGGCACCGGCCACATCCTTCTTTTGACCAGGGTCGACCTTGATGTCGTACAATTCCTTGCCATTGACCAGCCGCCACCGGTCGGTCATCACCGCGCTCTTGCGCCACTTGATCGGATCACGCACCCGTTGTGAATCAGTAATCAAGATGCGGTCATGCCAGTTTCTGGCCTTGCCTTCAATGAGCGGGCGGATGTTCACGCCATCAAACTTCACACCCTTGGGCGCTGGCACGCTGCAGTAATCAATCAGGGTCGGGACGATATCCACGTAGGAAGTGATCATGTCCACGTCACGCCCTTTTGTTAGCCCGCCCTTGGGCCAGTGGATGAAGAATGGCACGCGATGACCGCCATCATACTCGCTCCCTTTACGGCCACGCATGCCGTTATTGTGCACGTTCGCACCACTGGAAGTGCCGTTGTCAGTGGTGAAAATAAAGATGGTGTCCTCAGCCAACCCTTCCTTTTTCAGGAACGCTCGCATCGAGCCGACGTTGTCGTCGATATTGGAAATCATTCCGAAAAAATTGGCCACACCCACGCCCTGCTTGGCGTAAGGCGCGCTCGATTTCACCGGCGAATGCATCGGCCCATGCGGCGCGTTGGTGCACAGGTAAACAAAGAACGGCTTTTCGTCATCCTTAACCCTGCGGATGAAGCGCTTCGCGTAATCAAAAAACACATCCGTGCAAAAACCCTTCACCGGCACCGGCTTGCCATTGTGCCAGTACGATCCGTCGAAGTAGGCGTTGTCCCAATAATCGGGTGTCTGCCCCACGCCCCCGCCGCCATGTCGCAGCACTTCCTGGAAGCCGCGATCCTCCGGGCGGTAGGGATAATTGTCGCCTAAGTGCCATTTGCCAAACATCGCCGTGTGATAACCGCCATCCGCCATGATTTGCCCAATGGTCACCTCATTATCGCGCAGCATCGAGCGCCCCATGATCGTATGCCACACGCCGGTGCGGTTCGTCCAATGACCGGTGATCAGCGCCGCTCGCGTCGGCGAACACGTCGGCGCCACGTGGTAGTCGATGAGCCGCACACTCTCGGAATGCAGCTTGTCGAGATGCGGCGTCTTGAGCACCGGATTCCCGTGACACGACAAATCGCCGTAGCCCTGGTCATCGGTGATGACCAAAACCACATTCGGCCGCTTCGCCGCTTGGGCGGAAAGGGCGAAGCTCAAGACGGCAACAATTGAGAGAAGAATATTTTTCATGAATAGTGAACGCCCAAAGCAAACGGTGAAACGGTCGATGCGTCAACCCCAACTCTCAAAAGTTAATGCAG
>CAJWEP010000203.1 GCA_913030945.1 uncultured Verrucomicrobiota bacterium
GCGCGCTGCCCAAGGTCGCGCTCCAGCACCGGCCCGGTGTCCACGTACCAAAGCGATCGAGCGTCTTCGCCGGCGAGCGACTGCACCCGTGCGGCCAGATGGCCAAGCACCTGGCCAAGCGCATCGTGGTAATCCGCGTACCGCGCATACCGGGCAATGACACCTTGGCTTGGCCCGGTCTGTTCGCCGTCGGCTTGGCCGTAGCTCGCGGCCAGCGTGATGACCGACCGCGCGTCCTCGAGGACGCATTGCGGATCGATACGCTTGGCCGCGTTTCGCTCCATCCAGTCCATCGTGCCGTGGCATCGGCCCTCGAGCCATTTCAGGAATTGCTCCGCACTCTCCGGCGGGTCGGCGGTGGTGAAGCGGCAGTCGTCGAAGCCCAGCTCAAGCGCATGCTGGCGGATGGCCGCCTTCATGGCGCCTTACGAAACTGGCTAAGGATCAGGTTGGCGACGTCCTTGGCGGAGCGGTACTCGGTGTTGATGAGCATGTCAGAGCGACCGTAAGCCGGTTTGCGCTCCTCGAGCAGGTCGATGATGCGTTGCCTCGGATTGTCGGTGTTGAGCAGCGGCCGGTGCGACTGCCCCTTGACACGACGCCAGATCGTTTCCGGCGAGGCCCACAGGCAGAAAACCATGGCGTATTGTTTCATGGTGTCCATGTTTTCGGCGCCCACCAACAAGCCGCCGCCGGTCGAGATGACGGTGTTCTCGCGCTCCGCCAACCGCACGACCACCTCCCGCTCGTACCGCCGGAAAGTCTCCTCACCGTGCTCCTCGAAAATTCGCGGGATACTCATGCCGACGTGCTCCTCGATGAACTGGTCAGTGTCGATATACTCAAACCCGGCAACCCGGGCGACCACCCTTCCCACGGCGGACTTGCCGCAGCCCATGAAGCCGGTCAGCGCGATGTTGCGTATCTGTCGGTTGTCACCCACGCGCGGGCATCATACTGCAAACTGCGCCCCGACTCTCGCCTTTTTGGCGTGTTGCCGCGTCAAAACTCGACTGAACGGCATAGCGGCTTTACACTCGCGCCTCCTTCAATGAGCTTCTTGATAGCAATTCATTCATTGCCAATCAACCGCACTCTGCAATCGGCCGTTTTGTTCCTCGCTGGGATTGCCGCCTGTCTCGCCGCCGAGGCGGGTTCGGACGATTTTTATCGGCGTGACCATGTCCAGACGATTCACCTGACCCTAAGTGAAGCGAATTTGAATAAAATGCACGATACCCTCCCGGAACGCATCTATGTGCCTGGAACGTTTCGGTGGCGGGATGTTCAACTGGAAAATGTCGGTGTCCGCTACAAGGGGAACAGCTCGTCGCGGCCGGGTCAGCGCCACAAGCGCGGTTTCCTCATCAAGGTCAACGAGTTCAAAAAAGGCACACGCTTCCTCGGGCTGCGGCGCGTCGCACTCGACAACGGCGTGCAATTCGGAAGCCTGTTCAGCGAACCGGTCATCACGCATATCCTGCGTGCTGAGGGCATCCCGGCATCGCGCAACAACTACGCCAGGGTTTTTCTCAACAACAAATACATAGGTGTATACGGCAACGTCGAGCGCATCGACGAGTCGTTTGTTGAGTCCCGGTTCAAGGGCAAAAAGGGACCACTCTACAAGGTGCATATGCCCGGCCCCGGCGCAACACTGTCCTACGCCGGCGAGGATGTGAACGAATACAAAAAAGCCTTCGAGCCGAAGACCAATGCCGCCAACAAAAACTACGCTGAGCTTATCGATCTTTTTCGCAACATCGAACGCAGCAGAAAAACGAAGGACACTTTGCCACTCGATCAACGGCTCCGGCTCGATGAATTCCTAAAGACCACCGCCGTCATGTTGTTTGCCGGCTGCTTCGACCAGCTCACCGGCTGGAATCCGCACAACTATTACCTCTACCAAAATCCGAAATCCGAAAAGTGGAGTTACATCCCATGGGACCTCGACGTCGGTTTCGCCGACCGCGCCTTTGGACACTTGCCCGTTCTCGAGGGCTGGAACGCCGCCTGGCCGATTCCAGGTGGCCCACCCAAGCCGATCCTCGAAGCGATCGTCACCCAGCCTAAATTGCTCAAGCGATACCGCATCATCGCAGATGCCATTTTGGAAACACATTTCAAACCGGAGAAACTGCACCGACGATTCGATTCACTGCACGCCCTCATCCGGAACGATCTCGCTAACGATCCCTTCCCCAAACGTCGCATCACCAACCAAGACGACAAGGGGTACGAGGATATTCTCAACAAATTCAAGCAGTTCACCACCAAGCGGTATCAACTGGCGCGGAGCCAACTCGACCAGCCCGGCGAACGGCCCAAACCACATCCCGGTTACCGACCCGAAAACCATCGCGACCCGACCCCGGGCGATGCCCCTAACGGCCCGACCGAACTCAGGGTGGTTTCCGTCACTCACAACACCGTCAAGATCCAGTGGCGGGACAATGCGGAAAAGGAGACGGGTCACGTCGTTCAAAGAGCCAGCCGCGAAACCAACTGGAGATTTCGCAACCACATCCCCCGCCCCGGAAGGACGGAGACCCAGGCGGTCGATGACCGTGTTGTTCCCGGGCAGACGTATCAATACCGCGTCTATGCGGCGTTTCAGTCTCCACGCGGCATGACCGGCTCCAAGCCATCCAACGTGATCGAGATCACCACAAAAGCCCGGGACAACCAATAGTAGTCACCCGGGCTTGGCCGGCGAAAACTCGACCCTCCCCGCGCTCGGCCATAGACTGTGCCCGTGTTTAGGCCATGCATCGACCTGCATGAAGGCAGGGTGAAACAGATCGTCGGGGGCTCCATCGACGATGACCGGCCGGATGCCCTCCAAACCAACTTCGTCTCTGAAAAACCGCCAGCCTGGTATGCAGAGCTGTACCGGCGCGACAACCTTCGAGGCGGCCACGTGATCAAGCTTGGCCAAGGCAACGATGATGCTGCCCGCGAGGTGCTCGCTGCCTGGCCGGGTGGGCTACAAATCGGCGGCGGCGTCACGGCAGACAATGCTGCCGAGTGGATCGACGCCGGGGCATCGCATGTCATCGTCACCTCATGGTTGTTTCAGGAAGGTCAACTCGATGAGGACCGTCTCGAGCGGCTTGACCAAGCGGTGGGCCAGGCGCGGCTCGTGCTGGACCTGAGCTGTCGGCGGCGCGGCGACGACTACTTTGTCGTGACCGACCGCTGGCAGACCTTCACCGAGCTGCGCCTGAACGCCGAAACGCTGGGCGGCTTGGCCACGCAGTGCGCCGAGTTTCTCGTTCACGGCGTCGACGTCGAGGGACTTGGCCAGGGGATCGACGAGGCACTGGTGCAGTTGATCGCCGGGCACTCACCGATCCCGGCGACGTACGCCGGCGGCGCGCGATCGATGGACGACCTGCGGCGGGTGACGGAGCTTGGCCAGGGGCGGGTGCACCTCACCATCGGCTCTGCGCTCGACATCTTCGGCGGCAACGGTGTGTGCTACGAGGATGTCGTCGCCTTCAACCGGAAACAGGGGAAAGACTAAAAAACCCCGCTTGGCCAAGCGGGGTTTCGATCAAATCAGCGGCACAGACTTATTTCGTGCTGAATTTGTGGATGGTGGTCTGCGTGTATTTTTGCTTCGGACGCAGCACGGTGTTCGGGAACTGCGGATGGTTGATGGAATCCGGGAAGTGCTGCGTTTCCAAACAAAGTGCATTTCGGAACTCGTATTTCCAACCGCCCTTGCCCACTTCGGTGCCGTCAAGAAAGTTGCCAGTATAAAACTGGATACCCGGCTCGGTGGTGAAAATCTCGAGTACGCGCCCCGAGGTCGATTCCTCCACGCGGGCGGCCAAGCTCAACTTGCCGAATTCTTTCTTGTTCAGGCAGTAGTTATGATCGTAGCCGCCTGGCTCACCGGCGAGTTTGTCGATGCGCGCGCCGATAGCGGTCGGTCTGATGAAACTCATCACGTCGTCGACTTTCAGAATTTCCCCGGTCGGGATGCCGGTCGCGTCCACCGGCGTGTAGTGATCCGCGTCGAGTTGAAGGACATGATCAAGGATCGTGCCTTTCCCGGCGAGGTTCCAATAGGCGTGGTTGGTGAGATTTACCGGCGTCGGCTTGTCGGTGGTGGCCAAGTAATCGATCTTGAGCTCGTCATCGTTGGTCAAGGTGTAGGTGACCTTCATCTTAAGTGTGCCGGGGTAACCCTCCTCGCCGTCCGGGCTCGTGTAGCTGAAGGCAACCGCCGGGCCGGCCTTGCTCCTGTTCAAACTGGCGGACCAGATTTTTTTATCGATACCCTCGATGCCGCCATGCAGATGATTGGGATCATTGTTTGTAGCCAGCGTGTATTCACTGCCACCGAGGGTGAACCTGCCCTTTGCGATGCGGTTGGCCACGCGGCCGGTGGTCACGCCAAAGTAGGAGTGGCCGTCAAGGTAATCCTCCAGCTTGTCATGCCCCAAGACAATATCACCGAGCTTGCCGTCTTTGTCCGGCACATGCATCTCAGTAAGCATCGCCCCGTAGGTGATGAGCCTGGCCTTGAGGCCGTTTTTGTTGGCCAGCGTGTAGGCTTCGACTGCTTTGCCGTCCTTGGTTTTTCCGAATGCTTCCTTTTTCACGGAACCCTTGTTTTTTTTCTTCGCAGCGATTGCCGATGGTCCGGTCGCCACACCGGTGAGGAGCAGCCCGGCCGCCACGCATGCCATTGTTTTTTTCATGATGAATGTGCGTTAATCCGCCAAGCGCAGCCTGGTGTGGAACCCCGCAATTACTATGGAACTGCCTGTACTGTGTCAATGCCATTCACAGCCACGCAGTGCGAAATTGGCCAAGAGCCTGGCATGGCATGACACAAAAAAACGGGAACTAGCAACAGCTCCCGCTGGGTAAATCTTTTGTGCGCCCGGGCTAGGTGAGCGTGATTTGGTCGCCTGCCTTGAGCGTTACAATGGCTTTCTTCCAGCGCGGCGTGCGGCCCTCGTGGCGAGTGCGCTTGCGGCGCAAACGACCGTGTACGTTCATGGTGTTCACACGGTCGACCTTGACTTTGAACAGAATTTCAACGGCACGGCGAATGTCGTTTTTGTCCGCACGCGTGTCGGTAACGAGGTGAACCTGTTGGCGGGTTTCCCTGCTCAGACGCTCGGCGGCGGCATCGTTATACTCCTGAACAGCCATGACCTTCTCGGTCAGGCGAACGGTCTTGATGACATCAAATGGACTCATGCTGTTTACTGGTTCAGGCGTTGTTCAAACTTCTCGTAGCCGTCCTTGCTGAAGACGAGGACATCGGGCCAGAGGATCTCGTAGGTGGTCAGCGAGTCGCTCGTGGTGGAACGAACGCGCTCGATGTTGCGGGCGGACAGCGCAACATTGTTGTCGGCCTCGGCTGTGATTAACACGGCGCTCTTGTACCGGGCACTGGCCGGTTTCCTGGCGTCGATGCCCAGTGCATTAAGGATCTTGGCCAGTTGCGCAGTGGCCGGCTTGTCGAGACTCAAACCGTCGAGGATGACGACCTGGCCGTCCTTGACACGCTCGGTAAATGCCTTGCGCACGGCGAGGTCGCGAACCTTCTTGTTGAGTTTCTTGATGTAAACGCGCGGCTTCGGGCCGTGGGCCACGCCGCCGCCGCGCCAGATGGGGTTGCGCCTGTAACCAACGCGGGCGCGGCCGGTGCCTTTCTGGCGCCACGGCTTCGCACCGGTGCCAGCGACCTCGGCCACCGTCTTGGTGCTAGCATTGCCGGATCGCTGGGCAGCGTTGTAGGCAACGACCGCCTGGTGGACAGCCTGCTGGCCCTTGTCGTCGTCCACGGGTGTGAACTTGGCCTTCAGTTCGCCCTGGTCAGCGCCGCTGGTGTCCTTGATTGCTACTTTCATTCTTTGAATCCTCCGCTGCCTTTACTTGGTTTTTTTTGGCTTTTTCTTGGCCTCACGAATGACAACGTAGTCGCCGTTGGCGCCGGGGATGGCTCCCTTGACGAGCAGCAGGTTGTCATCGGCGTGCACCTGGACAATCTCGAGGTTCTGCACTGTGCGACTGGCCTGCCCCATGTGGCCGGGCATCGGCTTGCCCTTGATTACAAATCCGGGCGTTGAACCGGCGCCAATGGCACCCGGGCGGCGTCTCCAGCCGCCGGAACCGTGCGAGGCCCGGCCGCCGCCAAAGTTCCAACGCTTGACGACACCCTGAAAGCCGCGTCCCTTGGTCTTGGCAATCACGTCCACGTAGTCGCCGGCCTCGAATACGTCGGCCCCAATCGAGTCGCCAGGGTTCACATCGAGTGAGAAGTCGCGAAATTCCCTAATGCGCCGGACGGGCGTGATGGCGCGGGCATCCCAAGCCTTGCGGTTGGCCAAGCGGTCCTTGCCCTTGACAGTGCGGCCCGGAGAGCGCGGCGTGTAGTTCTCCCCACCGTTGTGCGCCTTGAGATGGCCGCGCTTGGCCAAGTTCAGTCGGTGCTCCTTTTGCCCTTCGAAGCCAAGTTGAACTGCCTCGTAACCATCCTTGTCGGCGGTCTTGCGCTGCAGTACCTGGTTGGGGCCGGCCTGCACGATGGTAACGCTCACGGATTTGCCGTCCTCGGTGTAAACCCGTGTCTGGCCCAGTTTCTTTCCCAGTAATCCAACCATGGCTGCCTAAATCTTGATGGTGATGTCGACCCCTGCGGGGAGGTTCAACTTTTTCAACTCGTCCACGGTCTTCGCCGTGGGTTCCATAATGTCAATCAACCG
>CAJWEP010000204.1 GCA_913030945.1 uncultured Verrucomicrobiota bacterium
TGCTGGCTCGCATTCGCTGGAGTCGACCCAATCGAATGGCAAAATAGGGGCTAAAGCATCCCAGGAATAAAATTTTCCCTAATCCAAACCCGGGATCGGGTCCTGGGGTTTAACCTCTTCACCCTGCCACACAACTTTGCCCTTCACATAGGTGAGAATACGGGCCCGACTACCCGGGGCGGGTTGGCGGTTGGCCTTCGGCAGAAACTTTTTATGCTCGGCAATCACGCCTGCATATTTCGAATCGTGGGCGAGGTTGTCCCACTCGTTGGTGTCTTTCCTCATATCATACAGTTCCTGGCTGCCGTCGGCGTACTGGATAAAGCGCCAGTGTTCACTGCGCACCCCATGGTTATCATGGTTATGCGTGGTGATGGCCGGCCATTTGCGCTCGGCTTGCGGGTTGCGCAGCTGCGGCATCAGGCTGTGCCCTTCGAGTTTCTTGTTCTCAGGCAGTTTTAAGAGTTCAGCGAGGGTCGGGTAAATATCCAACAACTCAGCCGGTTGGGCACACACCTGGCCGGGCTTCACACCCGGGCCGGCAAACAGCAGCGGCACCCGTGTTCCATCATCCCACAACGTGTTTTTTCCGGAGATCGCCTTTTCTCCCAAGTGCCAACCGTGATCAGACCAAAGAACGATCACCGTGTTGTCGTCAAATTCATTTCGCTTGAGCGCTTCGAGCACTCGCCCGACCTGGCTGTCCACGAAACTCGTGCAGGCCAGATAACTGCGGACCAGGCTGCGCCACTGATTACTTTCCTCGAGCCACTTGTGGCGAACCTCCGGCAGGTACCAGTGAAGGTACCATGAAAAACGCGGTGTGTCGTCGCGATCACCGCGAAGGATTTTCGGCAGCACACTGTCGTCGTCCGGATAAAGGTCGAACCATTTTTGCGTCGCGTAACACGGCACATGGGGCAGGAAAAAACCGACCGACATGAAGAAAGGCTCCTTCGGCTTTGCATCAAGTTGATCCACCGCCCAGGAGGCCACCTTCCAGTCACCCTTATCCTCGTCCTTGTGCGGGAAGGTTCCCCAGTCAACGAGTCGATGATTGCCGAACGGGGTGGTCACCAGCTTCTTCGGCGGGAACGGTGCTCCGCTCGCGCCCGGCCCAAGTACGTCAAATTCCTTGTCCACCTTCTGCCGACCGTAGCGACCATGAAAAATTTTTCCCGTCGAGTAGGTCGTGTAGCCGCCGTGCTGCTTCAAGTGCTGCGGCAGCGTGACGAGGTTTTTGAACTCCGGCAGTGTGCGAAACCAAGGCGCCAAGCCGTAGATGCCGGTCGTGCTGGGACGCAGTCCGGTCATCAGACTCGTACGCGAAGGATTGCACAGGGGCGACTGGCAATGCGCGTTGGTAAAGGCGGTGCCGCTCTTGGCCAAGCGGTCGATGTGCGGTGTCTTCACCATCGGATGCCCGCCGAGATAGCCGATCCAGTCGTTCTGGTCATCGATCGCGATGAACAACACATTCGGCTTTTTCGCAGCTGCATGACCTGCAACCGCCAAAACCAAAGTCGCCAATAAACCCATTGAAAAACGCATGGCAAGAACATGCCCTTGGCCAAGCGACAAGGCAAGGCAATGCCCCTTGGCCAAGCGGTTACGCCATCGGAGTTGGTTGTTGCGCGACGGTTATTTCGCGATGCAGAAGAGGTGTTTCTCGCCGCGGATCAGGAGTTGATCGCGGACCGGGACAGTAGTCGCGATGATACGCTCACCCATGTTGTTCTCGGAGAGAAATTTGAATCCATCCGTGACGCTGGCCACCATGATAACCCCGTCCTCGCGGGAGGCATAGAGCTTGCCGTCCGCAACAGTCGGTGAGGAGTAGTAGCTGGCGCGGTTCTTCGGAAACTGGCCGGACCAAAGTTTCTTGCCGGTCCTGGAATCGAGGCAGGTCACCGAGCCGCGATCACCAAGAACGTACACTTTTCCATCCTTAACCGCCGGCGTCGGCACGAACGATCCTGTGCCGGTCAGGGTCCATTTGCGGTTGGACTGGGTGATGTTGCCGTTGCCGCTCAACTCAACGCCGGCCACATGTTTGCCGCGGCCGTACGGCACGATCGCCATGTCGCCCGCGAGCACCGAGGAGGCCACCTGAACCCAGTTGCTGCGCTGGTCGGGGTTGAATCCTTCACAGGTCCAGAACAATTTTCCGTCGGCGGCGTTGTGAATCGTCAGGCGCTCGGCACCCCAGACCACGATCGCTTCTCGGCCCTGATACTGCACCACATGTGGCGTCGCGTAGCTGTGATCGCACTCCACCGGCGTCTTGTAGTTGCGTGATTCCTTCCACGCCAGCTCACCGGTACGCTTGTCGAACGCCGCCAGGTACGATTCGCCGGAGTGCATCACGGCGAGCACGACATGTTTCGCCGTCAAAACCGGCGAGGTGCCGATGTCCCAATACAGGGTGTCCCTCGCGAACCGATCCTGCAGGTTGGTCTTCCACAGCAGTCTGCCCTCCAGCGTGAAGCCGGCGAGGTTGCCGCTCTTGAAATAGGCGAATAGCAACTTGCCGTCGGTGATCGCCGAGGGATTGCTGCCGGAGCCGTTGCGATGTTTCCCAGCTCGCTCGTCGCCGACTTCCGTCTGCCAGAGTTTTTTGCCGTTCCAGTCAAACGCCATCACCGTGTCCTCGCCATCGCTAGGGCTGGTGATGATGATTTGGTCCTTCCAAACGATCGGCGTGGAGCAGCCCTTGGCCGGAAGAGCCGTCTTCCACTTCACGTTTTTCTCGTTGTTGAACGTCGCGACATAGCTGCCGCTTGCAGTCGAGCCATTTTCGTTCGCACCACGCCAGTTCGGCCAATTCGCCTCCGCACCATTGGCCAGGCCGGGCAACGCCAACGCCAAGCCGGCAGCCAGGGCGAGGATGTCTCGATGTGGGTTTGTCATTTTCATTTTTGGCAGATTAATAGTTCGTGTTGGGTTCAGTTCCGGCGAGGTATTGGACACGGCGATACACTTCGCCTTTGTCTAACTTGAGCTTCACTTTTTCGGGATCGTACTTGTGGCCGATCTGGTCGCGCAGATAGACGATCGTGTTGAACGCAATCATCAGTTCCTGCTCTGTCTCGGCGGTGTTGACCACCTCGTAGAGTGTCGGCATCGGGTCGAGGGCCTTGATGCCGCCGAGGAATTCCGCCGCACGCACGCGTACCATCAAGTCCTTGTCCTTCAGCAACGGCTTGGCCGCCTTGGCCAAGGGCTTGGCTTGTTCACCAAAGTTTGCGCAGACTTTCAGCGACCAGTACCGGCGCAGGATGCCCTTGGAACGCAGCGCCTGGCCAAGTTTCTTGCGGGCATCGGCAAACGGAACCAGTGCCAGGTCGGCGAGATCTGAAAGCCGGCTGACCTGTTGCGCGTTTTTGCGGCCAAACGCCACGCCATCGCCAAGCGCATCGGTGACCATCCGGTTCTCGGGATAAAAACTCAGGTCATTGATTGATTTCATTTTGGAGCGCAACCGGCCGCGCAGATCGGCCAAGCGCTTAGCCTGATCCGGGTCACCGGCGAGATTGTTCACCTCGTGCGGGTCGGTCTCGAGATCGAACAACTGCTCGACCGGTCGCCGCTCGAAGAACTGCCGCTGTGCCGGGTTAAGCCGATCCGCCCGATACAGATCGCGCCAGTTGTCGTAGGCGAGCTGCCGGTAGCGGTAGTTGTTCTGCAGGCCGTCGGCGTAATAGGCCTGGTAGTTGCGGATGTACTTCCATTTGCCTTTGCGGAAGGTGCGCACCATGTCGAATTTCTCGTCGAACCGGTCGGCGTGCCCGAAGACTTCGTCGCGCCTGGCCAGGTCGGCCGCGGTCACGCCCTTCCCGAGGAACGCCACGCCGTCGAGCTCCTTGTGTGGCTGGATGCCGGCAAGGTTGAGCACGGACGGGCCAAAGTCGATGAAACTCACGAAGCCGTCCGTGCGCTCACCCCGCTTGTGATCGACGAGGTGTTTGAAATTCTCCGGGATGCGCACGACGAGCGGCACGTGCAGGCCGCTTTCGTAGGCGTAGCCCTTGCTGCGCGGCATCACTCCACCGTGGTCGCCGAAGTAAAACAGGAACGTGTCCTCGAGCAACCCGTCCTCGGCGAGTTGCTTCACGATGCGCCCGACATGGCCATCAATGATTTTCATCCGGTCAAAATAGCGCGCCTTGGTGTAGCGCATGATTGGGGTGTCGGGAAAGTAAGGCTGCAACTCGACATCATCGGGCGACGTCTCGGTTGGCTTCTCCATCTGTTTCAGCGGGAAATGCAACCGGCTCTCATGCGAGTCGGCAAACGACTGCATGTGAAAGAACGGCATATCCTTGTTGGGTCGATTGCGCCAACTGGCCTTGCCGGAGGACATGTCCCACGCCTGCTTCATGGCGACCTTGAAGTTGTAGTCGGTCTTGGAGTTGTTTGTGGCGTAGTAGCCCTGCTCCCGCAGCACTGCCGACCACGGCTTCACACCCGGGGGCAGGTTGGCCAAGGCCGATTTGCGGTGGTACTGGAAACCGACACGTGGCGCGTGCATCGCCGTGGCCAGGGTCGTCCGCGCGACGGAACAGACCGGCGCGGCGGAGAAGGCGTGGTTAAACGTCAGCCCCTCGACAGCCAGGCGCTCGATGTTGGGTGTCACACCCAACCTGTGGCCGTACAGCCTCAGATAGTGGATCGAGTTGTCCTCCGATACAATAAAGACAAAATTGGGCCGCTTGGCCGGCTCCACCGCGTTGACCAGGCCGCTCAACAAACAAGCCGCAAGCAGGCCGAACATCAGTCGAGAAAAATGCATGCGAAGATTCAAAGCCAAGCGCATGGCCAATGACAACGCCAAAACACCGGTTTTGGGTTGTATTTTGCCGCCCACGCCGGTAGCAATCGCCGCGCACGCAAAGCGATCCAATTCTATTTAAACAAAAAATGGCCTTTTTCCCGAAGATCAAAAAAATCAAATACGAAGGACCGGACAGTAAAAATCCGCTGTCCTTCAAGTGGTACAACGAGGACGAAGTCGTGGCAGGCAAGACCATGAAGGAGCACCTGCGCTTCTCAGTGGTTTACTGGCACACCTTCCGCAATCCCTTGTCCGACCCGTTCGGTGTCGGCACGGCTTTCCGCCCATGGGATGACGGCAGCGAGTCGGTCAAGAACGCGCAGAAACGCGTTCATGCCGCCTTCGAGTTCATCGAAAAACTCGGCGCGCCATATTACGCCTTCCACGACCGTGACGTCGCGCCGGAGGGTAAAAGCCTTGCCGCCTCCAACAAGAATCTCGATGCCGTGGCCAAGGTGCTCAAGGCCGAACAAAGGCGCACCGGCATCAAGCTGCTCTGGGGCACCGCCTGCCTGTTCGCCAACCCGCGCTACATGCACGGTGCCGCCACGAGCTGCAATGCCGATGCCTTTGCCTACGCCGCTGCGCAGGCCAAGAAGGCCATCGAGGTCACTCACCAGCTTGGCGGCGAGGGCTTCGTGTTCTGGGGCGGACGCGAGGGCTACTCGACACTTTGGAACACCGACATGAAGCGCGAACTCGACCACCTGGGCGCATTCCTCCACATGGCGGTCGAGCACAAGAAGAAGATCGGGTTCAAGGGCCAATTCTATATCGAACCCAAGCCGATGGAGCCGACCAAGCACCAATACGACTCCGACGCCGCGGCCTGCCTGAACTTCCTCCGGCAATACAAGCTGATGGGACACCTCAAGCTCAACCTGGAGACCAACCACGCCACCCTGGCCGGTCACGAGATGCAGCACGAACTCGAAGTCGCCATCGCCGCCAACGCGCTCGGCTCCATCGACGCCAACACTGGCGACCCGATGCTCGGCTGGGACACCGACCAGTTCCCCACAAGCGTCTACCTCACCACCGAATGCATGCTTGGCATACTCAAGATGGGCGGCTTCAAGACGGGCGGCGTCAACTTCGATGCCAAAGTACGCCGCGAGAGCTACGAGCCGGTCGACCTGTTCCACGCGCACATCGGCGGGATGGACACCTTTGCCCGCGGCCTCAAGATCGCCGCGGCAATCCGCGCCGATGGTCGCCTGGCGGAATTTGTCAGGAACCGCTACCGTTCATGGGATGCTGGCATCGGCAAAAAGATTGAGTCCGGCAAAACGAGCTTCAAGACCCTTGAGACCTACATGCTCAAGAAGGGAGAGGTCACCAAGAACGAGAGCGGCCGCCAGGAATTCCTCGAGAACCTGATCAACGAATTCATCTAAGACCCGCGAAGCCAATTACCCAAAAGGCGGCTCCCACGAGCTGCCTTTTTTTATTGGCCCAGCAACAACCCGGCGTTGCGGAAGTGAGATACTGGGTAATGGGATACGAAACGTCGCACGATGAGTTCGCGAATCCAACCGACGGTATTGCTCGACCTCTACCCTACACTCGTCGATCTTTGCGCGCTGCCGAAAAACCCGAAGAACGAAGGACGGAGCATCGCCCCGCTGGTTCGCAACCCGAAAGCCAAGTGGCCCTATCCTGCAGTGATCACCCACTCGCCCCACTGGCACGGCCCCAATCACGCCGTTCGTTCGGAGCACTTTCACTACATCCACTATGGTAAAGGCGGCGAAGAACTCTATGAGGTGGCCAGAGACCCCCACCAGTGGCACAATCTGGCCAACGACCCCGCCCACGCCACCACCAAGGCTCAAT
>CAJWEP010000205.1 GCA_913030945.1 uncultured Verrucomicrobiota bacterium
CGCCGAGGCGCAGTCTGGCCAAGGCACCCGTGGCGGGGTTGAACACCGCGACGTCGCCGCTGGCCGCCGGTTGGCCGCCGCCGAGCAACAGCAGCGGTTCGCCCGCCACCATCGACATCACGCGGAACGGCAGCTTGGCCAAGCGTGCGCCCTCACGAAAAATCCCGGCTTGGGAGACGGAGTATATCTGTCCACCGACCACGGCGACACCGATGACCGGGCCAAGGTGCGCGGGCGTTTCCTCCGCTTGGCCAAGCGGCGCAAGCAGCAGAGTGAGAGCGGCGACACGAAGGGGAGACATCGTCAGCCTTGCAGGATTTCGTGAACCGGCTTGGCCGATTCGACGACAATTCGGGATGGCCGTCCGTCCGGCGTGTGCAGCACATGCTCGAGATCCGCTCCCAGCGCGGCGAGCACCGTGCTGAAAAGATCCGCCGGGGTGACCGGCCGCTCGACCAGGGCCTCGCCGTTGGCATCGGTTTTGCCGACAACCACGCCGCGCTTGAGCCCGCCGCCGAACAGCAGCGCAGAACTGGCGCGACCCCAGTGGTCGCGCCCGCCGCGCGGGTTGATGCGGGGCGTGCGACCGAATTCGCTGGCCAACAGGACGGTGACGCGATCGTCGAGTCCGCGCTGGGTCAAGTCCTCGTGCAGCGCGGAGACGGCCTGGTCGAGCGCTTCCAGCTTGGGAGGGAAGCCGTAGGTCAGCGCTCGCGCGATGCCTTGGTGATGATCCCAACCTTTGTAGCGGACGAGCACCGTTCGCACGCCGCCCTCGACCAACCGCCGCGCCAGCAGGGCGGACTGGCCCAGCAGCTTGCGGCCGTAACGCTTGCGCGTTTCCGATTTTTCGCTGGAGAGGTCGAACAATTCGCGCGCCTCGGGCGAGAGTGACATGAAGCGTGCCTGCGACAGGAACCGGTCGCGCGCCTGCTCCGATTCGGAGCGCGGCTTGCCGTCGAGTGCGTCAACAGTTTGCAGCAGCGAAAGCGCCCGCTGCGCCTGCGGCGAGGCGGCCATGTTGCGCACGCGGAAGTCGCCTTTCGACGGGTCGCCACCGACCTCGAACGGCCCGCGTGTCAGCGGCAGAAACCCCTGCTTCGCGTACGGGTGCGCGTCGGGGATCGCGACGTAGGAGGGGATCGGGTTGCTGTTGCCGAGTTGTTCCGGCGTCAACACCGAGCCGATCGATGGATACTCGAGCAACGGAGACGGCCGGCGGCCGGTGAGCATGTAGTGAGAGCCGCGCCCGTGGTTGCCCTCCGTGCTGGTGATCGAGCGCACGAGTGCGCACTGGTCCATGATGCCGGAGATTCGTGGCAGATGCTCGCTCACGAACACGCCCTCGAGGCTCGACTCGCGCGCGACGAGCTCGCCGCGAATGTCCGGCCGCGCTTCCGGCTTGCCGTCGAACGTGTCGATGTGCGACATGCCGCCGTCCATCCACAGCACAATCAGCGAGCGGTTTGACTTGCGGAGCAGCGGCGCGCCCTGCAGCAGGCCGGGCAGCCACGGCAGCGCGCTCATTGTCGTCAGGAAGTCGCGGCGCCGAAACATGGGGTAAGGGTTCATCGGTTTCGGTCGTTCGTCAACGCAGCGAGCCAAACTCGCGGCCTGCCATCAGCGCGAAAGCCAGGTCGCCCAGGCCGGCCGCGCCCTGTTTTTCGAGTGCCGGCAAAAATGACTCGGCTTCACTTGGCTTGGGGTCACGCGACAAAACCAAGCGGAACAACGCGCGCAGTTGCTGCGTCGGCTCACTGACAAAATCGCCGATGGCAGCCACCGAGTTGCCCGGCTTGACCAAGCCGTCCTGGATCAGTCCGCTGTTGAGCACGTACAGCTGCCGGGCGAGCAGCGACTCCGGCGGCGACTCGTGCGGCAGCGCGTCGCCGATCACCCACTCGACGGCCCGCTTGAACTGCGCCGGTGTCAGCGGCCGGGCCTCGCGGCGGGCGAGGTAGCGCGCGGCCGGATCCATCGCCAGCGCGTGCCCAGCGCGTGGCTCGCTGGCCAAGGCGTACACGCGGGAGGTGACGATGGCGCGAATCAATTTTCGCGGATCGCCGCCGGTGTGGCCGAACTCCCGCACGAGGGCGTCAAGCAACGCGCCGTGGATCGCCGGGTTGCTCAGCCGATGATCGTCCGGCGCATCGACAAGATGTTTGCCGACGAGGATGCCGAAGAAACGGTTGGCCACGTTGCGGCCGAACTGGTCGTGGCCGCCGTCGAGGATGCTCCACGCCAGCTCATCGCCGGGCCGGTGTTGGGGGGCCGGCGGCGCGGCGGGATTGAGCTGGAGCAGCGCGGGCTGAACCGCCTTGCCGGTGCCGGGCAGGAACAGCTTGCCGGCCATCATGCCGCCATCGGGATTCGGCCGCGCGTCGGCGAAGTACGCGGAAAAGGCGAGGTGCTCGCGTTGCTGCCAGCGGTCCATCGGGTGGTCGTGGCAGCGTGCGCAGCCGATGCTCATGCCCAGCAGCGTGCGGCCAACGTACTCTGCGCGGTCGCGCGGGTCGTTGTGCCGGGAGACAAACCCACTCGCCTCGCCGCTGCCGAGAATATCCCGGGCCAGTTGTGGCAGAGGCTTGTTTTGGCGAACGGTCTCGAGCAGGTAGCGGCGCAGTTTTGTGTTTCGGGGTTTTTCAAAATCTTTTTCACCACGCGCCTCCGGCAACTCGAGCCAGCGCCGATAGTGGCCGGAGAACACCTGCGCGAATTCCTCCGAGCGCATCAGTTGATCCGCCGTCTTGGCCAAGCGCTTGGCTGGCGGCAATGCGAGAAATGCGTCGAGCTCGCCCGGCGTCGGCGGCCGGCCGACGAGGTCGATGTGCAACCGGCGGGCGAGCAGGGAGGCGTCCGCCTCGGCGTCCGGCTTGAGGCCCAGCGACTCTAGGCCAGCGAGCCAGGCGACGTCGAGTGGCTGCGTCGACGGCGCCATGTCCGGCGGGCCTTCGTTGAACGACTCGCGGATGATGGCACGGGCGTTGCGGCCGGCGTAACGGGCAATCACCCATGCCTCGCCGGGGGCGCGTCGTGTCACCGAGCCGTTGTCGTGAACGAGTGCCACGGCCTCGTCAGTGCTTGAGAACACGGTGAGTCGCGTGACGTCGCGGGTGACCGTGCGCTTGGCCAGGCGGAACTCCGCCACCGCCGCGAAGCCGCCGTCTCGCGGCTCGAGCCGCAGCTTGGCCAGGCGGCCTGGCTCGCTCTCGGTGAACGCCACGCCGCGCCGGATCCAGCCGAGCAGCGACTCGTAGTCGGCGCTGCCTTTTTTGAAAATGCGACCGCCCTCATGCTTGGTTTGCCGGGTGGCTTTGCGGAGGAGCAGGCTGGCTTCCGGCTTGGCCAGGTCGATCCGGCGGCCGTCCAGGTCCTGCGTGAGCGCGGCGTAGTCGGCGTCGGGCTTCATCGCGAAGAGCGACAGCTTGAAGCCGGCCTGCCCGGTCGCCGCGCCGTGGCACTCGGCCGAGGCGCAGCCCTGCTTGATCAGCAGCGGTGAGATATCGTGAGCGAAATGAAACGGCTTGGGCTCGCCCGCTCCGGCAACAAGTGGCACGGCGAAGGCTGCTGCGATGACCCAGGCGCGGCACATGTCATCGGCCTCGCTTGGCCGGGTGCTTGGCCAGAAATCCCTCGGCCAGCTCGTGGGCGTGCGGGGTGCCGTAGCGATCCTTGAGACTGAGCACGAGCCGGAACATCTCGCGCGCCTGGCGCGTCAGCTCCGCGCTCTCGGCGGCGTGCGCGGTGATGTCCGCGTAAACCTCGTCGTTGCGTTCGTCACTGTTCGTCTTGCGGATGAAGGCGCGGAGACTCGACTGCAGGTCAGCGTCATCGGGCGGCGCACCTTCGCGCTTGGCCGTCGGCTTGGCCGGGTTGCGATCGGCGGCGGGACGGCGGGTGGCATTCGGCGCGTCACGCTTCATGCGTTGCGGGCGGCGCTGCTGCATTCGGTTGTTCATCTGTCCGCTCTCGAGTCGTGCCAGCCGCACGCGAAGTCTCTGCAATTGCACGCCCTGGTTTACGGCAAGTTCGCGAACGGCATCACCGCTCTTCGGCAAATTGCCGACAATCATATGGCGCAACTCTGCCGGGTCAGACGGGATTTTGCCGGCGATTTCCTCAACCCATTCCCGCAACTGCGGCACGTTATGTTGGCCGGTGTCAGTGAGCGCGACCGAGCGCACCACCTGTCCGCCCTTGGCCAGGACCAGCGTGAGTGCAGCGCGGCGATTGAGTGCGTAGTCGCCCGGCCCCTCGAGTCCGTCGAGACTCAGGATGATTGGGTGCGCGAGTTTGAGCGATCCGTTGATGGCCTTGAGCCTGTTCTCCGCCGAGGTGCGATCGTCGGAGAGCAGCAGGGTGTGCGAGTGAAAACCCAGGATGGACTGCTCTGCGGTGAGGTCGTCAAGGCCGCGCAACACCGGGACGATGTTGCGGGTCAACTCGTGGATGAACAGCAGCGCGCCGGGGCCTTGGCCAAGCGACTTGGCGGCATCGAACTCCCGGCCCTTGTGAGGGCCGTGCAGCGCGTAGCTGTTCACCGGCGCGAGCCGCGAACCGGTTGGCGGCCCGGAAGCAATCTCGGCCGCTTGGCCAGTTTGCGCCGCCAAACCAAGCGCCAGCGCCAACGAGGGGAAGATTTTGGATTTCATGTTCCTCAAATCGATTCGTGTCAGGGAATAATCCCACCGCACGGTTGAAAGTCCAGCCCCGAATCGCCTCCACGGCTCACTTGGCCAAGGGTAGTCTTCGCCGGCTCAAGGGACGACCGGAACACCACCAAGCCGGAAAAAATTCTTGCACTCACTTCTTGCACTGGCAGCATTCCCTTCCTCATGCGGTCGTTTTTAAAACGGGCCTGTCTTGGCTTCACGCTGGTGGAGTTACTGGTGGTGATTGCGATCATCGCCATTCTTGCCAGCCTGCTGCTGCCAGCCCTTGGCAACGCAAAGGAGTCCGCCCGCTCGGTTGCCTGCATCAACAGCCTTCGCCAACTTGGAGTGGCTTCCTCCCTTTACGCTGTGGATAACGACGACAACTATCCCACCTTTCGCAAGTGGCTCTACACCAGCGTGGGCGACATGACAACCGGCACCCTGCACCCTTACCTTGAAAACAAGGACGTCTATCTTTGCCTGACTGACAAGATCGAGCTGAGTTCCAGCAAGCCGCGCCGGAACGGCAACACGGGCGGGGGCGGCGGGAGGTTCAACCGGTTTGCCCCGCGCAACTACAGCTACGCCATGAACTGCGGCATTTGCCATGAGACCAAGGTGTCCGCCTTCCAGGAACCCGCAAAGACGATGTTGCTGATGGAAGGCAACCTCGGGCCGAATGATTACAGCGGACAGGTGGGGCCAAGGGGGTTTGGTGGCGCTGCCGAGTCGTTGTCTCTTCGGCACAAGGGTTATGGGAATTTGCTTTTCTCAGACATCCATGTTGAGAAAATGGACGGTGACGCCTATCGCAAAGCCTCCAGGAAAAAGCGATTTTGGCTGCCGAGAGATCTCCCCGCCGACGCGATGGCGCGTCGCGCATTTAGCGGCCTGGAGGACTAATGCAGAAGCCCTCAGTTGGCACTGAGATAGTCGCTGACCGTCGTATGGCCGCGCGACTTGGCCAAGTCGGCCGGGGTGCGGCTGAATTGGTCCGCTACACGTTCAACCTTAACTTCCTCCACAAGGTGGCGTGCCGATTCGAGTTGACCATCTTGAGCCGCCCAGTGCAGGGCCGTGAAGCCGTATTGATCCACAGCAGCAGGGTCGGCACCCAGGCTAAGTAATTGTTTCATCAGGCTGACGCGACCACTCGCCGCAGCGACGTGCAGCGCGGTTCTGCCTCGGCCGTCTCTCAGGTTCGGGTTGGGATCGCGGGAGAGCGCGAACGAGAGCTCGTACACGTTGCCTTCCCGGGCGAGGCGGTGCAGCTGCGGTTCCACGTTCGGCATATTAAAGGCACGGTCTGTCTGACGTGCGAGATGGCGTTCCAGGGCGGCATCCTTCGGGTTGACATTGGCGAGGTGGGTTACTCCTTGGTTGCGGTTCAGCAGCTCCATCCACTTGATCGCGCTGTAGCCGGTCTGGGGATCGGTGGCTTGATGAAACAGGCCATTGATCTTTTGGCGTTCACAAAGCTCACCTTTGTTGGCGATGACCTGCTCGAAAAACGAGCGCGGCTGGCCGCCGGTCGGGATGCGTTTTTGAGCAACGGAGCGAAGCTTCAACTCATCCTTCACCTGCACTTCCACCGGATCAGCTTCCATCTCCATTCCCATCATGCCATACGGATTCATTCCCATGCCGCCCGGACCCATCATACCGTAAGGCATCATGCCGGGCATCCCCATGCCCATGCCGTAGGGCATCATCCCGTAGCCCAAGTTCGACATCTCTTTTTTCTCTGCTGTTTCTGCCGCGTCCACTTCCTTCTGTGTTGGAGTGTCATTGGGATTCTCCGGATTGTGGCCGGTTAGATTTTCATCATGATCATCAAAGCCATCCTCGTCGCTGTCGATCCTATCGGATTCCGTGAACCAAAGGTCCACCGGCTTCTTCAAGGGCGGAAAAAGATTCGTTTTTTCGGATTCATCTTCTCGCATTCCCATGCCGCCCATTCCCATGCCGCCCATTCCCATGCCGCCCATTCCTGGACCCATCATTCCA
>CAJWEP010000206.1 GCA_913030945.1 uncultured Verrucomicrobiota bacterium
GCCGCGCATCCCGTGGTGGCACAACCGCGACTACGGATTGATGGTGGCCAATCAATTCGGCCGAAACGCCATGCGACATGGAGAGAAAAGCAAACTCACCGTCAAAACCGGCAGCAAACTGCAACTCTCGTTCACCGTGATCATCCACGAACACGAAAACGTAAAGCCTAGCGACCGGGCTGCAATCCTCGAGGAACTCACGCGATAATGTCGCGAACCACGCGGCCGTGGATGTCGGTCAAGCTGAAGTCGCGGCTCGCATACCGGTAGGTCAACCGTTCGTGATCGAAACCCATCAGGTGCAGTATCGTCGCGTGCAGATCGTGTACATGCACCGGATTTTCAACCGCCTGAAAGCCGGGCTCGTCCGTAGCTCCGTAAATCGTTCCGCCTCTCACTCCTCCCCCGGCGAGCACCATCGAAAAACCGGCAGAATTGTGATCGCGGCCCAGCTTTGATTTTCCGGCGTTGGTCAGCTCGACCGTCGGCGTACGACCAAACTCGCCACCGATCACGATCAGCGTCTCGTCAAACAGGCCGCGCTCTTTCAGGTCGGCGATCAACGCAGCGATGCCCTGCGAGCACTCGGCCGCCAGCTTTCGATGATTCTTCTCGATCGCGTCGTGATTGTCCCACGGCTGCCATTTGCCGTGCCAAACCTGCACGAAACGCACACCTCGCTCGACCAGTCGGCGGGCCATCAGCAACTGGCGCGCCTGCGTCGTATTGCCGTAACGCTCGCGAACGAACTCCGGCTCAATCTCAACATCGAACACGTCCGTGGCCTCCATCTGCATGCGGTACGCCTGCTCGTAACTTTGGATGCGCGACTCCAGTTGCGGATCGTGCCCGCGCGCGTCAAGGTGTTTGCGGTTGAGCGACTGCAGCAGATCAAGTTGACGACGCTGCGCGGCCAGGCCAAGTCGGGGATTGCGTATGTTCTCGATCAGCTTGTCCACCGCGGTGTGCTCCGTGTTCACGTACACACCCTCGTATATGCCCGGTAAAAATGCGGATCGCCAGTTGTCCGGTCCCTTCACCGGATGTCCGCCGGGGCACATCGCGATGAACCCGGGAAGGTTGCGGTTCTCGGTACCCAGCCCGTACGTCAGCCACGAGCCAAGGCTGGGCCGCACCAGCGTGTTGTCGCCGCTGTTCATCAGCATGAGCGACGGCTCGTGATTCGGCACGTCGCACTTCATCGAACGCACCACGCACAGGTCGTCCGCGTGCTGGCCAAGGTGCGGGAAGATATCGCTGATCGGGATCCCGCTCTGCCCGTACTGGGTAAAATCAAACGGGGAGGCAAACGCCGCACCGGTCAACCGCTCGGTCACGAGGTTGGGGATGGGCAGCGGCTTGCCGTGGTGCTTGGCCAAGAGCGGCTTGGGATCAAAACTGTCCACATGCGACAGGCCGCCGTTGAGAAAAATGTGGATGACGTGCCGCGCCCTGGGTGCAAAGTGCGGACCTCGCGGCGCCAGCGGCCGATGGTAATGCCCCGCGTCGGCGAAGATGCTGTTCAGGCCTAGCAGCGCAAAACCCATCCCCGATCGTGCAAGAAAATCGCGGCGATTGGCCAAGGCGGCTTGATTGGGATGCGGGAGTTTCATCGGTTCAACCCACAAAGGAAAACTCGGGGTTCATTTCAGTCCCTTTTGGCGGGGTTTTTTGAACAATCAAATTGTTGCTGACACTTCTGCTGGCACTTTTTGAGGCCGTCGGTGGCATCACCTCCCGCTTGATGTTGGTACAGATGCAACCTCAATGGCCTCAAAAAGTGTGATTGAAAATTCACAGTTGCAAAAAAACCTGAAAACATTAGTCAATATAAACATCGAACTCATGTTTAGGGGCTGAACTAGCTAAGGGGCTAAGAAAGCCCGCTTTCGCGGGCTGAAAAAAAGTGAAAAAATTTGTGCCCGGCCTTGGCTGGGGGGCGCGAATCAGTTAATCGCGTCAATCGGATGACTTCACTATCTGCCCATTAAACTTGAGCTATAACAAGGAATCAAACCCAGTTGAATTCAGAACTGGTTTCAGTTCGGAACTTTCGGTTGAAAGCAACCATGCGGTCGGCCATAGTGCTTCCTAATGCAAAAAGAAGCTTCATGGCTAATTTTGTCTTGTTTTCCATTATTTCTTGAAAGTCCTCTACTGATATGAACAGTAATATGCAGTCTTTAAGAGCGTACACATCCGCGGAGCGCTGGGTTTTGCTAAACATCGCAACTTCGCCAATGAAGCTACCTTCCTTGATTCCGGCCAAGGTTGTTTCCTCCCCAGATGCATCGGACTGAACTTTGGTCTCACCGGAAAGAACCATAAAAAACCCGTCGCCAGGGCTGTCTTTTTTCGTAATAATCCCACCTTCCTCAACCTTCATCACTGAGCAATAGCTGATAAATTGCTCTATTTCCGATTGATCCAGATTTGCCAGTTTCTCGAACTTGCGCAGGTAGTTGACAGATATGTGGTCAGTAGCCTCGCCTACCTTGGTCGGTGTGGGTAGAAGATTTCGAGACTGGTGAAATTGTGACAGTTCTTCCTGAAGACATCCTAACGACTTTGCCGGTTGCCAATCATTTCCATCCTGACAAAAGATCCAAGTTTCTGGCTGCACACGACCGTCTGCAACCCAATCCAGTAGGATATCTAATGAAACGGGGCCATAAACAACGTTATCGCTGGCCCAAACCTTGTAACTGATCTCTTTGTTCTCGCTTCCGCCCTCGATTGGCCCTGGGTCAGTCTGATCTCCTTTTAATTTTAGTGCCATTTGTATCTACTTTCTCACTCTGACCGAACACAGGATTTTAAGGGCCATTATACCACCTCAACTCTTAACTTCAACAGAATTGAATTTTCTTTCATTTTCAAAGATTGGCGTCTATTTTTTAGCTGTGTTTTTTTTTGAAATGGTATCATTGGCCACGCGGCTAGTTTTAATTTCCCTTGTTGAATTGGCAAGTTTTTTCCATAGGATAAAAATAGGGGCTGAAGTAGCTAAGGGGGTTTAGGATGAGCATTTCACCCAATTTTTTAGCTGGTTTAAGAGTATTTCATGGGTTCTGAAGCGCCATTCGCACTCCTTCAAAAACCAATAAAAGTTCTCTGTTTTTGATCGAGTTACCCAAACTGGTCCATATGAAGAGTTAGTCTGGACGGGTTGATTATTTGCTCAATGTCGTAGAGTAAGTCAATGCTGGGACGCACCACAGTCAAAATCTACCGCCGCAAAATGCCGTCTGGCAACTGCCTCTTAACTGCCATTGCCTTATCAAAGCCAACTAGTGTTAAATCTAAAGCTGAAGAGTTAGAGTAGTGCTACAACGGGTTAACTGGATGGTTGCCTGTGTTGACAACCTTCTAGTCGCACCATTCCGCCGCCGTTAGTATTTACCATTCCCACCTTTCCCACCTTTCCAACCTCTCTATACCGAATGGATCCCCGGTTAGTATGGGTAATGGAAGAAGTTGGCTTTAGCCCCGAGTCTATTGGCTAATGTTGATTTTCCGAAAAAAAATAAAAAAAACGTTCTCAATCCACAAATAAAAACTCGTTCGATAGCAACAGGGCCTGCGCCAACTCTTCCCACGAACCGGCCTCGAGCGGCTTGCCGGACGCGCTCACGTACCGCTTGGCCAAGGCCAGTTCATCCGCCGCTGGCTCTCTCCCCAGCAGTCGGTGATACAGCTGCCGAACACCCTCCCCTGGTGCGGCGACGAATGCCAAGCCCCGCGCAGACGCCTTGGCTTGGGCAATGACAAACGGGCTGTTCAGCAGAAACAGCGACTGCTGCGGCACCGTCGTTCGGGAACGGTACGGCGCTGAAATATCCGGGCACGGAAAATCAAACACGCGAAACAAGTCCGGCAACTTCTCGCGATCGACGTACGAGTAAAGGGTGCGGCGACGATTTTCGGAATCGTCGGGGCTTCTTTCCAACGGCCGCCCCCCGGCCCGGTGCTCCAGCTGGCCGGCGACGTAGAGCATCGAGTCGCGCATCGCCTCGAAGCCCAGCCGGCGTCGGTTCATTCGCCACAACAACCGGTTCTCCGGATCGGCTGCGCGATGCGTTGGCCGGTCGACACTCGCCTGCTGCCAAGTCGATGAAAGGAGAATCAGTCGGTTCAACTTTTTCAGCGACCAGTCATTTTGCACGAACCACATCGCCATAAAATCGAGCAACTCTGAATGGCTCGGCTCAGCGCTCCGCACTCCGAAGTCGCTCGGCGTGATCACCAACCCCCGACCAAAGTGCCAGGCCCAAACCCGGTTCACGATCACCCGCACCGTCAGCGGATTGCCTGGATGCGTGATCGCCTTGGCCAAGGCCAAACGGCCGCTCCCGTTCTGTATTTTGCGCGCTTGTCCACCGGAGTAAACCGCTGGCACATGGCGTGTTGCTGCTTTACCAAGCTGATTTGCATCTCCCCGGAGGAACACCCGCTGAACCGCCGGCTTGGCCCGGTCCACCATGGTCATCGGGCGCGGAACCGCCTGGTCTCCTTTGCCGAGAAAAACACGCTCGATCTCGGCAAAATGTTTCCGCACGTCAGTGCTTTCGTTGAGCGTGTACAGGTCCTCCGACTCGTCCAAGGTCATCGTTGCCGGTGACCCGGCGGCATAAAGCACCTGCCGAAGTTGCTCGCGGTTTGCATCAGCAAAGCCGGTTGCTTCCGGCGCTTCTTTCAGCTGAGCCTGCCAATCGGTTTCGACGCCCTCGAGCAACTCGCCATAAACGTCAGCGACATCGGCTATCGACTCGATCGTCTTGTTTTCAAACGCCGCCAGAACAATCGGATTCGCGTTGCCGCCGGCTTCCCATGCGCTCCGTTCCGCGACGAAGCGAGCCGGAATTTCGTCACGATTGAGATCGAACAATCGACGCCAAAGCCCCAGCACGGAATCGTTCGGCCGCTTGGCCCCGAGGAACTGGCGCCAGCGGATCACTCCCCCGCTTGAGTAGGCGGCGACTTCGCGGATGAGCCCGCGCTCGGTACGAATCTCCGGTTGCGATTGCGTCCGGTGTGCCGGCGAAGTTTGCACGATGTATCGCAGGTAATCGCCGGCCCACGCCCGGAGCTCGTGCTGGATTTGTTTGTGCAGCTTAGCTCGGAGTGCGTTGTATTTGCCGGCCGTCTCCTTGAGCTTGGCTTGGAAGGCGGCATCCTCGACGGCTTGGCCCGGGAGCCTTGGCCATTGATCCGGGGTGGGCTCGCGCGAACTCGCGAAGATGCCGTAAAGCGAGTAGTAGTCCTCGATCGGAATCGGGTCGTATTTGTGATCGTGGCAGCGGGCGCAACCAGCCGTCAGGCCAAGAAGCCCGCGGGTGACGACATCGATGCGGTCGTCGATGATCTCATGCGGGAAAAAATTGTAGCGCGAACCGACTGTCAAAAAACCAAGCGCAGCCAACGGCCGGGGATCGTCCGAGCCGAGCCGGTCTGCGGCGATCTGCTCGAGGATAAATTGATCGTACGGCAAATCCTCGTTGAAGGCACGGACAACATAATCGCGATAGGTGTAGGCGAACGGATACTTCGGCTCGCCGGCATCGACATAGCCCTTGGCATCGGCGTACCGAGCGACATCGAGCCAGTGGCGTCCCCATCGCTCTCCGTACGCCGGCGAGGCGAGTAGACGGTCGATCCAACGCCCAAGCACGCCTTGCGGATCAGCGGCGGCCTCCGCCTCGAACGAGGTCACCTCGTCGTGAGTCGGCGGCAGCCCGGTGAGATCGAGATACGCGCGGCGAAGCAGCGTCCGCACTTCGGCCGGGGGGGATGGCGTCAGTCCGTTGGCCTCCAGTTTGCGGAGGATGAAGTGATCGATCGGCGAGATTGGCCAAGCGCGACCCTGCACGGACGGGACGGCGGGGTTGGCAACCGGCTGAAACGCCCAGTGACCGGCGGCATCATCCGCTGCTTGGCCAAGCGGCACACTGACGATCATCAGCGCAAAGCCAAGCTTGAGTTTCCGACCAATCATGAAGTGAAAAAGCGTAAGCAGCGGCCGCCCGGACACAAGCGAAAATCAAATGAACTCGCGCGAGAGAGCGCCAGTTTAGGGGAGCGTACGTACCCTCGCATGCGGATTTCGGCGCCTCGCCGAAATCTTCAATAGCCGCTGACAGGTCGGCGTCCATTTTTGCCTTGGGCGAGGCGCCAAGGCGGCATGGGGGGGCGCGTGCGCTACCCGTTTCTTGGCAGCATCGGCACAGTCGCGAAATCAGTCCGACTCGCTCAGGCGCTTGGCTGGTGCGTCATAGAGCATCTCGTGTGCTTCGGCAAGGATGAGGGGGAGGCGATCGGCAAACGGGCTGTTGGCCAAGGCGGGAGTGAGGTCTACCTCGGCGATCCTGGCAGCAGTCTCGCCGGGGAACCAATGTTCCCCTTGGCCAAGCAGATTGTAGCGCATCCTTCCCCAGTCCACCAAGTCAAGCGACTTGGCGTAAGACCAAAGCCGGAGAATCTCGAGCACATTGATCTGCCCCGGCATGTCGAGGTACTCAGGGACGTTTTCAAACCAACGCTGGCACCAATCCTGTCCGAGGACGCGGACCATCTCCTCCCGCAGCCGCACCTCGATAGGCGACATGACCTCGGCGATGCGGTCGTAATGCTCCAGCGC
>CAJWEP010000207.1 GCA_913030945.1 uncultured Verrucomicrobiota bacterium
GCGACTCATTATCAACGTTTCCCCGTCAGCTTCGGTTGGCGGGGTTTTTCTTTGGCAAGCTTGACGCAAATCATTTTTTTAAACTAGGGGCGAGACAAATTAACGAAGTTGGCAGTTGCTTTGGTTACCTGAACCTTCTGCGCATGGACAAGACGACAGCAACGAAATCGACCAATCCCCTGAGGCGTGACCCGGCAGACGTTATGCCGTGGAAGGAGACGTGCGGTGACATCCGCTGCCTGATCGATGAGGCCGACCTCGCGGCGGCGGAGGTCCATCTCGTCGAGATTCAGGACGCCAAGCTCCACTACCACGAGAGGACAGACGAGATTTACTATATCATCGACGGGACGGGCAAACTCGTACTCGGCGTCGAGGAGGTTGAAGTCCACAAGGGCGTTGTCATTTACGTGCCCCGTGGCGTGAGGCACAAAGCGGTCGGGCAACTGACGGTGCTGACCGTCTGTATCCCTCGCGGCGTCTTGGGTGACATCCACGAGGTCGAGTAGGCAATGGTTTTACGCCGCGAGTTCTTCGGTCTTTTCTGGGAAGATGTTCCAGAACTTCTCTGCGTTGGCTTTACTGACCAGCTTCAGTTAGTGACGAAACAGCACTTACTCGGTGTTGCCAACTTGAAGCGCAACCTTGTCGGCGTTCTCCGAGTGGCGAAGGCTATAGGAACAGAAGTTGTGGCGCAGACAGTCGTGTGGCCATTTGTCATAGCCGAGTTCATTCTTTGCATCCTGCAAAAAGTCATTCCATTTCCTAGCAGCGTTGACAATCGGCAGCTTTAACTCCTGAAGGTTGAGCCAAGCCAAGCTGTTCTCGCTCATCTCAACGAATCGCCGCATCGGCAACGGTTTCAAACATCGCCCGTCACGGAAAGCGGTGCAGAGAACCGCACTCCAAAACGCTGCCGCGAGATTGAACGACTTGGTGCGCCCCTAACCTTTTTTGCAGAAGTATCGCTGGGGGTTTGTTACGTTGCGGCGCGCGGACGCTCCGCCCGCCACTGAGCATGATTTCCAGTCGCAACCATTTTTATTGGGGCAGCCTTGCGCTTGGCTTCGCCCTCGCCGGCCCGACATTGGCCGCCGACTCGATCGCGGACTTTGGCCAATGGCTCGCCTGTTACGAGGCGGCCCCGGCGGACGACCGACCGGGCCTGGTGACCGAGGGGGTGCGCTTGGCCAAGCGGCGCGAATCGGCGATGCGGCGGCTCATCGCCACGCAGCCACGCCTGGCTCTGCAACACGCCGTGCCGCGCCTGGCCAAGCTGCCGGAGTCGGTCGCCCGCTACCTCGAGCAACACGCCGAGGGGCTGGCGAAATACACCGTGACGGTCGCCTGCGGCGGCCCGGGGCATCGCCACTGCAACGTGGAGCGCTCGCTCGAGTTGAACGGCCAACGGCTGACGCCGCGTTGGCTCGAGCGGCGCGCGCATCTTGGCTCGAAGAGCGGCCTCCCGGTCCACGGCATTGTGCTCGGCGGACAAATGGCCATTGCTGACGAGCCGGCCCGTGAACTTTCCGTCGCCGAGAGATCTGCGCTGGGTCTCACAGCGGATCAAACCGTCCTGTCGCTAGCTGGTGAGCGGCATACGTTCGACACCCCGGCGGCGGCAGCCGACTGGCAGAGGAAGCTCATCGCTGCCGAGCAGACGCTTGGCCCGGCGGTGCGCCTACGGCCGATGGCCAAGCAGAAGCCACCCGTAGCGTGGACCACCGGCAAAAAAAGCGTTCTGTTCATTCGCATTGACTTCTCTGACCGCGAGGGCAACCCACTGAACGACGAGGCGGCGATGTTCTCGATGAACCGCACCAACGAGTTTCTCGGGGACAACTCGTACGGCAAGCTCACGATCGACACGACACTGGTGCCGGGAGTGTTGCGCATGCCCAAGCCGGCGGCGTGGTATCAGGCCGAGCCGGAAAGCCGTGACGATGAGTTGCTGGCCCATGGCCGTGATGCCGCCCGGGTACTCGGCGCGAAATACAACTATCGGGACTACGACCTGTACATGGTTTGCTTCGACTCGATCTTCGACGGCTGGGCCGGCAAGGCGCGCGTCGGCACAATCGGGCTCTGGCTCAACGGCGGCTTCAGCAACGACACCATCCAGCATGAGCTCGGCCACAACCTTGGCCTGTACCACGCCAACGCCTGGGTGCCATCGCAGGGCGATTCCCCGATCGGCGCCGGTGAGCACGAGGAGTACGGAGATCCCTATGACAACATGGGAGACTACTCGCCGTACGGGCACTTCAACGTCTATTTCAAGAACTATCTCTGGTGGATTCCGAACACGTCAGTGAAATCGGTCTCGCGCACCGGCACCTACCGGGTGAAGGCGCACGATCACCGCGAGTCCAACATTGGCGTGCGCGCGCTGAAGATCGGCAAAAACTCCGGGCGCGACTACTGGGTGGGCGTTCGGCACTGGCTAGTCGGGGACGAAATCATGCTGCGCTGGGGGCTCAAGTCGGGCAGCTCGATGAGCGGCGACGGCTCGCTGCTGCTCGACATGACGCCGGAGACGCGCCGTGAATTTGAGGAGAGCCAGCCGCGCGACCACTCTCTGCAGATGGGCAAAACCTTCCACGACAGCAGTCGTCGAGTGTCGGTCACCCCTGTGGCCCGTGGTGGCGATGGGCACAAGCTTTGGGTGGACATGCGCGTGGTGTACGGCTCGGCTGCCTCCAATCGCACGCCCAGCGTGAGCATCGCCGGGTCGTCGGTGGAGGGCAAAGTGGGCGAGCCGTTCCGTCTCACAGCCAGCGGCTCCGATCCGGACAACGACGCGCTGTTTTACATTTGGGAGTTCAGCGACGGCAGCGACGCGGCCTACGGCAAGACCGTCTCGCACACCTACTTTCTCGGCGCGGGCTCGGCGTTCCCGGTCACCTGCACGGCAGTCGATGGCAGGGGCGGCAGCGCAACAGCCACAATCGCGGTTCAGGTGGAGGGCAGCGACGACCCGGTCAACAGCTGGACCCAAACCACGCTGCCGGATACCGGCAACCTGTCGTTTACAACATTTGGCGGCGGATGGTTTCTCGTGGGCGGCGAGAGTGGCGCCTTGGCCAGGCGCGAAGCCGGCACCGACAACTGGACGAGGATTGGCGACAGCGGCACGAGACAGCGGCTCTTCGGCGGCGCGATCGCAGGAGGCATGCGCTTGGCCGTCGGCTGGTTGGGTACGGTGACGGTTTCTAGTAATGACGGCGCATGGCGTTTGGCCAAGGGCGTCGAGCCGGTGAGCCTTGAGGACGTGATCCACGACGGCGACCGGTTTCTCGCCGTGGGCAAGGGGGGAAAGGTCGGCCTTTCGCCGGACGGCGGGACATGGGCGTTTCACGACAGCGGCACGGCTGCCTGGCTCAAGCATGTCACGATCGGCGTCGGGCAATACGTGGCGGTCGGCACACGGGGCACAATCGTCACCTCGGCCAACGGGACAAAATGGGCGGAGCGCAACACGCTGACAACGAACGGCCTCGAGAGCGTGGCGTTCGGCGACGGCCGGTTTGTGGCCGTCGGCTACAAGGGCACGATTCTTTATTCGGGCGACGGGCGGCGCTGGCTTGTGGCCAAGTCGGGAACGGATGAGTGGCTCAACGACGTGACGTACGGGGGCGGGATGTTTATGGCTGTCGGCGCCAACGGCACACTACTGACATCGACCGATGGCAAGGCGTGGGTGCGCCGCAGTTCCGGCACGGAGACATCGCTTGGCGGCGTGACCTTCGGCGGCCGCCGGTTCGTCATCGCCGGACGGGCCGGGCTGATCCTTGAATCGGGCCGACTGGCCGCACCGCCGGTGCCGCCGACGCTCTCGGCGACCCTGGCCAGGGACGGCAAACCACGGCTCGTCATCGCCGGACAGGAGGGGCAGCTCTACCGCATTGAGGTCTCGACTGACCTGCGGCAGTGGAAGGTGCTCCGGCTCATCGAGGGCGCGGCCCAGCCGGTGGAGTTCATCGACGAAACGGCGTTTCCGGAGCGGGGCCGGTTTTACCGCACCATCACGCCGTAGCCATTTTGACTTCCGCTTGGCCAAGCGGGGCAGTAGGTTTCGCCGCGTTAACTTGAATTCAAATGAACACGTTCCTAAGGCTATTCAGTTGGACGATCCTGTTCTGCTGCACGGCTTGCGGCCGGGCAGACGACAGCACAACCAAGCCGGTAGCCAAACAGAAAACCGTGTTGAGTTCATCCAATGAGCCCCTAGTGAATCCGGCTTCCAAGGCTGGCGTAATCACCCTCGGCGGCGGGTGCTTCTGGTGTGTCGAGGCGGTGTACCAGCGCATCGACGGCATCACAAAGGTGACCTCCGGTTACATGGGCGGCGCCGTGCCCAACCCCACCTACAAGCAAATCTGCACCGGGCGCACCGGCCACGCCGAGGTGGTCAAGGTGGAATTTGACCCGGCAAAAATCACGCTCGAAAAAGTGCTGGCGGTGTTCTGGAAGGTGCACGACCCGACCACGCTCAATCGGCAGGGCGCGGACATTGGCACCCAATACCGTTCTGCGATTTTTTTCCACACCGAAGCCGACAAGGCGGCGGCCGAGAAATCAAGACAAGCGGCGGGCAGGTTGGGTGAGTATCGCAACCCGATCGTGACCGAGATCACCAAGGCCTCCACCTTCTACCAGGCCGAGGAGTATCACCAGAACTACTTTAACTTGAACGCCAACGCGCCGTACTGCCGCGCTGTCATCTGGCCCAAGCTCCTCAAACTTGGTTTGAAGTTCAAGGAATAGCCGTCGGAACGGCCACCATCAACGCACAACTTTCCGGCCTTGGTGACGGTCTCATTTATGGTTAGCCATTGCCTGGCCGATTCCGCTCCACCACATTGCGCACGAGCGATTCCATGGATTCGTAGTCGAGGTCCCCTTCCTTTTCGAGGTCGCGGTAGACCTGCTTTTCCAGGGCTCGGAGGTGGGTGGCGTGCATTTTCAGTTCGAGATCGTTTAGCGTGGGGGTATGCTCAAGCATTTCCGCAATACGCTTGTCATTGGCCTTGCGCCGTTCGACCAACCGATCATGCAGGATCTCAAAGGTTTCATGGGAAAGGGTGCCCTTCTTTTCCGCATCCTCCAAGTCATCCATCAGGTAGCGAATGGCTTGTCGTCGTGCCAGTGCCATCTCGTATTCAGTCTCTTCACGGCTTTCCACAATGAGCCCCACCCGTTTCAGGAGCCATTCGATCGTGGTGCCCTGCAGAAGAATGGACAACAGCACCACGCCAAAAACAAGGTTGAGGATTAGATCACGCGTCGTTTCGCCCTTAATGTCACTAGCGACTAGCATCATGGCCATCACCATCGAAAGGCTGCCCCGTACGCCTGACCAGGTAATGACAGATAGCCAGGGTTTCTTCAGTCGCAGATCCTCACGCCGTACTAGGCTATGCACGCCAAACACGGTTACGCTGCGAACCAGGATCATGATCACAAAAAAGGCCACAATCAGTCCGGCATCCGCCCATAATTCAGCTATTTTTATCTCCAGCCCGATGAGAATGAAGACAAAGGAGTTGGCCGTGAAGGCGGCAAACTCCCAGAAGGAAAAGACCGCCTCGCGCGTGGTGGGACTCATACCATGCTTGGCACCAACATTGCCGACCATCATTCCGCAGACGACCACGGCAATCACGCCCGAGGCATGGAGTTGCATGGCTGCAACATTACTGCCGTAGGCGGCGATTGCGGTCAGGGCAACCTCGATGAGGTGGTCGTTGACTTTGCTTGTCAGGTAGGACATGGCCAGCCCGACCGCGACCCCAACGGCCGTCCCAAGAAAAACCTCGCGCAGGAAATTGCCGAGCACGTGCAGAGCCTGCACATTCCCGTCCTGGTCGTGTAGGGCGGGAATGGTGAGTCCCAGGCTGTCAGCGGTGATCTTGACCACGACTCCAAAGAGCACCACGGCGATGCCATCGTTGATGAGACTTTCACCCTCGATGATAATGCCGAGCCGCTTCGACACGGTGAATTCCTTGAATAACGCCACCACGGAAATGGGATCGGTGGCTGCCAGCATGGCGGCGGTGATCAAGCCAACCTGCCACATCATATCTCCCCTGATCAGTTTGGCGACCGGCACAAAAACCGCGGTGGTGAGCACCATACCGATGATGACGCCGGGGATGGCAAGGAACAGAATGGCGCGCCGGTTGTTGAGGAAGGACTTGAGATCCACGTGGAACGCCGCCTCAAAGAGCAGGATGGGGAGGAAGAGTTGCAGCAACAGGTCGGGCTGCAGCTTGATTTTCTCGAGATGCTCCCGCAACCCGGGTGCCCCGTCAAGAAGCAGGCTCACCGCTAAGCCCGCGACCACAAGTAGCACGGTGTAGGGTAGTTTCAACCGCTTGGCCAAGAGCGCCATGCCGCAGGCGATGACCAAAATGGCTACAAAGGAAACACTCATGGCCGGGTTTTAAATTCTTTCGTCACCTTGTCCGTGGGATGGCGGCTTCAACAAGCTAAGGAATCATTAGCCAAGTCAGACGGCACAAACCCAACCAAGGGCGTATTGTTCCTTCAAGCTAAATTCCAATAGGGGCTGGCATAGCTAAGGGCTAGGAAAGACTATGTCAGAGGCATGTATGAAAGG
>CAJWEP010000208.1 GCA_913030945.1 uncultured Verrucomicrobiota bacterium
AGCGGTCTGACCGGCCGCAAGATCATCGTCGACACCTACGGCGGCATGGGTCGCCACGGCGGCGGGGCATTCAGCGGCAAGGATCCGAGCAAGGTCGACCGCAGCGCCGCCTACATGGGCCGCTACGTTGCAAAAAACATCGTGGCCGCCGGCTTGGCCAAGCGCTGCGAAATCCAGTTCGCCTACGCCATCGGCTATCCCGATCCAGTCTCCGTCTCGATCGACACCTTCGGCACCGGCATCGTGGACGATGAGAAAATAGCTGCCACAGCGGAGAAAATCTTCAGTTTCAAACCAGCCAATATCATCAAGCAACTCAAGCTCCTGCGCCCGATTTACTCGAAGACAACCAACTACGGCCACTTCGGCAAGGTTGATGACTTGGACGCCATCACATGGGAGAAAACGGATAAGGTGACTGCGCTCAAGCGGGCTACGAAATAGGGATTTTTTGATGACCACTACACTTACTGAAACGACTAAGGACTACAACGTTCGCGACATCACATTGGCCGACTTTGGCCGCAAGGAAATTGATATTGCCGAGAAGGAGATGCCGGGCCTCATGGCCACGCGCGAAAAGTACGGCCCTGAGAAGCCGCTCGATGGCGTGAAAATCATGGGCTCGCTTCACATGACCGTGCAGACGGCCGTGCTCATCGAGACGCTCATTGAACTGGGTGCCGATATTCGCTGGTGCTCCTGCAACATTTTCTCCACTCAGGATCACGCCGCGGCGGCGATCGCGGCGGCCGGTGTGCCGGTGTTCGCGTGGAAGGGCGAGACGCTCGAGGAATATTGGGATTGCACGTTTAAGGCGCTGACGTGGTCGGACGGATCTGGGCCGGATCAGATCGTCGATGATGGCGGCGACGCCACGCTACTCATTCACAAGGGTGTCGAGTTGGAGAACGGCAGTGACTGGGTGAACACCGAGTCCGAGAGTGAAGAGGAGCAGGTCATCAAGAATCTCCTCAAGCGCGTGCAGTCCGAAAAGCCGATCCACTGGAGCAAAGTAGCCGAAGCGATGGTCGGGGTTTCGGAGGAGACCACCACCGGCGTGCATCGTCTGCTGCAAATGGAGGAACGCGGTGAGCTGCTTTTCCAGGCGATCAACGTGAACGACTCGGTGACCAAATCAAAGTTCGACAACGTCTACGGCTGTCGCCACTCGCTCGTTGACGGCATCAAGCGAGCGCTCGACGTGCTCGTCTCCGGCAAGGTCGCGATGATCTGCGGCTACGGCGACGTGGGCAAAGGCTCCGCCGAGTCGCTCGCCAACGAGCGCGCCCGCGTGATGGTCTCGGAAGTCGATCCGATCTGCGCGCTGCAAGCCTGCATGGCCGGTTACAAGGTCACCACGGTTGAGAATGCCCTGCCCGAAGCCGACATTTACGTTACCACCACCGGCAACAAGGACATCATCACCGCCGACCAGATGAGCCGGATGAAGGACCAGACGATCGTCTGCAACATCGGTCATTTTGACAACGAGATCCAGGTTGCCCAACTCGAGGCGATGGACGGCGTCACCCGCGAGGTGATCAAGGACGACTCCATCCCCGGCGGCCCGGTCACCCGGTTCACCTTCCCGGACGGACACTCAATCTACCTGCTCGCCGAGGGGCGCCTGATCAATCTTGGCTGCGCCACAGGCCACCCAAGTTTCGTGATGTCCAACAGCTTCACCAACCAGACGATCGCGCAAATCGACATCCGAAAAAATCCGGATCGAAAAATCGGCGTCTATCGTCTGGACAAAAAACTGGACGAGGAAGTCGCCCGCCTGCACCTGGACAAACTGGGGGCCAATCTCACCATGCTGTCGCAGGAGCAGGCCGACTATATCGGCGTCCCGGTCAACGGCCCGTACAAGCCGGAGCATTACCGCTACTAAACCAAGCGCCGCGCCATTTTAAACTTAGAGATGCCAAGCATCTCAGTTTTTGTGCACTTGGCCAAGGTGCTTGGCTCGATAAGTTTCCCGTCAAACACAACGTTATGACAAAGACTGTCCCGCTCACCTTGATCGTGATCTTTGTCGTGTTTGTCGGGATTATTTTTTGGTTCGAGCGACGACCTCCCGTGAAATGGACTCGAAAGGAATTCAAGGGGTATTCGGACAATCGCTTTGTTGCGCTCCTCCAAAAGTACGCTGGTGATGACGGCAAAGTTGATTATCACGCATGGAAAAACAACCCGGATGATGTTGCCGCCTTGGAGGATTTTTCCACCCAGTTAGCCAACGTCAGTCCGGAGAATCATCCTGAGTGGTTTCCTGACTCAACCACAAGGCGGGCCTACTGGATTCAAGCCTACAACGCGCTGGTGGTACGAGGCGTCCTGAATCGTTGGCCGTTGAAAAACCTTCGCGAAGTCAAACGCTCCGCCACCTCATTCCTGATTCCCGGCAAAGGTTTTTTCTATGACTCACCCATCGTGCTCGGCGGGCGAACAACCAATCTTTATGACTTGGAAAACAAAATCCTGCGGGAACGCCTTCAGGACGCACGAATACATTTTGCGCTGAACTGCGCATCCGGTTCCTGTCCACCCCTGCGCGCTTGCACTTGGTCGGAAGAAGATCTCGACACGGCTTCCCGGGACTTTGTCAACGATGCAAAAAACGTCCGAGTTGAAAATAATGCTGTTTGGTTGTCCCGAATTTTCGAGTGGTACAGGGAGGATTTCACAGGTGAAAACAACTCCCCGGAAGCACTGATTGACTATCTGCTGGACTACGCCCTGGAACCTCTCGGAGCCAGCCTGCAAACAGCGCGGAGAAAAAAATGGCCCTTGAAGTTTGTGGCATACGACTGGGAAATCAACGCCCGTGCTGTTCAACCTAACCAACCCTAAATCAGCGCTTGGCCAAGGGCTGGTTACGATTTATTCGTGTCGAGGATGCGTTGGGCGGCTTCGCGGACAGACCGGGCCAGCTCGGGGGGCTTGATGACCTGCGCGTTGCCGCACCAGGTCATGACCCAGCGCTGCACTTCGCTGAGGCTGTCGAGGCACATGGTCAACTCCACACCGCCGTCCCTCAGGTTCCGCTGCTTCTGTGTCGGGTGCCAGCGTTTCTCGCGGATGTAGTCGGCAACGAGTTCGTTGAAACGAATCACAATCTCCTGTTTCTTCTCACCTGTGACGATGCCAAAACTCCCGCGCAGCCGCTTTTCGAGCGAAAACTTTTTTGGTGACTTGAACGTCTTGCCGGTCGGCTGCATGTTGCTGATGCGCGCCGGAGTGAAGGTGCGGATGTCGTTGCGCAAATGGCAGTGGGCGAACAGGAACCACTCGCCGTTGACGTTGGCCAGGTTGTACGGATCGACGACGCGCGACTCGGCCCTGCGCGCGCCTGGCTTGCGATAGTTGAACCGCAGCTGCCGGTTGCCGGCTGCAGCCTTGGCCAGGGTGTCGATCACGTCCAGGTTCAGCACCGGCTCGGCGCTGGTGCGGAACGAGATGCTCTGGTCGAGGTCGTCGAGATTGAACGAGAGGGTGTCGGTCAGCGAGTCGGTGACCTTTCGGAAGGCGCTCATCAACGGCTTCTCGAAGTTGGTGCCGCGATACTGCTGCATCGCCTTCTCGGCAACAAGCATCGCGAACAGCTCGCCCTCGCTGATCTGCACGGTCGGGAACGGGCCGACCTCCCCGTCGTAGCAGTAGCCGTTGTACGCCGACTCGAACACGACCGGCAGCTCCATGCGATCGCGCATGAAGGCGATATCGCGATAGATGGTCTTGGTGGTGACCTCGAGCTCGGTGGCAAGCTGCGTGGCGTTGGGGTGGCTGCCGGCCTTGAGCAGATTGTGAATCTTGAGCATCCGCTCGATCGGCGGGCGGGTGTTTCGCTCGGGAACTCGTTTGTGCCTGGTTGCCATGAACGAATGCCAAGCTAGGCCAAGCGCCCCGCCCCATCCAGCAAAAGCCGGAGACAAAAAAACGGACCTGAGCGGATCCGCTGAAAAAAAAATATGGTGCCTGGCCAGGCGCTACTTGAGCGTGCTAAGGAATTCCTCGTTCGTCTTGAACTTGGCCAAGGCCTGCTTGATCGTCTCCATGGCGTCGATCGGATTCATGTCGGTCATGGTGCGGCGCAGCTTGTGGATCGCGTCAAGGTGCTGGGGCGGAAAGAGCATCTCCTCCTTACGCGTGCCGCTCTTGGGGATGTCTATCGCGGGGTACACCCGTCGCTCGGCCAGCTTGCGGTCGAGCACCAGCTCCATGTTGCCGGTACCCTTGAATTCCTGGAAGATCAGCTCATCCATCCGCGACCCGGTGTCGATCAACGCCGTGGCGATGATCGTGAGCGAGCCGGCCTCCTCGGTCTTACGGGCGGAGGCGAAAATCTTGCGCGGGATCTCCAGCGCGCGGGCGTCTACGCCGCCGGTCATCGTGCGGCCGGAGCCGCCATGCACGGAGTTGAAGGCGCGGGCCACGCGGGTGATCGAGTCGAGCAGCACGAACACATCCTTGCCGGACTCGACGAGCCGGCGGCAGCGGTCGATCACCAAGCGCGACAGGCGCACGTGTGTCTCGAGGTCCTGATCATTCGATGAGGCGATCACCTCGGCGTCCACCGAGCGGGTAAAGTCGGTGACCTCCTCCGGTCGCTCATCGATCAGCAGCACGATCGCCTGCACATCCGGATGGTTGGCGGTGATTGCGTTGGCGATCTGCTTGAGGATAGTTGTCTTGCCGGTGCGCGGCGGGGCGACGATAAGGCCACGGGTGCCCTTGCCGATCGGCGTCACCAGATCGATGATGCGCGTCTCGACGATATCTGGCGTGGTCTCGAGGTTGAATTTATCGATCGGATTGATGGTGGTGAGGTTCTCGAACCGTACCACGTCGGCGTACTCCTGGAACGGGGTGCCGTTGACGCTGATAACCTCCTTGAGCTGCGGACTGGTGCCGCGGTGGGGCGGCTGGAGCTTGCCCTCAATCAGGGCGCCCTCACGGATGGCGGTGCGCTTGATGGTGTCGGGCGTCACGAAGATGTCGGAAGGCTTGGGCTGATAATTGTTGTCCGCCGAGCGGAGAAACCCGAAGCCCTTGTCGGAAACTTCCAAGTAACCGGAGCCGGTCTCGGGAACCTCGATTTGAGGCCGCTTGTGCTTTTGCCTCCGATGGGAAGAATTCCTATTGGGGTTATTCCTATTGGGGTTATTCCTGTTGGACGAATTCTTATTCGACCTACTGTTGTCTTTGAAACTACTCACACCTTGTAAATCACGAAAAACCGTGAATTGAATTATTCAGAATTGAGAACAAAACCAACTGCCAGAAATGGCGATTTATTAATTGGTCTTGGCGATAGAAGCCCGCCGGGACTGTGCATACGCCCAACGGCGACCGAGTGCAAGCCTTATTTTTCGCCAGCTCGGCCGGGCTAAAACCGCAAACCAAGCGCTTGGCCAAGCGCGGGAGCCGTCATGGCGACAACTCGGCGGCGACGAGTTTGATCTGTTTCAAGTCCAGCTTACCGGTGCCGAGGTACGGCAGAGCGTCCACCTCGAAAAACTGGTCGCGGCGAGGCTTCCAGATATTCGGCAAATCGCTGGCACCCAGTTTCTCGGCAACCGACTCGACAGCCGACGCATCGAGATTCTGGTAAAGCACAACCAGACGCTCGCCCTTCTTCTCGTCTGGCACGCCGGTCACGGCGAACGTCTGCTCGGTCAACTCAGCCAGTTCGTGCAGGTTCTCCTCCACCTTGATGTGCGGCACCATCTCGCCGCCGATCTTGCTGAAGCGGCTCAGGCGGTCGGTGATCGCAAGGAAGCCGTCTTCGTCCATTGCCGCGATGTCGCCGGTCGTGTACCAGCCGTCGTGCAGCACCTCGGCGGTTTTCTCCGGCTGGTCAAGATACCCCTGCATCACGTTCGGCCCCTTGACGAGCAGCAGGCCCGCTTGGCCAAGCGCGACCCGCGCCCCGGTGTCGGGATCGACAATGCGCGCGACCATGCCCGGCAGCGGATGCCCAATGCTGCCCCGCTTGGCCCCGACCTGCCGGAAGCCGGCCGAGCGGAAGTCGCGCGTATTGATCGTCACCACCGGCGAGGTCTCAGTCGTGCCGTAGCCCTCCATCGGCCGCAGCCCGAAGCGATCCTCGAACGCTGCGGCCAGACGTTCCGGTAACTTCTCTGCGCCGGCCAGGACAAACTCGACGCTGCCGAACTGTTCCGGCGTGCAGGCTCGAATGTAGATTTGCAGGAACGTCGGTGTGGCCAGCAGAAACGTCGCCCGATGCTCGCCCACCAGCTCGCCGATGCCCCGACCATCGACCGGGTTCGGGTGATACACCGCGCCGGAACCGAGCAGCGCCGGCAGCCACAGCGTGCCGGTGAAGCCAAACGAGTGGAAAAAAGGCAGGATACCGAGAATCCGGTCATTCCGATCCAGCGCGAAGGCCTGGCCAATCTGCTGGATGTTTGAGACGACATTGTAGTGCGAAAGCATCACGCCCTTCGGCGTGCCGGTGCTGCCACTCGAGAAAATGACCGTGGCCAGGTCGTCCATCGCCGCCCTGCGTTTGCTGCCGAGAAACTTTTCCAGCAGGACAAGCGGCAACAGCATCGCGGCCAGGGCGGCGACTA
>CAJWEP010000209.1 GCA_913030945.1 uncultured Verrucomicrobiota bacterium
TTGTTTTCTTTTCGTTGCCACTGTCGCTTGGCCGGCTCCGGCAGCGAGGTGTCGACCTTTGCGTAGTAGCAGTTCGGACCGAGCATCGCGTTCACCTCGGTGCGCAACCGCTCCGAGGGGCGCACGAAATACCTGTCGCTCGTGTCGATAAACACCAGCCGGCCGTCCTTCCGCCGAATGCACAGGTACAACGGGCACCGGCCGGGATGACCTGTGGTGAGGCCGAGAATTTCATCCATCTTCTCCGGACTTAGCTCGCCGCCATTGAGCCGGAACTGAACCTGCTCGGTGAACTTGGCCGGGGCGTCATCGAGCGGGATGATTTCCTGTGGGAAAACCTTGGGCGTGTCCTCACTGTTGTTGGCCTCGCCGATGACGAGCACGGTTCTGTTGGACTGCAGTAGTTCCTGATACTTATCGTAGTTCTCGTTCATGCACAGCACCTGAAACGTGCCCTTGAGATCCTCGACCGTGGCGATGGCGTACGGCTTGTTGGTGCGCCGGGAGATGCCGCGCTGCACGGCGGCGATCAACCCGCCGACGCGTGTCACCTTGCGGCTCTCCAGTTCCTTGACCGTCTCGCTATCGTGCAGGCAGTACTGGCCGAGCAGTTCGCGGTACGGGTCGAGCGGGTGGCCGCTCACGTAAAAGCCGAGCAGTTCCTTTTCCGCGCCGAGGATGTCTCCGCGCTCCCACTCGGCGAGGTCGGGCACCTTGTCCTGCAACGACTGGCTGCTCTCCTCGAACGCACCAAAGAGCGACGTCTGGCCGGACTCGCGGTCCCGCGCCTGGCTCGACGCCTTGGCCAAGGCGCGGTCGATGACGGAGAACTGCCCCGCGCGTGTGCCGGAGAGGCAATCGCACGCACCACTCTTGATGAGCGCCTCAAGCACCTTGCGGTTCACCGTCCGCGTGTCGCAGCGATCGCACAGGTCGAACAGGTCGGCAAACGGCTCGCCCGCCTCACGGGCCTGGATGATCTCCTCCACCGCGATGCCGCCGACGCCCTTGATCGCCGCCATGCCGAAGCGGATGACCGAGCCGTCCCGCGCCGGGGCGAACAATTCCTGGCTCTCGTTGACATCCGGCGGCAGCACCTCGATGCCAAGCGAACGGGCCTCATCGGTCAACACCCCCAGCTTGGCCGTATCGGCCATGTCGTTGGTCATGTTGGCCGCAAGGAACTCGACCGGAAAGTGCGCCTTCAGGTAGGCGGTCTGATAAGCCACCACGGCATAGGCCGCCGCATGCGATTTGTTAAAGCCATAGCCAGCGAACTTCTCGAGCAAGTCGAAAATCTCGTTGGCCTTGCGCTTGGAAATGTTGTTGTGCTCCGCGCAGCCCTGCACGAACTGCTCGCGCTGTTCCTGCATCACCTCGACCTTCTTTTTGCCCATCGCTCGGCGGAGCAAATCCGCGGCACCGAGCGTGTAGCCAGCGAGCACCTGCGCGGCTTTCATCACCTGCTCCTGATAAATCAGGATGCCGTAGGTTTCCTTGGCGATCGGCTCGAGCAGCGGGTGCGGGTAGTTGATCTCCACCTCGCCGTGGCGGCGCCGGATGAAGTCCGGGATCAGGTCCATCGGCCCCGGCCGGTACAATGCCACGAGCGCTGTGATGTGCTCGATCGAGCCCAGCTTGAACTTCCGGCACAAGTCGCGCATGCCGCCCGATTCCAGCTGGAACACGCCGATCGTGTGGCCGCTGTTTAGCAGGTCGTACGCCTTTGGGTCGTCGGTCGGCACGCGATCCACGTCGACCTCGACGTCGCGCCACTGCTTCACCATCTCGCAGGTGCTGCGAATGACCGTCAGCGTCTTGAGCCCGAGAAAGTCCATCTTCAACAGGCCTAGATCCTCCACAGGCCCCATCGGGTACTGGGTGGTGATGGCGCCATCCTCGTCCTTCTTGAGCGGCAAAATATTGACCAGCGGCTCGGCACCAATGACCACGCCCGCGGCGTGTACGGAGGAGTTGCGGGTGAGATCCTCCAGCACGAACGCCGTGTCGATCAACTCGCGGGTCACCTCCTCGTCGTCGTAGGCCGCCTTGAGATCAGGCGACTTACGCAGCGCATTCTTAAGTGTGATTTTTAATTCGGTGGGCACCATCTTGGCCAGGCGGTCCCCCTCGCCGAAGCTCAGTCCCATCACCCGGGCCACATCACGGATCACCGACTTGGCCCCCATCGTGCCGAAGGTGATGATCTGCGCCACCGAGTCGCGCCCGTATTTTTCGCGGACGTATTCTATCACCTCCCCGCGACGGTCGTCGGCGAAGTCGATGTCGATGTCCGGCGGGCTGATCCGTTCCGGATTCAGGAACCGCTCGAAGATCAGCCCGTAACGCAGCGGATCGACGTTGGAGATTTCCAACAGATAGGCCACCAGCGACCCGGCCGCCGAGCCGCGCGCCACGCAGGCGATTCCCTGCTCGTGGCCGTACCGTACGAAGTCGCCGACGATGAGGAAGTAGCTGATGTAGCCCATCTGCTGCATGATCCCCAGTTCGTAATCGACCCGGTCGATGAGTTCGCCAACCGCATTGGCCACAACCGGATCATCCAGCCCCGGCCTGGCTTCCGGGTCGGCGTCTTCCTGTGGCGAGTAGTTTGGCAATTGACCGGCATCGGCAAGCGACTCCACCACGAACTTGTCGCCATCGACACGAACCTTCATGCCGTAACGATCCGCAAAGCCCTCCACCAGAAACTGCCGCAGATAACCCTCGCGGGTGTGGCCTTCCGGCGGGTGAAACACCGGATAGTTCAGCTTGCCGAACTCGATTTCAACGTTGCATTTCGCGGCAATCTCCATCGAGTTGCGCACCGCGTCCGGAACTTCGGCGAACAATGCCGCCATCTCCTCCGCCGAACGCAGGTAAAACTGCTCCTGCACGTAGCGCATGCGGTTCGTGTCCGAGAGTTGCGCCTGCGTGCCGATGCAGATCAGCGAGTCGTGCGCGTGAGAGTCGCTTTTCTCGATGTAGTGGACATCGTTGGTTGCCACCAGCTTGAGGCCCATGTCGGCGGCCCACGGTATGAGCTGCCGATTGACTTTTGCCTGCTCGGCGATCCCGTGGTTGTGCAGCTCGAGGTAATAGTTTTCCGGTCCGAAGGTCTGCTTGAACCAGTCGATCTGGTCGCGCGCCTTGTCCGTTTCCTCTCCGAGGATCAACCGGGGAATCTCGCTTGCCAGGCAGCCGCTCAGGCAGATCAGCCCCTCGCTGTGCTGGGCGAGCAGCTCCTTGTCAACGCGCGGCTTGTAGTAGTAGCCCTCCAGTTGCGCGGCGGTGGCCAGACGGACAAGATTCTGGTAGCCGGTTTCGTCCTTGGCCAACAGCACGAGATGGTAATATGCCTCCTTGCCGCGTGCGCCGGACTTTTTCTCGTGTCGACTGCCAGGCGCGACGTACACCTCGCACCCGATGATCGGCTTGATGTCCTTGGCGCGAGCTGCCCGGTAAAAATTGATCGCGCCAAACATCGCCCCGTGGTCGGTGATAGCGAGAGACTTGAAGCCCATTTCGCTCGCCTTGTCGACCAGGCGATCCACACGGCACGCCCCATCGAGCATGGAGAACTCGGTGTGGCAGTGCAGGTGAACAAATTCCGGTTTCGGCACGCGGTCAACTTACCCGCAACGCCCGCCCAACGGCAAGTGCCGCATCGTGGAGCTTCAAGTTTCAAGCCGGGTCCCGGCGGTGAACGTCGTCGTGAAGTCGGTGTTACCGCCCGGCTTGGCCGTCAGTTTCAGGTACGGTGCGTGCCCGGTTTTCATGAAACGCGGCGAGACGATGCCGTCGAGTTGCCCGGCTGTCTCGTCGCCGCTTGGCCGCCATAGCTCGGCCAGCGCCCAGCCGATGCCGATATCAACGCACATGGTCGCGGATTCGATCGTCACCCGGAAAGCCCGCTCGCCGGTCCGCTCCACTTCGCAACCGGGCGCAAACTGCCAGCGCACCGTGAACTCGCCCGCCTGCCCAAGCTGCCGCTCGAACGAGTCGGTGACCATCCAGCCTTCAGGCTCGTTGGACAGCGGCTTTACCATTCGCGTCAACAGGCTGGTTCGGTTAATGCGAATCTCCGTTTCCAGCACTTCGGCGTCGAGGCTCTGTAGCGGCTTGGGATGGGCGTCGACCCAGAGGAACGGCCCCTCGCGGCTGGCCAAGCTGACCTCACTCGGGCACGGGCCGTTGTGGGCGTCGCGCGAGGCGAGCCAGTTTCGTAGCTTGGGGTTGCCGTGGTAGTCGCCGGTGCCGGGATCGATCACCATCGCGCGGCCCTTGAGCCAGAGCGACAAGTGCTGCGCGTCGAGGTGACCGTGCGGCGCCATCGAGCCGGAGCCGAGAGGCGAGAAATCAAATCGCGCCTTCCAGTGGCCCAGCGCGTTCACGGCGATGCCGGTGTCGGAGAAAATTGTCCAGCCACCCTGTTCGGTGCCGGATTCATTGCTTTTTAGGCAGGCGTCGAACGGCCCGCGCATGAGGTGCAGGAATGGCGACTCACCGGCATTGCCGGCGATCCACTGCCACCACTCGGCGATGGCGCGCGACTCGTCCGTGAACCACGGCATGACGAATGCGTCGTCCGAGTCGCCGTAATCCCACGGGGCGGACGGCACCTGCACTTCACGGTAAAACCGCGCCGCCTGACCAAGCCGCGCGTCGATGCGCTCCCGGCTCGCCGGCGGCAGCGCACCGGCAGCGTCGAGTGCCTGCCGGGCTTCCCGGCAGAATTCCCACGCGAAAAAATGGTAGTTGAGCGCCTGCTCGAAATTGCCACCGTCACGGTGGAACTGCCGCAGCGTCTCGCGCTCGAGCAGCCTGCCGAGCCTGGGCAAGCCGGGGCCGAGCCTGGGCAAGCCGGGGCCGAGCTTGGCCAAGCCGGGCCAGCGCGCATTGGCCAGGGCCAGACCGCACAACTCGCCGAGCAGGTGATTGTTCGCTGACGAACCAAACGTGCGATGCCGCCAAGTGAACCAAGCGTGCGCTGGCAGAATATCCGCGCGCAGCTTGGCCAAGCGCTTGGCCAAGTCGCCCGGTTCGCGACCCTCGAACGCGATCAGGAATGCGTCAATCCATGTGAAAGCAACTAGGCGCAGGCCGCTCTCGAGTGCGCTCGTCCAGTGCCAGCCGGTGTACGGCGGGTTGTTGGCTACCCAGTCCTCGAGCCAGTCGAGGCAGTGCTCGCCGCTGCGACGGTTGCCGAGCAACCAACAGGCCTGGGCCAGGCGCAATGGGCCATACCAACGGCTTGGCTCCCAGAGCGGCTTGATCGCTGCACCGCTGGGCAACTCGCGGTGGTTGAGCCTGAACGCCGACTCGGCAGTGGGCACATCGATCCCGGCGAGGTAGTCACGCTGCCAGTTGGGCGGCGTGTCGGTCCGTAGATCAAGATGGCCGAAGAATCGCAGGCCGCCGCCGGCGACGCGTTCGGCGTCACGTTTCAGCGACTCGCGAAGCAGCTCGGGTGCGACGGCGGGATCGGGAAGTTTGGGAAATACTGAACTCGGCGACAGGTCGGCCGCTGGCCAGTGGTCACACCTGGAGTCTTTAAATTCGAACCACTTTTTGCGAAGCCGAAGGACGACCTCCACCGGGCTCATTGCCCGGAGGCGGCGCCAATACCAGTTCAGGCCTGCCATTCAGCACGCTCTATCAGCGTCTGGGACGAGTGGTGCGGTCCTGCAACCACTTGACATCCACATTATTGGGTGAAGGGACATTCAGTGAGATATTGCCGTTGTGCCGCAACTCCGGTGTGGTCCGTGGATCGAGCCATTTGTGGATTTCAGCATGGCCATCGGCGAAGGATAGTCCGGCGGCCTTGCTGTGATAGCTGGCAGGAAAATCCACCATTCTGGTGGAAGACATGTTGGGGTAACCGGGCATCCAGATGACAAAGAACCCATCATTGATGCTGTCCATCCGCTCATCAATCAAGACCCATGTTTGGGATGGGCCGGGAGCCACCATGTCGCTGCGACTCAGGAACATAGTCCCGTCATTAGGCCCTCCAAACCAGGTATAGTGGCCGGAGTTGCTTCCGTGTTGACCATTCCCTCCAACCCAGGCGTTCATGGACATGCTTCGGACACGAGGTCTGGTGCCATGCCTTCCGGCATTGACTGTACTAGTGTCAGCAGGGCAATTGAATACGCCAGCGCTCTGGCCGACATGCTTCCAGATCGGGCTGCGGACAAGAGCAAACCTATCATATGGATCCCAATTCTTTGGATCGCTGCTGTAATCGATTGAAATGTTCCCCATCCACCCCCATTCATAAGTTGGCCGGTTGGCATTACCAAGATCACCATAGGACCAAGTGACATTGTCGTCGGCGTCGTCAGCATAAAACGACCACCCCATCATGAGCTGCTTGTTGTTGTTCATGCAGGAGATGCCGTGGGCCTTGGTCTTGGCCTTGGCCAAGGCCGGCAGCAGCAGAGCGGCCAAAATGGCGATGATGGCAATCACCACCAGCAACTCGATAAGG
>CAJWEP010000210.1 GCA_913030945.1 uncultured Verrucomicrobiota bacterium
GCAACTCGCTGGTCCGAAAAACACCCGACGGCGAATGGCTCCCATTGAACCAAATCGAGGAACTCAGCTACATTTGCCGCCAAGCGGCGGAGTCTCCGGTGCCATCCACTCCACCCACGATACCTGCGGCCGCACCTGTCGCAGCGGCGACTCCCGGAGGCCAACCGATAAAAAAACCCGGGAAAATCCAAGCTATCTCCATTATGACTTTGGTGGGGGGAATCGGCGCTATCCTTGTGGCGATAATGGTTACTTTGTTTTACTTGCCTATTCTAGGATTGGCAACTTTAGGCATCGGGTGCATTTTTATTGTTTGCCCCATTTACTCGCTGATTTTCGGCATCATGGCCATTATCAAGGGCAGCCAAATGCTGGGTACCAACCCAGCCCCGGCTTATACCTCTGCCAAGTCAATCGCGATTATGCAGATCATCAATATCATCTGCTGCGATGGACTCAACCTGATCATGGGCATCGTCAATCTGATTTTCCTGAACGACCCAGAGGTTAAAGACTACCTACGCTCCCAAGGCGTTGAGATTTGACGAACTGAATCCATGAGCCAGCAATACAAAATAAAGGGAACGGACGGTGCCGAGTACGGGCCAGTCAGTACAGAGGAGTTGCAACAGTGGATCGCTCAAAACCGATGCACCCGCGAGACATCGGTGCAGATGGATGCCTCCAGCGAATGGGTGCCACTGGGCACCCTGCCCGAGTTCCAATCTGCGCCGGATCTGCCAGCAACCGCGCCAAAGGGGGACGGCGGAGTATCGACGTTGATCCCGTACAAGAACACCCCGGCGTTGGTGGGATACTACCTCGCCGTATTCAGCGGACTTGGCTTGTTGTGTCCCCCGGCCGGTTTCGTGCTGGCCCTTCCAGCGTTGATCCTCGGTATCATTGGACTCAAAAAAGTCAAGGCCAACCCGGAAGCCAAGGGAACCGTTCATGCGTGGATTGGAATTCTAGGCGGGGCGTTTTTCTGCATCGTGTTCATCTTGATGATCGTCCTGTTTTCGTCCCAGTTCGGGCCCTTCTGACCGGCAACACCGGCAGAACGATTCATGTCCTCAAAGCACCTCACGATCATTATCGGCATCCCGGTGATCGCGCTGGGTGGCGCGGTGGCACTGTTCTTCCTCGACCCAAGCAAGCAAACCTTCTTTCCCAAGTGCGCCTTTCATATGGCGACCGGCTACTCCTGTCCCGGTTGCGGCTCCTCACGGGCGCTGTATCAGTTGACACATGGAAACGTGCTTGAGGCGCTTCGGCTCAACCCAGGAATCCTGTGCCTCCTCGGGATGGGCGTGACCGACTTCGGCCGATACATCCGCTCGGCAACACTGGCGGAGCCATTCCGCACCCTGTTCGCGAACGTCTGGCTGGTCATCGGCCTGGTCGTCGGGATGTTGATTTACGCCGTCGTGCGTAACCTGCCGTGGGCGCCGTTCACCAGCCTGGCCTCATAAACCTCCGCTTGGCCAGGAACTCACCAAAATAGTCTCGCTTGGCCAAGCGCTTGGCCGTTTGAATGGGCGCGTGCCAAGGGAGTACGCCCTCAAGTCTTTCCGCGCGCCGGTCGAGCTCAACATCGACTACGAGGCGGAGCTCAACGCGCAGCAGCTCGCGGCTGTCACGGCCACGCCCGGGCCGGCGCTGGTGCTGGCAGGAGCCGGAGCGGGCAAGACGCGAACGCTGACCTATCGTGTGGCGTATCTGCTTGAGCAGGGGATCCCGGTGGACCGCATCCTGTTGCTGACGTTCACCAACAAGGCCGCGCGCGAGATGATGGACCGCGTACAGGAGTTGATTGGCGGCGACACGGCCGGGCTCTGGGGAGGGACGTTCCACTCGGTCGGCCACCGGGTGTTGCGGCGGCATGCGGAGGCGGTCGGCTATCCACCGTCATTCACGATCATGGACCGCGATGATGCCAAGGCCCTGATGAGCGCGGCGATCGCCGATGCCGGCATTGACACCAAGGCGGCGCGTTTCCCCAAGCCGGACCTGGTGTGCGACATCCTGTCGATGTCGCTCAACACCGGCCTGCCGCTTGGCCAGGTGATGGAGGAGCGCTACTCCTATTTCGAGAGCCTCACCGACGAAATCGCCCGGGCGCACGCCGCCTACGCCAGGCGCAAGCGGGCCAACGGCGTGATGGACTTCGACGACCTGCTCACCCAGTGGCTGCGATTGCTGCGCGAAAACAGTGAGGCGCGCGAGTCGTTCCAGGCGCGGTTTCAGTTCATTCTCGTCGACGAATATCAGGACACGAACCAGGTGCAGTGCGAACTGATCGACCTGCTCGGCGGGCGGCATCACAACATCATGGCGGTCGGCGACGATTCGCAGAGCATCTACTCATGGCGGGGCGCGAATTTCCACAACGTGCTCGAGTTCCCCGAACGCCACAAGGGTACGCAGGTGTTCAAGATCGAGACAAACTACCGCAGCACACCGGAGATTCTCGACTGCGCCAACGCTGTCATCGCCGGCAACCCGCAGCAGTTCGAAAAGGTGCTCGCGCCGGTGCGCGACTCCGGCATGAAACCGGCGCTCGTCTGCTGCAACGACGCCAACCAGCAGGCGGAGTTCATCGCCCAGCGCGCGCTCGAATTGCGCGACGAGGGCATGGCGCTGGAGGGTATGGCCGTGCTGTACCGATCGCACTTTCACGCGCTGGAGCTGCAACTCGAGTTCACGCGGCGCAACATTCCGTTCGTGCTCACGAGCGGCATCCGGTTTTTTGAACAGGCGCATGTCAAGGACGTCGCCGCGTACCTGAAGCTCCTCGTCAATCCCGGCGACGAGCTGGCGTTCAAGCGCATCGTGCTGCTGCTGCCGGGCGTCGGGGCCAAGTCGGCGGCCAAGCTGTGGGCGACGTTCACCGCGCACCTGGCCAAGGGGCCAAGCTTGGCCAAGGCGCTGCGCGACATCGCCGGCCAGGCGCCAAAGAAGGCCGCGCTTGGCTGGGAGCAGTTCGCCGAGACACTTGGCCAACTGGAGGAGGAACAGGCCAAGGGGCCGGGGCACCTGATCCGCATGGTCGTCGTCGCCGGGTACGAGGATTATTTGCAGGAGAAGTTCCCGAACTACTACTCACGACTGGAGGATCTCGAGCAGGTCGCCGGCTTCGCCGAGCAGTACGAAACGACCGAGGCGTTCCTCAGCGAAGTGGCGCTGCTGACCAACCTCGACACTGACACGAAGCGCGAGAGCAACCCCGACCCGGAGCAAATCCGGCTCTCGACCATTCATCAGGCCAAGGGGCTGGAGTTTGACGCGGTGTTCGTGATGATGCTATGCGACGGATTGTTCCCGTCGAGCCGCGCGATCGAGAGCCCCGACGGTGAAGAGGAGGAGCGGCGGCTCTTTTACGTCGCCGTCACCCGCGCCAAGACGGAGCTGTACCTGAGCTACCCGCTGCTTCGCTTCATGCACGGCTCCGGCGGCGAGGCGATGCAGCAGCGCTCACGCTTCCTCGACGAGATCAACCCCGACCTCGTCGAGGAATGGAACCTACAAAGCTTCGATCCCTACGGCTGACCGCTGGCCTTGCGGAGCTTTTTCTTACGGCGGCCGTTGTTGAGGTTGCGGTTGACGGCGTTCAGGTAGGCCTTCGCGCTAGCCTCAATGATGTCGGTGCTCGCGCCCTTGCCGGTGACAAGATCGCCGTCGCCGAAATCGACCTTCACACTCACCTCGCCCAGCGCGTCCTTGCCCTGTGACACGGCGCGGATGGCGTAATCCTTCAGGCGCCCGGACGTCTCGGTAAGACGGTCGATCGCCTTCAGCGCGGCGTCCACCGGGCCGTCGCCCACGCCGGCGTCCTCGAGCACGGTTTCTTTTTTGGATCGGCCGGTGGCGGCCTTCCTTAGACGCACGGTGGCGGTGGGAACGGTGTGGTTGCCGCTGGTGACGTTGAGGTACTCCATCACCCACGTCTCGGGCACCTTGGTCATCTGGCCGTCGACCAATGCGCCGAGGTCGTCGTCGTATACGAATTTCTTCTTGTCACCAACCTCTTTGAAGCGGCTGAAGACGTTGGTAACCTCCTCGTCGGTCAGCTTGAAGCCAAGATGCCGGAGACGCATGGCCATCGCGGCGCGGCCGCTGTGCTTGGTCAACGGCAGCTCGGTCTGGCCCCAGCCGACCTCCTCCGGATCCATGATCTCGTACGTCTCGCGTTTCTTGATGATGCCGTCCTGGTGAATGCCGCTGGAGTGCGCGAAAGCGTTCTCGCCGACGATCGCCTTGCTGCGCTGCACCGGCAGGCCGCTCATGCGCGCGACCAGCTTGGAGGCCTTCACGATCTGCTTCGCCGCCACGCCGCAGGTGTAGCCGGAGTAAACGTCGTTACGGGTCTTGAACGCCATGACGACCTCCTCGAGCGCGGCGTTGCCGGCCCGTTCGCCGATGCCGTTGACGGTGCACTCGACCTGCCGCGCGCCGGCCTCGACGGCGGCGAGCGAGTTGGCCACGGCGAGGCCAAGGTCGTTGTGGCAATGCACGCTGATGATCGCCTTGCCGGATCGAAATTCCGGCACGGAGTCGTGAAGGTGCCTGATCAACTCGGCAAACTGCCCCGGCACGGCCCAGCCGACGGTATCGGGGATATTCAGGGTCGTGGCACCAGCATCAACGGCCGCCTGGCAGACCTCAACGAGAAAATCCGGTTCGGTGCGGGAGGCGTCCTCGGGTGAGAACTCGACATCGGCAACGAGCTTGCGGGCGCGCTTCACGCCATCGACGGCGAGCTTGATGATCTGGCTCTGCGCCTTGCCGAGCTTGAACTCGCGGTGCAGTTTTGACGTAGCGAGAAACACGTGAATGCGCCCCTTTTTGCCGGCCGGCGCAACCGCCTTGCCGGCCGCCTCAATGTCCCTTGTCACGCAGCGGGCCAGGCCGGCGACGGTCGGGCCCTTGATCTCCCGAGCGATGGTGTTGACTGCGGTGAAGTCGCCATCGCTGATCACCGGGAAACCGCCCTCGATCACGTCCACCTTCAGCCGGGCCAGTTGCCGCGCAACCTCAAGTTTCTCGCGCAGCGTCATCGACGCGCCGGGGCATTGCTCGCCATCGCGGAGGGTCGTGTCAAAAATGATGATCCGTTTTTTTTTCATGTCATTATCTCTCGGTTCTGGTGATTCAACAAAAAACCCCGTTGCCTCCTGGCAGCGGGGTTTACAAAAGTCTTAGTAACAAGTTTAAACCACAACCGCCCTGACACCTCGAAGAAGCGCCAGTCCCAGCAGCAGTCGTTGTAGGCTAAAACTCGCCATCGCGCGGGAAACTAGCGGTGGCACCTGCCCAAGTCAATCGATTTTTCCCAAACCGTGTTGCGCCCACTAAAGTTCGTGCAGATACCCGTTTTCACTCGCCACCGTTCCCGCCTCTGTTCCCATCAAGCGTTACCAGGGCTGTTTCAGCTGGATTCGCCTCCAATACGACACTTTCCGGCCCCCAGCCAGACCAACCCTTCAGACCGGGTGCATCCGGGTCGCTGTCAATCACCGCAACTCCGAGACCGAACTTGACGTTTTTCCAGAGACTCTCCAAACCGATTGCTTCAGGCGAAAACAACATCTCATAAATGGTCGTGCCGGTGTGAGGATCAATCGTCTTTTGTGTGCGAAACATTACAACGTCAAAGTTGCCTTCGCCGGAAATCTGTTCTGCATACCCGACCCTTGACCCTTTAACCGTGTCTCCCAGCATTCCTTTTTGGTATAGGTAATCATCCCCTCTATAGGGTTCCGCCAAGGCAAACAAATACTCGCTCTTAACCTCCTCTCGATTGGCATCGGTAAACAAAAGACGCACAGCATCTCCCTGATCAGCCTCCTCCTTGGTGTGATGATGCACGTCGTCTTCAACAACAACAATAAGACGGATACCTTCCCGGTTCCAGCCGAGTCCAATTGAAACCGAGTGATCTGTTAGACCATTCCAGACGCCTCCATTATACTCTGCAAATTGAGCATAAGTTAGTTGACCAGAAAGATAGGTGCTCTGGCCTCGCTGCCCCTCGGAGACCACCTCGAAACCGGGATTATATACATATGTAAATAACTCATGAGCTTGTCCATCGAGATTTCCTTCAATTTGAGGGGCCTGAAACAAATCATAATAAGGGTCGATTCGATTGAAAGGTGGTTCCAAGGGGATCACGTAAGGCCGCAGGCGAAAAAACCTCTGACCGTACTTTATAATTTTGGAGTCCTTGAAAATGAACGGCGCTTTTCCGGTATCGAACACTTTTGCCGTCCTCCAATTGACCAGGTCAAATGAGGCCTCAACCTGAAACAGGCGCGACTCGACCCTCTTTTTCTTGTTGAGAAAACCGTACAATCCGGATGTCAATGCAGTTGCTTCCAGCCGAAAACGGTCGCCCATACTGTAGTC
>CAJWEP010000211.1 GCA_913030945.1 uncultured Verrucomicrobiota bacterium
CCGCCGCAACGGCAAATACGGGCACGTCCGGAACCACTGACCCGTCCGTTTGGCCAAGCGCTTGGCTTGTTGGCTCACTCCCGCCTGAAATCCCATACCAGGTTTGCGCCCGCATCCTGTCGCAGGATCGACGCGGCCGTCTGCGAATCCACCCGGCCATCAGCCATCACGAGGTTGCTCCGGCCCGTGTCATCGCCGTTGGCCCCGTGCCTAGCCAGCACCGGCTTGAGTTGACTGGGCAGTTTGCCGCTCATTTCCGCAACGAGATCGCGATCGGAGACCAGCGGCGTCGAGCGCCTGGGATCAAACCTATTTCGTTTGCCGTTTTTTGGGCTAAAAACATAGCCTCGGTACTTTTTCTCTATTGGCCCGCTTGGCGTGTCGGCGAACAACACGGCCAGGCTCGGCTCCGGTACGGACACCAGCTTGGGCTTCGTCGGCGCGCCCTCGATCCCTCGCGGATCGAATGTCGTCGCCCCGTTGTATCCGATCGAGTGCCAGTTGCGGTTGGCCCAGTCGCCGCCGAACCTGCCATCCTGCGCCGACGGGCAGAGAAACACCTCCCGGTTGCCGATGAACTGCGCGACCGCCGTCACCCAGATCCGGTGCGACGACGACTCCGGCTCAGCAAAATTCGTGGCGATCGGCAGGGCGCCCTCGCGCTCGTCGGCGTGCATCGTCACGCCCAGGCTAATTTGCCGCATGTTCGATCCGCACTGGATCGACTTCGCCCTGGTCCTGGCCTTGGCCAAGGCCGGCAACAGCATCCCAGCAAGGAGCGCGATGATGGTGATCACCACCAGCAACTCGATCAGCGTAAACGCCTTGTTGCTGGACCGCTTCATCGCTTAGCCAAGCGCAACGAACGCACGCTGATGTCGACTGCCATTTCCGAGTCGATCGAAACCAGCGACTCGCGCAGCCGGCGCGACACCTCACGAACTGCCGGCAAAGGCTCGTTGCCCAGTACCAGTAATCGGTTGTAATAGCTCTCGAACAACACCTGCAGGCGAAACTCAAACGGTGCGCAGACCTTGGCCGTCATTTCAGCCCACGACCGGTCGTCCGGTGGTAACAGGTTGAATACAGCCACACCGCCTGGCTTGAGCTTCGATTGAATCAACCGTGGCAGCGTGTCGATGGAGACGTCCGGCTTGAACACATCGCCATCGCGACCAACGGAAAGATCCTCCAACAACAGGTCGAACCTGCCGCGCTCCGACCTCAGCCACTCGACGGCATCCGCCTGCGTGAAGCGCACGTCTCCCATCCAATCGACGCTGAGGTCGCAAAAAAGCTCGTAACCCGCGCGATCCAGATCCACACCGCTGAGTTTGTGCCCGCCGCCCATTGCACGCAGCGGGGCGATCATGCCGCCCCCGGCAAAACCAAGAATACCCACGCGATCTCCCGGCGAAAAAAGCCGCACCGCAGCAGCCAGCGCGTCGAACACGCTGTCGGTCGCTCCCGGTTTCGAGAGCACCTCGCTGAGCACCGAACCGTTCTGCACAAGCCGCGCGCCGCGGTGAGTTCGCTGCACCTCCGGTTCGGCCACTCTGATGCGACTCAAGCCGGGCAGCAGCGCGGCTATTGCCTGGGCACGCCCTGCTCGTCCCATTCCTGCTTGGAGATCGTCCTGCCGCCCTGCCAAGTGGCCTCGGACTGCTTCTGGCCGTTGGGATGCCAGCGCGTCTCGACGCCGTTCAACTGGCCGTTGACATAGGTTTGCTCCGTCCACTTGCTGCCATCCTCGCGCCAGATGGTCCATTGCCCGTTGGCCCGGCCATCGACGTATTGGCCGGTGCGGAACCGCTTCCCGTTCTCGTGGTAAAAGGCCCAGATGCCCTGCTGTTTGCCGTTGACGAATTTCCCCTCGACCGACTTGTTGCCGTTGTCGTGATGATCGACAAACTGGCCGTCGAACGGCGTGCCACCGGCGAGATACTGGCCGTTCTCCCTCGTCAAGCTGCCCTCGCCCTCCACCTTGGCGGCCGTCACAGGCTCTTTCGGAGCAACGGTTCCGCCTCCCTGCGGCTTGGCTTCGGGTTTCGGGGCGGAAGTCGGCTTGGCCTCCGGCTGAACCTCCCCGGTCGGTTGGCCAAGCGTCAGTTTCCCCGGTTGATGAACCTCCTCCTTGGAGGGGTCAACCTTTGCAACCGGCGTGACCGTGACATTGTCCGGCAGGGCCGGCTTGGGCGCTTCCGCCGGGGGCGCCCCTCCGCCACCGCACCCAGCCAGCACCACTGCCACCGCCAATAAAAACACGTACTCCTTCATGGGCGAGAGCAAACCACAGGCTCCGCCCGGTGACAAAACCATTTGTTGCCAAGCCGTCGGCTTGACCGTACCTTCCCGCGCTTGGCTGTGGCGGAAAACCAGCCCGGCGCGATCGCGCCCAATAAAACCGCATGACATCCTTTACATCACTGGCCGAAGCCCGCGACGCGGTGTGCACGTTTATCCGGCGTTGCACCGACGAGCCGGGCACGGGTGGGTTCGATGAACTCGCGCTTGGCCTCTTCGCATTTCAGTTTGAGCAAAACACCCCGTTCGCCAATTTTTGCTGCTCGGAAAACCGCACGCCGGAAACGCTCACCAATTGGCGCAACATTCCGTCCGTGCCGACGCGCGCCTTCAAGTTGCTTGAGTTGACTGTGCTGCCGGAGACCGACCGCGAGACGGTGTTCCGCTCGAGCGGCACGACCCGAGCCGACCGCAGCCGACACTTTCACGATCGCAACACATTGAACGTGTATCACGCCTCGCTTTGGTCTTGGTTCTCCGAACACGTGATCGGCAACTCGCCTAATCGGCTTCTGTTTCTGATTCCCGAACTTGGCCAAGCGCCGGAGTCGTCGCTGGTGCACATGATGGACACCGTGGCGAAGCGCTTGGCCAAGCGCGATCGATGCTTCGCCGCCGACAGCCAATGGCGGCTTGACGGCCAGGCTGCGGTGGATTTCCTGCATGACTGCACCACGCAAAACGAACCGGTCACAATTCTCGGCACCACGTTTTCGTTTGTGCATCTGCTGGATCATCTGGACGACGGCGCGATGGTATTTGAGCTGCCAAGCGGCTCGGCGGCGATGGAGACCGGCGGCTACAAGGGCCGCTCGCGGGAAGTGACCAAGGCCGAGCTGCACCGGGCCATTACCGATAGGCTCGGCATCGCGGGTGGACGCATTATCTGTGAATACGGCATGTGCGAATTGAGTTCGCAGGCGTATGACGGCAAACTAGACCAAGCGAACGCCGCTCCCCGCCTGTTTCGGTTTCCGCCCTGGGCACGCGCGCGAATCGTCTCTCCGGAAACGATGCAGGAGGTTGCACCCGGCCAGGCGGGCCTGTTGCAGGTCGTCGACCTGGCCAACGTCGGCTCGGTGCTTAGCCTCCAGACGGAGGACTTGGCTAAACGCCGGAACGATGGGTTTGAACTGCTGGGCCGGGTCGAATTGGCGGAGTCCCGCGGCTGCTCGCTGATGAATTTAGACCATGTCTGAAGCACAATTGGACTACTTTTTGGCCGACAAACCGGGCGCAGAATTGACCGCCACCCTGGTCACTGAGGCGTGCCAGGCGCTGCGGCACAACCGCGATGACTACCTCGCCCAGGTCGGCAACGAGCCGGTCATTGCCAAACTCACCGAGGTGGCCAGCCTGTGGCGCTCGCCCGATTACGAGTTGCGCAAAATCGCGCTTGCCGCGAGCCTGGAGGAAACCGGCTTTCCGCGCGAGGTGCTCGCCGCCGGGCTGGACGCCTGTTTCGCGGACTGGACGCAGGAGAAGTTCTTCATGATGCTGGCGCAGGAGTTAGGCGACCCGACCCGCCTGCAGTCGTTCGCCAGCCAGCCGAACCGGACGCTGTCAATGGTTCACGGGCCGCAACTGACCGCACACATCGCACCGGGCAACTTGCCGGTGCCGGTGTTTCAGTCGATCGCGTTCGGACTGCTGCTGCGCTCCGCGCAGTTCATCAAGTGCGCCTCCGGCAAGTCGCTGCTGCCGCGGTTGTTCGGGCACTCGTTACACAGCGTCGAGCCGGGCCTGGCGGCGTCCCTCGAGATCGCCGAGTGGAAGGGTGGCAACAAGGCGCTCGAGTCGGCGCTGTTCGCCGAGGCCGACTGCGTGGTGGCCAGCGGCAGCGACGGGACACTCAGTGCGATCCGCCAACAGCTGCCCCTGGCCAAGCGGCTGGTCGGCTACGGGCATCGCGTCAGTTTTGGTTACGTGGAAAAACTGGCCAACGAGGTGATGGGCACGCGGGCGATCCTTTCCCGCACTGCCGACGATGTCATAGCCTGGAACCAGCAGGGATGCCTGTCGCCGCACGTGATTTATGTCGAGCAATTTGGTAGCCTCAAGCCGGAGCGCTTCGCCGAGATGCTCGCCGAGGAACTCGAGGCGCGAAACGACGCCATGCCGCGCGGCCCGATCCACACGAATGAGGCGGCGGCGATCTCGACGGCCCGGCGCTTTTACAAAATCCGCTCGACCAACAACGTCGGCACGCTGCTTTGGGAGAGCGAAGAGTCGACCAACTGGACGGTGGTGTACGAGGATGAAAAGCAGTTTCAGACCTCGCCCCTCAACCGGTTCATCTTCGTCAAGCCGATTGAGCATCTCGAGGAGGCACTGCACGTGCTGGAGCCAGTGCGCGAGTCGATGTCCACCGTCGGGCTGGCCGCCAGCGAGGCGCGGATGCGGGAGTTGGCGGTGCCGCTGGCCCGTTGGGGCATGCCGCGGATGTGTCCGCTGGGCCAAATGCAGCGACCACCCCTGGCTTGGCGACACGACGGACGGCCGCCGCTGGGCGAGCTGATCCGCTGGAGCGATCTAGAGACCGCGTGACCGAATCATGGAACTTAGGAAAACATTTCAATTTGAAGCCGCCCACCTGCTGCCGCACCTGCCGGAGGAACACAAATGCCGCCGGCTGCACGGCCACAGCTTCAGAGCAGAGATCGTCGTCGAGGGCGACTGCGATCCCAGGCTCGGGTGGGTGATCGATTACGCCGACATCACGGCGGCATTCAAGCCGCTCTGGGAACAGCTCGACCATCGGTATCTCAATGAAATTGAGGACCTTGAAAACCCCACCAGCGAGAATGTGGCCATTTGGATCTGGGAGCGACTGAAGCCGAACCTGCCCCTGTTAACCGCTGTGGAAGTGGCCGAAACCTGCACTGCCCGGTGCATTTACCGGGGGCTGTAAGCACTTGGCCAAGCGATGGGTTCCGAAAAAAACCATTGCGCCGAAAACCGGTTTTTACTAAAGTGCCCGACCCGTCCGAGGGTATTCACATTGGATGGGGACGGATGAAAAAAGTCTACAGCTTGAAGGATATTAACGAGCTGCAGCGCAAGGGCGGGCTGGATGGCATTCCGACCGATGCGATTATCACACCGTCGGCGCGTGACCGCCTGAAAGAATTTAAAATGAGTGACACAGAAAAACCTGCGCCCGCGAAGGGCCTGGAAGGAGTCGTCGCCGCCACCACGAAGCTCAGCAGCGTGCGCGGACTCGACGGGGAGTTGATTTACCGGGGCTACAACATTAATGAGCTGGCCGGTAACGCAACCTATGAGGAGGTCGTACATCTGCTGCATCGCGGCAAGTTGCCGAACCAGGCCGAACTGGAAGCCCTGAAGGCGGAGTTGGCCGCCGCCCGCGAGTTGCCTAGCGGCGTGGTGGACATCATCAAACAACTCCCCAAGAACACCTCGCCGATGCGGGCCATCCGCACCCTGGTTTCCGCCCTCGCCTGCTACGAACCGCCCGAAGGGCAGGATTCACTGGAGGATCAGACCAAGCGTGCCATCAAGCTGATCGCACAGGTGCCGGTGATCACGGCCTACTTCCATTTGGCCCGGCAGGACAAGCCGTTGCCCGATTCCGACTCGTCCCTTGGCGAGGCGGCGAATTTCCTGTACCTCATCGACGGTGAAAAGCCGATCGAGGAAAAGGAAAAGACAATCGACATGTGCTACATCCTGCACGCCGACCACGGCATGAACGCCTCGACCTTCTCGGCGCGCGTCACCATTGCCACCCTAAGCGGCATGTACTCCGCGATTACCTCCGCCATCGGCACGCTCAAGGGCCCGCTGCACGGCGGCGCCAACGAGGGCGTCATCAAGATGCTGCAGGAGATTGGCGACCTAGACAAAGTGGACGACTTCGTCGCCGACTGCCTCAAGAACAAAAAGAAGATCATGGGCATCGGCCACCGTGTGTACAAGGTGCTCGATCCGCGCGCGCCGCACCTGCAGCGAATGGCCCAGCAACTCGGTGCCAAGCTCGGCGAAACCAAGTGGCTCGATATGAGCGAGCGCATTGCCGAAATCATGCAGCGCGAAAAGAACCTCTACCCGAACGTCGATTTCTACTCGGCCACCGTCTACT
>CAJWEP010000212.1 GCA_913030945.1 uncultured Verrucomicrobiota bacterium
CCAACGCCAGCGCCCATGTGGTGATTCGTTTTTTCATGATAATGCTGTACGCAGCGAATTGAACCGTGCTTCCCCGCAAAATGCAATCCACTTGGCCAACCGTGTGTCATAACTCCATGAAAATATCCTCTTTACCGGGCCATGGAGCAATTGCGCGTCGAGTTGATCCCGGCGCAAAGCCCCCAGGTCAAGGGCCGGGTGGAGCGAATGAACGGCACGTTGCAGGATCGACGGGTCAAGGCGATGCGCCTGGAAGGGATCAGCGACATCGAGTGCCTGAGCTTGGTGTACAAAACGATCACCGTGCGGCTCTTACGGGACAAGAGCCTTGCGCTTAGTCAATCGTTTAATATGTCCGGCGAAGGTGGGAGGGCAGGATGTTCAACTCAGCCCGGTACTTGGCGACGGTACGGCGAGCGATCTTGATGCCCTTGTCTGTGAAGAGCTTGACCAGATCCTCGTCAGACAGTGGCTTGGTGGCGTCCTCCTTCTTGACCAGTTCGGCGAGCATCTCCTTGACGCTGGTGTTGGCCAGGCTGGAGCCGTCCTTTGAGGCCAATCCCGATGTGAAGAAGTATTTCATCTCCAGCACGCCGTGGGGTGTCTCGACGTATTTCCCGGAAACCGCCCGGCTGACGGTGGTCTCGTGCACGCTCACGGCATCGGCCACTTGTGACATGGTCATGGGGCGCAGGTGCGACGCCCCGTTCTCCATGAACTCCCCCTGCCGCTTCAGGATTTCCTGGGCGATATTCAGGATGGTGGACTGCCGCTGGTGGATGCTCTTGAGCAGGAATTTACCGGAACGAATCTTGTCCCGGATATAGTCGCGCACATCGCCCGAAGTGGTGGCCTGTGCCATGAGGTCCTTGTAGGCGTTGCTGATGCGCAGACGGGGGATGTACTCGTTGTTCGAGACAGCCTTCCACTGGCCATCATCGCCGCGCGAAATGAAGATCTCCGGCACAACGTACTGATTGGTCTCGGGCAGGTATTCACGGCCCGGCTTGGGTTCAAGGTTGCCGATGCGCTCCAATGCATCCTGAACGGCATCGACCGTTTCCCCGACTTTCTTGGAAATCTCGCGGATGCGCCGCCGGCCCAGTTCGTTCATGCAGTCCCGGACGATACGATATTCCAGTGAGTCGGCGCGCTCCGCCCGTTCAAGCTGAAGCATCAGGCATTCGCGCAGATCGCGGGCGGCCACTCCCGGCGGATGAAAGGCCTGCACGATTTCAAGCACAGCCTGAATCTCGCTGCTCGATCGGCCACTGGAAAACACCAGTTCATCCACACTCGACTGCAGGAAGCCGCCGTCATCGATGTTGCCAATGATCAACTCGGCGACCTTGAACTGCTGCTCCCCAAAATCCGACAAGCGAGCCTGCTCCAGCAGAAACTCCTGCAGCGACTGGCTGGTGGTCACCGATTCAAGCATGAACTGTCGTTTTTCATCCTCCTGCTTCGAATTGCGCGATGGGATATTGGTGCTGGAGAAGTGGTCGCGCCACTCCTGGTCCAGCTCGATCAACTGGTTGATCTCCTTCTGGAAATCGTCCACCGGCTCCCCGGCGCTGCTCTCGTCGGTGGGATCGTACTTCGTGTCGCTCGGTGGCTCGGCCAGATCAACCTTGGCCTGGTCCCCCTCGACGGGCTCCTCCTTTTCGCGCGCCTCGGCATCCAGAGCGGCCTGCTCTTCCAGCACCGGGTTGAGTTGCAACTCCTGGTCCACCATGGCCTTGAGTTCCAGCATGGGGGCCTGCAGCAGGTTGAGGGACTGCTGAAGCTGCGGCGCCAACACTTGGTTGAGCGACATCTTCTGCGACATCTGGAATCCCTGCTGTGCCACGCCCCGACAGTAGGAACTTGAGCGGGCACATTCAAGGTGAATAAGGCATAATATTTGCTACAACAAAACCATGCCAACCTCTCCTTGCCACCCGATTTGTGAACAACTTTTTTCCGCCCTTCATTGCCGTGCCACCCCCGCACCCCTAGACTCGCCTGGTGCCCACGCGATTCACAGTTTTGGGGAGCGGTTCCGGGGGAAATGCCTCTTATCTTGAGACGGAGCAGACGCGCCTGCTGATCGACGCCGGCCTCAGCGGCCGCCAGATTCGCCTACGTATGGCCCAGTTGGGTCGCTCGCCCGAGACGCTCGACGGCATCCTACTGACTCACGAGCACGCCGATCACATGCAGGGCCTCAAGGCGCTTTGCGCCAAGCTTGAGATTCCAATCTACTGCAATCGCCTGACTGCAGACGAGATGCGTTTCAAGATGAAGACCCGGCTCGACATCCGCCAATTCGTCACCGGCGAGCCGTTCGAGATTGGCGACGTTTCGGTCGAGAACTTCCCTGTGCCGCACGACGCGCAGGATCCGGTTGGCTTTCACGTGAAAACCCCGGATGGCGGCATCGGAATGCTGACCGATCTCGGACAGGCTACCCGGTTGGTACTTGAGCGCGTGCGCGGGGCGAGCGCCCTGTTCATCGAGGCTAACTACGACCTCAACCTGTTGCAAGAGGACACGCGCCGCCCCTGGGCCATCAAGCAGCGCATCATGAGCCGGCACGGTCATCTGTCCAACGCCGCCGCCGCCGAGGCGGTCGAGACCCTGGCCAACGGCACGCTACGCCATGTTACGCTTGGCCACCTGAGCCGCGACTGCAACACGCCGGAGATCGCCAGGGAAGCCGTCGCGGCTAAGCTTGGCCAAGCCGGCATCGACACCCTCCAGATCGACGTCTCCACCCAGGCCGAGCCAAACGAAACCCTTACGCTCTAGCCAAGCGCCTGGGCAAGCGGGAAGTTATTTCTTTTTCCTTGGCCAGCGGCGGAGGCCGTTCTGCAGCCACAGCCGCCACACCATCCAGACCGCTTCACGGACGATTTTGCCGCTCATCTTCGAGGTGCCGATGAATCGGTCGGTGAAGATGATCGGCACCTCAACGATCTTGTTCCCGGTGCGCCAAAGGATGTGTGTCAACTCGATTTGGAAGCTGTAGCCGTTGGCCCGGACGCGATCGAGGTCGATCAACTCCAGCGCCCGCCGGCGGAAACACTTGAAGCCGCCAGTCGGGTCGGTGAACGGCATGCCAGTGATAATCTTCACGTACTTGGCCGCGCAAAGGCTCAGTAGCATGCGGTTGATCGGCCAGTTGATCACACGGATGCCCTCGCAGTATCGCGAGCCCAGCACGAGGTCAGCATCCTCCGCGTTCGACCTTTCGATGAATCGCGGGATATCCTCCGGGTCGTGGGAGAAGTCGCAGTCCATCTCGAAGACAAACTCGTAGCCGCGCTCGAGTGCCCACGTGAACCCGGCGCAGTAAGCCCGGCCCAACCCGTCCTTTTCCTGACGATGCAGCACATGGAGACGCTCGCTGCCCAAGGCCAAATCGTCCGCGATGTCGCCGGTGCCGTCGGGCGAATTGTCATCCACCACCAATACTTCCAGCGCCGGTTCCATCGCCAGCAACCGCTCCGCCATCGGGCGGAGGTTTTCCGCCTCGTTGTATGTCGGGAGAATGATCAGCGTGGCCGGCATGTCAGGTTGACTTGCCGTCAATCATGCGGCGGATGCCCAGCGGATTGCCCTCCTGCAACTCGACCGGCAGCAGCGCATCAGGAAAGCCCTGGTAGCAGACCGCGCGGGTGAAACGGTGAATCGCCCGTGTGCCGACCGAGGTCGAACGGCCGTCCGATGTCGCCGGGAACGGCCCGCCGTGCACCATCGCGTGGCAGACCTCCACGCCGGTCGGGAAGCCGTTGATGACCACGCGGCCCACCCTGCCTTCGAGCACGTCGAGCAGTTCGCGGTTGGCCTCCAGGTCGGCCTCGGTGCCGTGGACGGTTGCCGTCAACTGGCCCTCGAGTGACCTGGCCAGGGCAAGCATCTTGTCCGTGCCATCGTGCGTGAGCACCAGCGTCGACGGCCCGAACAATTCCGAGGCCAGCGACTCGTCGCCGAGGAACGCATCGGCGCTCGTCCGGAAGAGCGCCGCACCGGCCTGACACTGGCTATCTTCCGCTTGGCCAAGCGCGACCCTCTCGACGGCTTCGTTCCGTCCAAGCGCATCCGCGCCCGAGCCATAAGCGGAGTGGATGCCGGGGTTGAGCATCGTCGCGCCGGGACTGCCGCCAACCAGTTCGGCGAGCTTGGCCACGAACGGCTCGATATCGGCATTGCCGTCCAGGATCGTCAGACCGGGGTTGGTGCAGAATTGGCCCACGCCCAGCGTCATCGAGCCGTGCAGCCCGGTGGCAAGCTGCTCCGAACGCTCGGCCAGCGCTCCCGGCAAAATGAACACCGGGTTGATGCTGCTCATCTCGGCGTAAAACGGAATCGGCTCCGGCCGTTCGGCAGCGAGTTTCATCAGCGCCTGGCCACCCGCGCGCGAACCGGTGAAGCCGGCCGCCTTGATCGCCGGATGCCGCACCAGTGCCGAGCCGGTTTCGCGGCCCGGGCCGTACAAGAGTGAAAACGTTCCCTCCGGCAAATCGCAGTCGCGCACCGCCGTCGACACCGCCTGGCCGACGAGTTCCGCCGTGCCGGGGTGGGAGTGGTGCGCCTTGACGACCACCGAGCAACCGACCGCCAATGCCGCCGCCGTGTCGCCCCCCGCCACCGAGAAAGCGAGTGGGAAATTGCTGGCACAGAAAACTGCCACCGGGCCAAGCGGCCGCTCCATCGAGCGGACATCCGGCTTCGGCACCGGCTCGCGCCCGGGATCGGCATGATCGATGCGGGCGTCCACCCACGAGTCTTCCTCCGCCACCGAGGCAAACAACCGCAACTGACCGCAGGTGCGGCCGGTCTCCATGCGGATGCGCCCCTCCGGCAGGCCGGTTTCCTGCGGCGCGCGCTTGGCCAAGTCGTCGCCAATCGCCTCGATATTGTTGGCGATCTCCCGCAGGAACGCCGCCCTGGCTGCACCGGTGCTTTTGCCGAAAACCTCGAATGCATCCGCCGCCAGCTCGGCGGCTTGATCCAACTCGCTCTCGCTCACCGCCGCGTAACCGGGCTGGAGCGACTCGCCGGTGGCGGGGTTGATACCGAAAATAGAAGGCTCACCCCCGCCGCCCGCTTGAGACCCTATGATCGACCTACCCGTCAAATCCGCCATGCGCCCAACGCTACCGAAATCTTGGAGGAGTTTGAAGCACCAAGTAACCAAGCGGAGCTTGCGCTCTTCGCGGGTTCCTCCGACACTTTGCGCATGAACCGGGATGAAGCCTGGGCACTGCTCAACGAGTACACGAAATCGGAATCACTGCTCAAACACGCGCTCGCGGTCGAGGCCGCTATGCGGCATTACGCGGCCAAGCAAGGCGAGGACGCTGAACGGTGGGGCATCACCGGCCTGCTGCACGATTTCGATTACGAGCGCTGGCCGGACATCCCCGACCACACGCAGGAGGGGGCGAAGATTCTCCGCGAGCGCGGTGTCGATGAAGAGATCGTCGGAGCGATCCTGTCACATGCGGAATGGAACCAGGGCGACTACCCGCTCGACCGGCCCGTTCGCAAAACGCTGTTTGCGGTGGACGAGCTTTGCGGGTTCATCGTCGCGGTGGCCTATGTGCGCCCGGAAAAACTGGCGGGCATGACGCCCAAGAGTGTCCGAAAAAAAATGAAGGCCAAGGGATTCGCCGCGGGGGTGAAACGGGAGGACATCGTGCAGGGCGCGGAGTTGATGGAAGCCGAACTCAACAACCACATCGGCGAAGTGATCGCCGCGCTTCAAGGGGCGTCGTCAGCGCTTGGACTGGACTGATCGGCCGATGCCGCCTTGAGGCGGCGGGATTCATCCATAAACTCGGCGAGACGCATCGACGCCGTGATCGGGGCCAAGGCCAGCGCCAGCCCGGCAAAGAAGTCGATCGTCAGCGCCAATTGGCGCATCACCGCTGACATCTCGAGTTCGCGCCACACGCCGGTTGCCGGGTCGAGGCGCGCGATGGGAATCGGCAGCCGTCGGAACTGCATCGACTCCCACTCGGCGTAGCCGCAAAACCAAACGCCCAAGCCAAGGCCCAGCGTTACGAAAAGCCAAAACAGC
>CAJWEP010000213.1 GCA_913030945.1 uncultured Verrucomicrobiota bacterium
CCAATTGAATCGAGGCTTTGGTAATGACCGCATTTGTGACACTGCACACCGAAAACATGAACCAGTGTATTTTGAATTTCAACGATGATTAACTACCGCGGAATAGAACTAGATTCTCCTATACGACCTAAATCGTTTGTGAGATGATTTCTTTTCACATGAAATTACTGCAAAGACAGGTTGACGACATAGAATTGACCATTACTAGTGTAAATCTAAGTTCAGATTCACTGGAAATAACAGCATCGGGTCCCGCTGGCATCTATGGCAATGCATTTTGTTCATATGCCCTAGAATCTTTTGACGAAGATAGTGGGTTTAGCTATGGATGCGGTCGTGGTTTCCCTGACGAAGGTTCGATGGTGACAGGTAATTTCGCCGGTCTTTGGCGGCGCGATGGTAATAAGATAGAAATTAAACAAGTAGTTGATATTGACAATGGCACTCAAAACCTCGATGTCATAACCATCGACATGCACGCCAAAACAGTACTGATTCGACCTTATATACTAGATACGGTCACTCTATCGGCCTAGAGGTTATCTTTCCCAACGCCTCGGCTGCTTCCCGCGAACACCGAAGAGGGTGGGGTATTGATTTCAACGTACCTCCCCCGCGAGGCGGTTAGGCGGGGGCGGGTCTGCGCTCTGCTACCCCCGGTCAGTTGGGGGGGCATCGTGATGTGGTGGAGGGTGGATTGTAGTTTTGCTCAGCCCTACATCGTTCTTAGCAGTCGTACTATTGTTGAGGCGGGTGGAGTGCGTGGTACAGGTTCGTTGTGCTACTTGCTTCTGTCCAAGCGGTGGGTGCTAAATCAAAAAACCTCAATAAAACGGCACATTATAAAACCAGATAAGACCCCAAAATGAAGTTTTTCATCCAAAGACTTCTTGGCCTTAGCCCATTCGAAGACCGCCTGAAGCAAATCTGTGTCTTCTGGGAGATAGTTGAGTGCCGCGATTATTTTTTCCTGTGTCGATTTTCGCAGCAATATCAACGAATCGGCACCATTTTGAATCCCAGCGGCAATTTCCTTCACACGTTCTTCGGCAGCCTCAAGTGTTGATCGGCTCTCTGAGCGACGTATGCCATTGTGTTTATATCTGATTTTGTAAACAGGTGATTTTTCAGTCGGTGGATATATTCTAATCGAATTATGACTATTCATAATAACGATTATCTCTTGGGAAATGGAAATATCTAAATTTTCGAAACTTTTTTTGTTTCGAATTTGTTTCGGGATTCGGGGAAGTGCGAAAAGCCTTAGAAAAAGTGGCGGAGAGAGAGGGATTCGAACCCTCGATAGGCGTTAACCTATACTCCCTTAGCAGGGGAGCGCTTTCAACCACTCAGCCATCTCTCCGAGCGGGCCGCGCAGCTTGGCCAAGCGTGTGCCCGGGGTCAAGGCATCATTGCCCCGCGAAGAGGTCGAGTTGCGGCGCGGGCTTGATCTGGCGGAGTTTTTTGCGCTCGACGCTTTGCCGCGAGACGTAGCGTTCCTCCCCGTCGGGCGAAAGCTCGGTGTCCTCGAGGTTGCGCAGGATGGTCTTGGCCCGCTCGATCACCGGCTTGGGCACGCCGGCCAGGCGCGCGACGTGGATGCCGTAGCTCTTGTCCGCGCCGCCCTCGACGATCTTGTGCAGGAACACGATCTGCTCGTTCCACTCGCGCACAGCGACGTTGAAGTTGCGCAGGCGCGGCAGCCGGTCGGCCAGCTCGGTCAGTTCATGGTAATGCGTCGCGAACAGCGTCTTTGCACCGACCTGGTTGTGCAGGTGCTCAACGATCGACCACGCCAGGCTCAGGCCGTCGAACGTGCTCGTGCCGCGTCCGACCTCGTCGAGCACGACGAGGCTGCGCTCGGTGGCGTTATTCAAAATATTCGCCGTCTCGGTCATTTCGACCATGAAGGTGGATTGGCCGCGCGACAGGTCATCGCTTGCGCCGATGCGGGTGAAGATGCGGTCCACCAGGTCCACCCGCGCGCGCTTGGCCGACACGAACGAGCCGGTGTGCGCCAGTAACGCCAGCAGCGCCACCTGCCGGATGTACGTACTTTTGCCGGCCATGTTCGGGCCGGTGACGACGGCGATCTGCTGACTGCTGCTCTCGAGTTGCGTGTCGTTCGGCACGAACGGTTCGCCGACCATCGCCTGCTCGAGCACGGGGTGGCGGCCCTCGTCGATGTGAAGTGCGCCGCCGTCGCGAACCTCGGGGCAGATGTAGCCGTGCAACCGGGCGACCTCGGCGAAGCCGGCGAGCACGTCAAGCTGCGCCAGCGCCGAGGCGATTTGCTGGATGCGTGGCAGCGACTGGAGCACCTGCTCGCGCACGCGCTGGAACAACTCGTACTCGAGCTTTTGGCTGCGCTCCTCCGCGCCGAGGATTTTGCCCTCCATTTCCTTGAGCTCCGGCGTAATAAACCGCTCGGCGTTGGTCATGGTCTGCTTGCGCGTGTAATGCTCCGGCACCTTGTCGAGGTTCGTCTTGGTCACCTCGATGAAATAACCGAACACGGAGTTGAACCGCACCTTGAGCGAAGGGATGCCGGTTATTTCCGACTCCTCCTTTTGGAGCTGGGCGATCCAGTCCTTGCCCTCGGTCGCGGCGCGGCGCAGCTCGTCGAGCGCCGGGTCGAAGCCGTCGCGGATGATGCCGCCGTCCTTGATCGTCATCGGCGGTTCATCGGCGATCGCCCGCGAAATCAGGTCGGTCACCTCCGGCAGCTCGTGCAGTTGGCCGCCCAGTTCGCTCAGCAACGGCGTCGGACCGTCCGACTCGGCATCTTCGAAAATGGCTTCGCTGAGTGTCGGTTCGCCGGGGCCGGGGGCGTCCTGCGCCTTGGCGATCAAGCCGCGCAGCGCCGGCAATTGGCCAAGCGCGCCGCGCAGTTGACCAAGGTCGCGGGCGTTGCCAGAGCCGATGCTCAGGCGGCTGATGGTGCGCTCGAGGTCGCGCACCTCCTTCAGGTTCTCGCGGAATCGGTCCAGCGCCGGGCTGTTGTGGAGGAACTGGCCAAGTGCCTCCTGTCGCCGCCGGATCGCTTCGACCGATGAGAGCGGCTGCGAGAGCCAGTCGCGCAGCCGACGCGCGCCCATCGGCGTCGAGGTGCGGTTCAGCGCGGCGTAGAGCGTCCCCGGCTTGGCCGCCTCGCGATGCAGCGGCTCAAGGATCTCGAGGTGTTTGAGCGTCGCGGCGTCGAGCACGAGGTAGTCGGCCACCTCGTAAAACGCGAGCCGCGTGAAGTGCGCGACATCGCGCCGGAGGTGCTGGTTGACATAATGGAGCGCGCCGCCGGCCGCGCCGATCGCCGCTGTGCGGCCTTTCAGCCCGAAGCCGTCGAGCGCGGCGACCTTGAAATGATCCTTCAGCGTGAACTCCGCCGTCTCGAGCGCGAACACCCAGCCGTCGTAGCCGTTGAGCACGCTGACGCTGGGCCCGATCGACTCCGCCAGCCGCTGCGATTCTTCCGGGAAAATCACCTCGCCCGGGTTGAGCCGCTCCAGCTCGGCGAGCATGGCGTTCTCGTTTTCCAGCTCGGCAACCTTGAAATCGCCGGTCGTCAAGTCGATCGCCGCCACGCCGAACCGGCCGCCGGACACGCTCACGGCGACGAGGTAGTTGTTCCGCCCGGCCTCGAGCATCCGCTCGTCGAAGTGCGCGCCCGGGCTGAGAATTTGCGTGACTTCGCGCTTGACGAGTTGCCCCGGCTTGGCCGTCTCGACCTGGTCGCAGATCGCCACCTTGCGCCCGGCCGTGAGCAGTTTCGAGAGATAGTTGCCGGTGGCATGGTGCGGGATGCCGCACATCGGCGTGTCGCCGCGCTTGGTCAGTGCGACATTGAGGATGCCGGCGGCCTCCTGCGCATCCTCGAAAAACATCTCGTAAAAATCACCGAGGCGAAACAGCAGAATCGTCCCGGCCGGCAGCTGGCTTTTGCACTGCCGATACTGGGCCATCATCGGGGTGAGTTTCGCCTCTTTTGGCACGCGCGAACGGTAGTCGCCGCACCAAACGCGGTCGAGGGGAAGATATCCACAGCCCGCTTGGCCAGGATTAGAGCACCTGCCCGAAGGCGGTGATGACTTCGGGGATTTCCCCGGCCGTGACGGTGAGGTTGGTCACGGCGCGAAGCATGTGCGGGCCGGTGGCGAGCAGGCGGATGCCCGAGTCGTCGAGCCGCTTCGCCAAGGCGGCGGCATCACGTTCGCCGGTACCAATAAACAGCATGTTCGTCTCTGCCCCGGCGGCATCGATCTCCAGCCCGGGCAGCTTGGCCAAGCCGTTGGTCAGGGCGCGGCAATTTGCATGGTCATCGGCCAGGCGGGTGCGGTTGTGCTCGAGCGCGTGAATCGCCGCAGCAGCGAGAACACCCACCTGGCGCATCGCGCCGCCCTGTTGCTTCCGGTAAAAGCGAGCCTTGGCGATCACGTCCGCAGAGCCGGTCAGGGCCGAACCAACCGGTGCGCCGAGGCCCTTCGAAAAACAGACGCTCACCGTGTCGAAGTGGCCGGCATACTCCGGCTCGCTGACGCCGCTCGCCTCCGCGGCGTTCCACAGCCGCGCGCCGTCGAGGTGCAGTGCCAAGCCGTGTTGGCGTGCCGTACTCGTGACCGACTCGATCTGCGCCAGCGGCCATACGCTGCCGCCGCCGCGGTTGTGGGTATTTTCGATACAAACCAGGCTTGGCGGCGCGAAATGATCGTCCTTCGGCGGCAGTGCCGCCTTGAGTTGCGCGGCGGTGAACTGCCCGCGTCGGCCGTCGAGCAGACTCACCTGCACCCCGGCCAGCGCCGCCGGCGCGCCGGCCTCGTAGCAGTAGATGTGTGCGTTGGCGTCGAGCAGGATCGCGTCGCCGGGCCGCGTGAGCGAGCGGATCGCCAACTGGTTGGCCATCGTCCCGGACGGCACGAACAGCGCCGCCTCCTTGCCGAGCAGTTCCGCCGTGCGCCGTTCCAGTTCCTGCACGGTCGGGTCGTCGCCCAGCACATCGTCGCCGACCACGGCGCTGGCCATCGCCTCGCGCATGGCGACGTCTGGCTGGGTGATCGTGTCGCTGCGCAGGTCGATTTTGCCGTTGAGCATGGGCGGGCGAGCATCCCCGCTTGGCCAAGCGGAGGCAACGTTTTTGGCACGGGCCAAGCTGCGCGAAAGGGGTTGCGCCCGGTAGCGGCGATGCTACGTTTCGCCGGCCGGGGTCTGAGCCATGGGTGACGAGAAAGACAAATCAACTGACGCCTTCCTGGAGAAATCGTCGCTGTATCAGCAATATCTTGCCGAGCGGGAAGAGGTTCTCCGGCACAAATGGCTTGAATCCGAGAGGGCGGGCTGCGACATTGGGTTTGAGCGGGCGTTGATGGACTGGATCGTCAACCACCGCGCCAAGTGGCGAAAGAGCCGCCAGGCAGCCGGAGAGTGACCCGGCGTCACGTTTCCTTTAAAGCGATCCGGCGAGGTCGCCAAGGGACATGCGAAAACTGACGAGACAATCTTATATGAAGCGAACCGACGCGCACGGCGCAGGTTCGTTTTTTTGTGCCCACAACGCTCGCCATGGCTGACAAAAAACTGCTCCTCGACGCCGATGCGATCCAGCGCAGCCTGACGCGCATCGCGCATGAGATCGCCGAGGCCAACGCCGACACCAAGAGCGTCGGGTTGATCGGCATCCAGCGTGGCGGCGTCCACCTAGCCCGCCGCCTGGCCAAGCTGCTCGGCGGCATCTGGGGGCACGATGCGCCGGCCGGCGTGCTCGACGTCAGCATGCACCGCGACGACATTGGCCAACGGGGCATCGTCAGCGTGCAGTCGACCGAGGTGCCGTTCGATGTCGAGGGCAAGACAATCGTGCTCGTCGACGACGTGCTGTTCAACGGCCGCACCGTCCGCGCCGCGCTCGACGCGGTGCATCACCTGGGCCGGCCGCAACGCATACAGCTCGCGGTGCTGGTCGATCGCGGTCACCGCGAGCTGCCGGTTAAGCCGGACTTCGTCGGCAAAAACGTCCCCACTGCCCTTGACGAGCGCATCCAGGTTTCGCTCAGCGAGACCGGCGGCG
>CAJWEP010000214.1 GCA_913030945.1 uncultured Verrucomicrobiota bacterium
CTCAACATCGTCAAGGGAACTGCCATGATATCATGATCATGGCTGGATTGTTGTCTCTTGCCTTTGTGGGCTTTGTTTAGATTACCTAGCCATGGATTACGTTTGGGGCATTTTCGGCTTAAGCGGCGTGTGCGCAGTCTGGATGATCATCCAATTGTGGACTGGCAAGGGCAATAAGCAAAACAAGAGATGGAGAGGAGGGGGGCGGTGCGCAGCAATTAGCGCGATGATTGTCGGATGCGCGGATGATTCAGAACCATTTGTGCAATCAGTGGATCAAATCATGGGAACCGTGGTCGTAGTGACTGCCCCACTGAATTCAAATGCGCCAGAACTTGTATTTGACATTTTTCATGACGTTGACGCAACGATGAGCGAGTGGAAACCCAATTCACCGCTGACGATGGTCAACAATGCCGCGGGCAAACATCCAGTGAAAGTTCCCGAAGACTTGTTTAAGACGGTAAAAAGGTCTCTTGAAATCGCAGATTTAACTTCCGGTGCATTTGACCCAACATGGGCAGCGTTATGGGGACTATGGGATTTCCGCCGGAAGAATAATAAGCAGATTCCAACCAAGGCCCAGTTGCAGAGCCATCTTCCGTTGGTCAATTGGGAAAAAGTACAACTTGATCGTGAACAACAAACCATTTTTCTCCCCGAGGGAGGAATGCTCATTGGACTCGGCGGTATTGCAAAAGGCTTGGCCATTGATCGGTCGCGAAATGCACTTGCAAGGCGCGGCATCGAGAACTACATGATCATTGCAGGTGGACAGGTGCTTGTTCGCGGCACGAAAGAGGGTAGACCATGGCGCATTGGCATTCGCGATCCTGATGGAACCCAAGGCGATTACTTCGCCGTGTTGAACGTCACGAACACCTGCGTTTCAACCAGCGGCGACTACGAAAATTTTTTTATGCGTGAAGGCAAACGCTACCACCACATCATCGATCCTAGGAATGGACTTCCTGCCATTGGCACGCGCAGCGTTACAGTCATCACACCCGACGCAACCTTGGCAGATGCGTTATCTACCGCTCTCTTCGTCATGGGGCCTACTCGAGCGATCAAGCTTGTGAACAACCTTCCCGGCGTCGAAGCAGTCATCATTGACTCTGATGGGCAAGTGTTGTTCAGCAACAATATTGCAAACCGCCTAGACCGCCTCCCCGATTAAGTCATGCGTAATTGTACAAAATGTGCACTGAAACCTAAACTGCATGTGCGCAATTGAGTTAGCGTGGCATCGCAATGCATGCCTCCTGACGTCCTGACATCCTGTCGTGATGTTGTGGATGCGCTGAAAACTGTTCAAGCCTTGAGGTTCCTCAGCGGTGATCGATTAGTTTTGACACCTCCAGCATGGTTCAATACACTGAATGGATGAAACAGGGAAAGGTCCCCACTTGGATCACACCCTTCCAGAGCTCCTGAATTCTGAAATTTCTCAGAATTTTAGCCGAAAAAACTTGAGTTTGCGTATGTTCCCGGCAGTCTCCCCGACTGTTTGTCGATTTGGCGACTATATCTTGCGGATGATTTAACTGCTAACCTTTTCCTATTTATGATACTAGGCTTGTCGATACCTTTTAAATTTACCGACTGTATTTTGCGAAATTATAACTTAAAGTTGTGCCGTCGTTACTTGTGGTAGACCTGTTCGATACAAACTCTAATTCCCGGGTTACTGAGGTGACGATTCGCCTCGCGGGCAACTCCCAAGACGGCATTCAGTCCATCGGCGGGTTCCTAGCCCGCTTGGCCGGGCGGAGCGAGCGGGAGGTCATGACCATGATGACGATCCCGGCGACCATCTCCGGCGGGGCGTCCATTTTCCAGGTGCGCCTAGGCTCCGGCGAGGTGCTCAGCCCTGGCGATAAGGCCGACGTGCTGTTCGCGTTCTACCAGCACTCCTACGACGGTCATATCGAAAACCTCCGCAGAGGGGGCATTCTGGTTTACGACAGCGACCATGTGGAACCGAATGAGGAGCGCCTGACCGACTATCGGCACATCGGCATCCCCATCTCGAGCCTGACTGTTGAGGCGATCGGTGGCACCGGGCGCGACAAAGGCAAAAACATTTTCGCGCTTGGCCTGATCGCCGGGATGTTCAGCCTCGATGCGACAAAACTCGAGCGGCTGATCAATGAGCGGTTTGGCGCCAAGGGCGAGAGCGTTGTGCAGACGGCGTTGGATGCGTTCCAGGCTGGTTACCGCCACCAGTCCGACGGCATCACGAACCTGTTTCGCCTGGCCCGGGGAGGGGCGGAACGCTCCAATCAAGTGGTGATGTCCGGTAACGAGGCGATTGGTTACGGGCTGATTGCCGCCGGCGTTCGATTTGGTGCGGGTTACCCGATTACGCCGTGGTCGGATATAATGGAGCTGCTCCGGCGCGAGTTGCCCAAGTATGGCGGATCGTTCATCCAGTGCGAGGACGAGATCGCTTCCGTTTCGATGGCGATCGGTGCCAGTTACGGCGGGCGGGTGGCAGTCACCGGCTCGAGCGGTCCGGGCATCTCTCTCAAGGCCGAGGCCATCGGCTGGGCGGTGATGGCTGAGATGCCGCTGGTGGTTATCGACGTGCAGCGCGGGGGACCTTCCACCGGCTTGCCTACCGATGTTGAGCAGTCCGACCTCAACATCGCTTGTTACGGCGGCCACGGTGACTCGCCCCGGGTCGTGTTGGCCGCCTCCGATGTGGAGGATTGTTTTTACACTGCCATGGAGGCGGTGAGAATCGCCAGAAAATACAGTGTGCCCGTGATTTTGCTCACCGACCAGGCTATCGCCACCCGGATCGAGGCGTTCAGCGAGCCGGATCTGAAAAAGATCTGCCAGGAGCTTGAGCTGGATTTAACCCCCGTGCCGACCCACAAGCCGTATGACTTGTCGTCCGGGGACGGGCTCAGCCAACACCGGCCGCCCGGCACAAGGATCGAGGATGGCCTCTACCCCGTGATAACGGGACTGGAGCATGACGAGACGGGGCACGTCAGTGCAGATGCGGTGAACCATATCGAGATGACCAAAAAACGCCGCAACAAGCTCAAGACATTGGCAGACGAGTTGCCCGCCCCGGAACTGCACGGGCCGGACTCTGGCGATGTGCTGCTGGTGGGCTGGGGGTCAACCAAGGGGCCGCTCCTCGAGGCCGTGGAGGAATTCAGCAACAACGGCAATGTTCTGTCCACATTGCACATCAAGCATATCAACCCGTTGCCAAACGGCTTGGAGGCCATTTTTTCACAGTTCAAGTCGGTCTATGTCGTCGAGATGAACGACGGCGGCGTATACGGCTACGGCCAGTTGGCTGGCGTGCTCCGTGCCCGGTTTGCCGACGCGCGCATCAAGGGCATCAACAAGACCGCCGCCCGTCGTTGGAAGGTTTCGGAAATAATCGAGCGCGTCGATGCGCGCCAGGGTGAACTTAAGGCCACAGCGTGATTGGACTTTGACCATGAGTGACAGTGCGACATTGGAACAGCCCCCGCAGGACATCGAGGAACGTCAGCCGGTAACGAAAAAGGAGATCGCTTCCAACCACCCAACATGGTGCCGCGGTTGTGGTGATTTTTCCGTGCTCTCCATTTACTACAAGCTGATCCAAAAGCGGAACATCCACCACGAGAAGGTGGCCACCGTGACCGGCATCGGCTGCTCGAGCCGTTTGCCGTACTTCGTGCAGGCGCACGGCGTGCACTACATTCACGGGCGCGCTTTGTCGTTCGCCAGCGGCCTGTCGATCTCGCGGCCTGATCTGCATGTGTTCATCTTCGGCGGCGACGGCGACGCCTTCTCGATCGGCGGCAACCATTTCATCCACACCGCCCGGAAAAACATCAAGATGACCTACGTGGTCATGGACAATTTCGTTTACGGGCTGACCAAGAAGCAAACCTCTCCGACCTCGCCGCTGGGTTTCAGGAGCAAGACTGACAACTGGGGCGCGCTGGATCGGCCGATTAACCCTATGAAGCTTGCCATCTCGGCCGGGGCGACTTTCGTGGCGCGCACGTTGCACACCCATCCCAAGCATCTGCTCGAGATGATGGACGCCGCGATGGATCACGACGGCTTCAGTTTCATCGAGTGCCTCAGTGAGTGCACCGAGTTTTTTAAGGGCGCATTCGATGCCTCCAACCCGCGCAAGGGGGGCGAGTTCAATCTCGTGCCGGAGGATCACGACCCCACCGACGAGGCGGCGGCATACGCCCTGGCCGGCGAGGATTTCCCGGGCCGTTTCGGCATCTTCTACCGCGTGCAGCGGCCGACCAAGAACGCCCTTGAGGCCGGTGTCATCGAGGCCGCCCAGGGCAAGTTCGAGGGCGAGCAGGCCCCGGACATCCTTCAGGCTACCTTCAACAAGATGAAATAGCCCCTTTGGCCAAGAGCTTGGTCAAGGGGCAGCGGGTCATTCACAGCTCTCCATTTCCCAACCGGCGTTGATGAGCGCCTTGTGGCCGCCAATGAGCGAGTGGCCGTTCGTGTAGCCCATCCGTCCAGCCACCTCCGCCGTGAGTACCGAGCGAAAACCTCCGCCGCAGTACATGATCACTTCCGCGTTCTTGTCCGGCACCACCGACTCGATATCCCGCTCGAGGACACCCTTGCCCAGGTGAATGGCGCCCGCCGCGTGGCTGGCCAGCCATTCCCGGTCCTCGCGGACATCCATCAGGATAGCGTCGGGATTGTTGGCAAGGCGTTCGCGCGCCTGGGCCGGGTCGATCTCGTTTACACGCGTCCTCGCTTCATCAACGACCGCCAGGAAACCGGGAGCATGTTGCATGGGCGACAGAATGCGCCTCCGCTTGGCCGGGGTCAACCATGAGCCAGGCGCTTGGCCACGCTTGCCCTCGGCCGCTGTCCGGCCTGATACTAGCGGGCCGAGGATGGAGATTGAACTCATCACGATCGGCACCGAGTTGCTGCTTGGCCAGGTGCTCGACACCCATCAGCAGTGGCTCGGCCAGCGCCTGGCCGAACGCGGCCATCTGCTCTCCCGGCAACTCACCGTGCCGGACAGCGGCCCGGCGATATGTGGGGCGGTGCAGGCCGCGCTGGGCCGCGCCGGGCTTGTCATCACCACCGGCGGCCTCGGCCCGACCGCCGACGACCTCACGCGCGGGCTGCTTGCCGACCTTCTGGCCAGGCCGCTTAGCCACGACGAGTCGGTCGTCTCGCAGATCGAGACGTTCTTCGAGCGGCGCAACCGACCTATGCCGGAGTCTGTGCTGGTGCAGGCACAGGTGCCGGAGGGTGCGATGGTGTTCTCGAACCGACACGGCACCGCGCCCGGCCTGGCCATCGAGGTGTCGCCCAACCCGTTCCGGGTCGGTGGCGAACCGGCGTGGCTAATCATGCTGCCCGGACCACCGCGCGAACTGCGCCCGATGGTTGATGAGCAGGTGATGCCCTTCATCAAAGAACACCTGCCGCCAGAGCAGGAGTTCCACTACCGGATTCTGCGCAGCCTTGGCATCGGCGAATCGATGGTGGAGGAAAAGCTGCTCGGGCCGCTCAAGCCACTGATGGATCGCGGGCTCGACCTGGGCTTCTGCGCACGCACTGGGCAGGTGGACATCCGGCTCAGCGGGAGCGGCCCGGAAATGCCGGCCATCATCGCTGAGGCGGAGGACGCGATTCGCGGGGTGATCGACAAACAAATCTACGGCACTGACGGTGAGACAATCGGGCAGGTGGTGGTCGGGCAGTTGATCGCCACCGGCGAAACCCTGGCCGTCGCCGAGTCGTGCACCGGCGGTTTTCTCGGGCACCACATCACCAACGTGTCCGGCGCGTCGGCGATCTTCGCCGGTGGTATGCTGGCGTACAGCAATGCGATGAAGCAAAAACTGCTGGGGGTGAATGAGTCAACCTTGGCGCAGCACGGCGCGGTGAGCAAACCGGTGGCCCTCGAGATGGTTGA
>CAJWEP010000215.1 GCA_913030945.1 uncultured Verrucomicrobiota bacterium
CAAGCGCTTGACCGGAAAAAAGTTTGACCGTGTGCAGGGCATCTACGGCAACACGGCAGCCAATATCGCGCGGTTCAACGAGGTGCGAAGCCGTTTTCCCGAACGCCATCTCGCACCAATCTTTGGTGTCAAGGGCATTCCCGATTTGGCCTTGGCCAAGTCGTTCGCCCCGCAGTCCGCCGAGCAACTTTCCATCCAATCCGTCAGCGTCAACTTTCTGCATCTGCTATTCATGATAGGTGGTGGTGGAGCGTTCGCCGCACTCGGTTCATTCATCGGCTTCCGCAAAATCAAGGAGAAGCGCTACATCGAGAACATCCCCACATCGCTCTCCACCGGTTTGGCCTACGGACCAGCGGAAATTCAAGGGAAAGTCGAGAAAAAGTCAAAGCGGTTCATTGGCCCACTTAGCAAAAAAGCAGTCGTTCAATATCACTATGTGGTGAAGGAAAAACGTGGTTCCGGCAAAAAAGCCAAGTGGGTGACCATTACCAACACAACCAAGTTGACGGATTTTTATTGTCGCGACAGCGAAGGCATCGTCCCGGTGGATTTGACTGATGCCGAGATTCACACACGCCACCACCTCTCGCAGCGCTCGGGCCGACGGCGTTACAGCGAAACCAGCATCCGCATCGGTGATCCGTTGTACGTCCTCGGCACGGCAGTCATCGACGAGAGCACCGGCGACCGGCTGATGATCTCCAAGGGCAACAACAAATTTCCGCTCATCACTACCAACTACACCGAGGCTGAACTCATGGGTCGCAAAAGTCGGCGAGGGCTGGGCTGGCTGAACCTTGGATTAAACGGGTTTGTGCTGGCCGGGTTCGGGTTGTTCGGCGCAGCCGCCTCGTACGCCGCCACGGATTTCCTTTTCGCCTCGATGATCGCCCCATTGTTCCTCGCAGGATGCTTCATCGTGCTGATGTACAACGACCTGATTTTTGTCCGCAACCGCGTCCAGCGTGCCTGGTCGAACATCGGTGTCTCGCTCAAAAAACGGGCCGACCTAATCCCCAACCTTGTGAAGATCGCCAAGGAATATTTGAGGCACGAAAAGAAACTGCACACCGAATTGACCAAGCTCCGTAAATCCGCCCAGGGCGCGGCGGACTTTGACCCGGCCGCTGCCGGACTATTCATCTCGCAGGAAGTGGCACTTATGCAGAAGTTCTTCGGACTTGAGGAAAAATACCCCGACCTTAAGGGCAACCAGATGATGTCGCAGCTCCACAAAAAACTGGTCCTGCTCGAGAACGAAGTCGCCCTCATGCGGTCGGGTTACAACGACAGCGTCGAGCGTCACAACACTCGTATTGGCCAAATTCCAGAGTTGTTTTTGGCTAAGTTTTTTGAGTTTGAAAACGCAGAGTTGTTTCATGCCGAAATCGAGGTGGTCGAAAGCATCCAGCGCCCGGCCAACGCCAAGTCCTCGAAAAATCTGCCCCCCATCATTGAAGACGATGAGAGCGAACAGGAACTCCCGCCGTTGATTCGCCACTCGAAGGAGGAGGGCGACTCTCTTGTCATGTACTGCGACAATTGCACCCAGAAACTCGAGGTGCCCAACGAACTGATCGGCAAGGAAATCGAGTGCCCGGTTTGTCACTATAAGGAAACCGTTCCCGCCGAGGACGAACCGACGCCCACCGGACAAGACCCACCGAACACCTGACCCGCTTGGCCAAGAGCATCCGGCTGGATCCCCAGGACTAAAACCGGTTTACGGTTTCCCTCCCCTCTTGAACACTCTGCGCCTCGGTGTCCTCTGCGTTTAATTCCCCGAGAGCAGCTTGCGGATACCCTGCATCAGCACGGACTCCACCTCGGGGGCGACGTTGGAGGAACGCGGCTCGGTCTCGTAGCCGCCCTCCGAGTAGGCCCGCTCGGTGCCGATGTAAAACGTCCCGTAGTCGCCGTAGGCCGCCATCGCCACGTTGAGTTTCGGCCACATCTGCTTGGCGGCCAACTGATATTCAACAAACAACTCACCCGGCATGTGCAGCACGCGCGTATCGCCGATGGCAAGCTGCGCTAGGTCGATTCTGTGTCCCGAGTTGCTCCGCCGCAAAAAGGCCAGTCGCTCCGCCGCCGGCACAGCGACCGGCGGCACCGAGCCCTTGGCCACATCGGCCACCAGCTTGGCCTCGTCCAGGTGTTTAGCCAATGGCAACGCCACCGGCGCGACGCTCCAACTCAAGTCGCTCGACTGCACGGCAAACTTTTTCGTGCCGTCCCAGGCCCGTTTCATCCCGTCGGACAGGCGCAGCGCCAGTTCCATCCGGTTTTTTCGCGAGCCGTCGTTGTATTTGCCGGCGCCGATGTTGCCGCCCGCGCCGTTGAAGTGAACATGCAGCGCCTCCGGCACGGATTGCTGGCGCATGAACCGCGCGATGCCGGGAAAGTCCGGGCTGGGGATGCCCATACGATAGTAGCTCTGCGGATGGCAGGCGTAATAGCTCAGCACGGCCAACGGCTTGTCGCCATTCCAGAAACTGAGCATCGACAGCTCGGGATCGATCACCCCCTCCGGCTCGGCGCGGAGTTCAGGATCCGCACAGGTGGTGTAACGCACGGCGCGCACTTTGCCGTCAGGACCGAAGATGCGGCGGTTGGAGGCGATGCGTTTGACCTCCGCCGTGCCCCAGCCGCAGTGGGTCACCGGCTTGGCCCTAGCCAGCGAAGCTTCCACTGCAGTGGCAGCCTTGGCCAAGGTTTGTCGGCAAAAATCGCCGTCGAGCCGGCCCAGGTGTTTGGCCTTGGCCTCCTTGAGGAGGCGTTCCGCGAGGAAATCACAGGTCGGCGCATCGTGCTGGTGCAGCGTGTGCACGGCCACGCGCTCGGGCGTCGTGCCGGCGGCCTTGGCCAAGCGCTCGCGAAAAACATCGTGCGCCTCGTTGGCGATACCAAGCCAGTCGACGGCACAGAGCACGATTGGATCCGCTTGGCCAAGCAGCACCACGCCGCGGCAACGCAGTGTCATGGCATCGACCCGGACCACCGGGTCGTAGGCCATCATGTACCCGAGCGGCGGTGTGGCATCGACGTCAAACGTAGCGACGCGCAACGATTTATCCGCCGCGCCAAACACCCCCAGCGCACCCGAAAATAAAACCGCCATCGCAAACCGAACGGCACTTGGAGTGTTCATCAATCGCCCATTCATCACTTGTACTTGGCAGCCGTGGCTCCGTTGCGGACCAAAACACCGGCGATTGCCTTTCGAAGCGCCCGATCCTCGTCGCTTGCCCCGGGGTTCTTCTTATGCACAATGTCCAACGCGGTCAACCCGTCGGTGCGCTTGATATTAATGTCAGCACCGCTGGCAAGGAGCATCTCCACAATCGCCTTGTGACCGGACACAACGGCGCAGTGCAGCGGTGTTGGCTCAAGTGGATCGCCCGCGTCCGACTCGTTCAGTTCCTTCCCGCCGGCGATGTGCCTGCGCACCGCCTCAACGTCACCGGCCCGTGCCGCGTTCCAAATTGAAATCGCGGGTGGAGGGGGTGGCTCCGGCTGGATAATCTCGGCCACTGGCCTGACTTGGAGCGGCTCGGCAACCGGCGGCTCCGGTCCCGTTTCACGGCCGCAACCAACCACATTGAAGGCAACAACCAAGCTGAGGATTTTTTTCATCTTCGGCACGACAAACATATCCGCCCATCAAAAATAATCCAACTGAAATCAAGTGGAACAGAACAGCCCGATTGTGGCAGGGCAACCTTGACCAAGCGCCTGGCGAGGCGGAAAACCTTGCCGGGAACTGCCGGGCCATGTAGGCTGCCCACCGGCTTTTTATGAGTAAAGAACCCATGCGTGTTGCGGTGACCGGTGCTGCCGGTCAGATCGGTTATGCCCTGTTGTTCCGGATCGCCTCCGGCCAGATGTTTGGCCCGGATCAGCCGGTGATCCTTCATTTGATCGAAATCGAGCCGGCGCTGCCGGCGCTCGAGGGCGTCTGCATGGAGTTGGACGACTGCGCCTTTCCGCTGCTCAAAGGCACGGTGCCCACCGCCGACCTCGACGCCGGGTTCAACGGTGTTAACTGGGCGCTGCTCGTTGGCAGCGTGCCCCGCAAGCAGGGCATGGAGCGCGGCGATTTGCTCGGCATCAATGGAAAGATTTTCACCGGACAGGGGCAGGCAATTCAGAACAACGCCGCAAGCGGCGTTCGCACGCTCGTCATCGGCAACCCATGCAACACGAACTGCCTGATCGCCATGAACAACGCGCCGGACGTCCCGCGCGACCGGTGGTTCGCTATGACGCGCCTCGACGAGAACCGAGCCAAGACGCAGCTTGCGCAAAAGGCCGGGGTCGACGTGACCGCAGTCACCAACATGGCCATCTGGGGGAACCACTCCGCCACACAGTATCCGGACTTTACCAACGCGAAAATTAACAGCCAAGCCGCCGCCAGCGTGATCAACGATCAGGAATGGCTGGAAGGCGAATTCATCAAGACCGTGCAGCAGCGCGGCGCGGCCATCATCAAGGCCCGCGGCGCCTCGAGCGCAGCCAGCGCGGCCAACGCCGTGGTCGATTCGGTCGGCTCCATCACCAACCCCACAGCTGGTGGAGATTTCCACAGCGTCTGTCTCTGTTCCGATGGCAGCTACGGCGTCGAGGAAGGGCTGATTTCCTCCTTTCCGATTCGCAACGTCGCCGGTCAGTTTGATATCGTGCAGGGCGTCCAACTCGATGCCTTCAGCCAGGGCAAACTCGACGCCACAGTGAACGAGTTGAAGGAGGAGCGCGAGATGGTCAAGGACCTCCTCCCCGGCTGATTCATGCCCGACACGCCGGAAACGCCGCTCGGCCCGTACATCGACCACACCAACCTGCGCCCCGACGCCATCTCCGGGGATATCGAGAAACTCTGTGCTGAAGCCATTGAACATCAGTTGTTTGCCGTGTGCGTGAACGGCTGCTGGGTCCAGCATGCGTACAATCATCTGGCGGACACCGATATCTCCATCGCCACCGTGATTGGCTTTCCACTAGGCGCAAGCGATTCGGACTCAAAGCGTTACGAAACTGAAGCCGCTGTGGACAACGGTGCCCATGAGATCGACATGGTGATGAACCTTGGCCGTTTCATCGACGGGGATCACCGGTACATCGTCCGCGAAATACGCGATGTCATCGAGGCGGCGGACGACCGACGGGTGAAAGTTATCATTGAGACCGGCTATTTCAGTGACGAGCAGATCGCCGCGGCCTGCAATCTGGCGGTCGAGGCCGAGGCGCATTTCGTCAAGACCGGCACCGGCTTCGGGCCCGGCGGCGCAACGGTCGGGAATGTCCAACTCATGCGGGAGACCGTGGGACAGCAGGCTGGCGTGAAAGCGTCCGGCGGCATACGCGACCGCGCCACCGCCTTGGCGATGATCGAGGCCGGGGCCACTCGCATCGGAACCTCCTCCGGCGTGACAATTGTCAGGGGCTGATTGTCGTGGTTGTCCCCACGATGCCCGCAGCGCACTCCCGGCGCTCTTCACCGGATATTCACAAGCCCCTCCCTGCTGTGAATAAAAAATGAACGCTGTGAATATATTTCATTTGGAATGGCACGGATCATGGACTATATTCCGTCTGTTGGGTCTACTGGACACGTGAGGAGAATCGTTTACACCTTTGTTTCCGCCTGCAGCCGATTGTTTTCCACCCGGCGACCGCCCCTGTCCTCTTCGCGCCTGATGAGCATGTACCTGAGCCAGGCCAACAGCAAAACGATCTACACGCCCAAGTTTCAGGAGACACGCACCCGCCGCAACGGCAAATACGCGCACGTCAGGAACCACTGACCCGTCCGTTTGGCCAAGCGCTTGGCTTGTTGGCTCACTTCCGCCTCAAATCCCATACCAGGTTTGCGCCCGCATCCTGTCGCAGGATCGA
>CAJWEP010000216.1 GCA_913030945.1 uncultured Verrucomicrobiota bacterium
GATGAGGAAGGCCGTCCAACCGCTGTGATCCCAGTACGCCTTAATGCCAAGCGCGATGAAAAGAACGGCGGCGACTAAGTTGAGCAAGATGAGCGGGAGGGGTGTCTTGAATGAACGCTTCAAGTGACACCGATCGGCCCAGCACGAGAGGATACAAATGATCCCGCAAGCCAGCACGCCAGTGAACAGGTTTGCCGGGGTGAGAATAGCGATCAACGCGGTGGGCTTGTCCGCGCCGGTGAAGTGCTGCCAGCCCAGGTTGCCAACCAGGACGAGCATGCCGCCGATGCCCACCCACAGGATGGTGATGCGCCGGGTTTTGGCCGGATCGACCCCGGTCGCCGATCGGGGGAAGGCGTTTTGTATTTCCCGCATCACGGCGGGCGCCACCTCGATCGTCCCGTATAGCGTCCCGAACATCGCCAGAAAGGCGCCCACGAAATAAAACGGGCGCAGCCACTGCGAGGTCACCTCCACGAACTCCGCCTGCAGATTCAGCAGATTATTGCCGTCCGGCACCTTGTGCGCCGGGCCAAGGATTTCGGTTCCGCAAGCCACGAACACCGCGCTGAAAAGCAGCACTATGGCGAAGCTCAGAGTGCAGTCGATCAGGGGGGCGCGGCACCATTGGCGCATCCGAACGCGAGCCGCCTCGTCGTGGACGTCCACCGGAACCGGGGTGGGCTGCTCGTTGGAGGCAAGGCCCCACTGCTTGTCGCGCAGATAGGTGACGTAAGCGAGGTAATCATAGCCGGACCCCCCGATCACGCCGACGTAGGTGCTGAGTTCGACCCAGACCGGGCGCTTGGCAATGTCAGGATGCTCCGCCACCCATTCCGGGTAAACAGGCGGAGCGACGTTGGCAAAACCGGCCAGCAGATCCACCCACTCCGGATGAACCAGAAACAGGGAAACCGTCACGGCGAGCAACATGAGCAGGACAAAAAGCAACTGAAGTTTCTCCAGTCGCTTGTAACCGCCGGTCAAGGTCAACCCGATCACGGCCAGCAGGATGACCATCCCCCAAAGGAGGTGGGTTCCGGTGCCGGATGTTTGCGGGTGCAACAGGCCGGAAGCCAGAGTGCCGAGCGTCCCCGAGTGAAAGCTCACCCAGATGGGAAACGACACAATGGCCAGCAGAAGAAATGCCATGGGAAGCCATCCGCGTGGGCCGGGCAGGTCCATCCATCTCTGGATCGGATGCGCTCCGGTAAGGATCATGTGGCGGGCGGTGGTGAAAACCAGCACCCACTTGAACACACAGACCAAAAGAAACAAACTGAGCAGTTGATACCCAAAAATCGACCCGCCTCGGGAGGAAAAGATGAGTTCGCCGGATCCGATGGTCAGCGAGGCGATAATCGCCCCCGGCCCGAAAATGGTAAGCCACGACGCAGGGTTCCTTGACGTCAACGCATCCAACGGTGTCCGGCAAGTGCTCACGGTTCTATTCAGTACGAAACGTACATCCTGTTTATCTGCGCATTAGTCAGCGGCGATGAAGCCGTGGTACAAGCCCATGTAGTACGGGAGCGTGTAAACGGTTCCCGAGCCGATGACATGGCCGCCACCGCCGGTGTCCAGTTCCCACGGACTGGCATTCCAATGGTTAAAATAACGCTCATCCACGGGCAGCACTTTGCCGTTGTTCCGATAGCCCTTGCCACGGAACTTGTCGTCATAGGCATCGGCCCAATGGTCGGATAACAGGATCAAATCTTTCCGGTGATGATTGGTGTGCCGCCAGTCGAAGCGATCGAGCGGAAAGCGCTTAAGTGTGCCTATCGCGTCCTCAAGCCATGTCTCCCACGGAGACAGGTCAAAGGTTCCCCATATATTCGTAAACTCGACGCCCATACCTTGCGACGCGAAACAAAAATTGAAGAATGGATTCATCTCCGGCTCCTCCTGTCGCCATGAATTGGCGAATGAAGCCACATACATTTTCCTCAACTTTGGATCGGGCTCATACTTGACCAGGTTGTAATAGGCCATGAAGGCCATCTCGTCATCTGACTGGTTTCCCGATCCAATACCGCGTTGATATTTTGGCCACATGACGTTGGTGTGGTACGAATGCTTGTCCCGAAGTTCCTTAGCCACATCGCGGTATTTTTTGTCGCCCGTCATGTGATAAGCCACATTCAAGTAGGATAAGATACTGATGGATTTCAAGCCACGTTCTTCATGCCATTCACGATCCTGATTGATGTCATTTGGACCATACACCGACCACCGCGTTTTCCCGGCATGGTCGTGCATACTGAAATCATGGCTGATCAGGTGATCGATGTTGGCTCGCACGATCTCTCGAACCGCGCTCTTTTCGTCCTCGGTCTCGGCGACCAGATCGTAATAGAGCGGGTAGAAAAAATAGTGCCCGTCCAGTTCGTCCGAACTGGTGTCGCTCTTCCAGTAATACTTGCCATCAGCTGACTTCGGCCAGCGCGGTTCATAGACACGCCAATAGCCATCCCTGCTCTTCCGGAAACGACGCTGGTTCTCAAGGGTGTATGACCCGAAGTTTGGATTTTTTTCGGATGACGTCTCCAACACGGTTCTCGCGATGAATCCAGCAGGTGGCTCGTGCTTGGAGCCCTTGGGTGCCTCGCTGAGAAAACTCAACGCAGCAAACGCACGCTTGGCCCGGCGCTTGGCCAGGGGATCCTTCGTGGCGCCGTAGGCGAAACATTCACCCGCGCCGTACATGCTCGTCCAAAGACCGTCATTGTCACTGTCGCCAACGCGGGTATCCGTATTCTTCCCCGCTTGAGAGGCGTGGGCCTCGATGACGTAACCGAACTTGGTCCGGCGGTTGTACTTGTCGATCTCGTCCTCGTAGTGCTTGGCTTTTTCCGCGAGGGTCATGCCCTTGAAATGAATGAATGACAGACCGCCCGCCGTGGCCACCCAGGCGTTGCCGTCCGCGTCCACGGCGATGTCGCGCACCTCGTCGCCTGGCAACCAGCGCTTCCCCTGCCGGTAGGCCCAGGCCGATCCGTCAAAACGAATCGCACCAATAGCCGTGCCGAACCACACCGTGCCATCGGCACCGCCCGCCGCGGCGGTCATATCGTCGTAAGGCAATCCCTCCTCACCAGTGAAGAGTGTCCACTTGCCTTTCTCGTAACGCCCCGCTCCCTGGTAACTGGCAAACCAAAGCCTCCCCAGTCCATCGTAAGACACAGTGACATGCGTGGGAGCCCAACTCTTGTGCCCGTCCCGTGGAAATACCTGCCGCATGCCCTCATGATCGGACAGAAACAGGCCTCCCTCCAACCCCACAGCCACCTGGCCTTCTGGTCCGCGAGCCACTGCCAGCACGGCTCCTGCCTGTTTCACGAGAGCGCGCAATTCAACGGGCACAGTTTTTTTCGCCGCAAACAAGTTTGCGAACTCATTGCTGGCGCTCCACTTGCCGCCCTCGAGCACCGCATCGCCCTTGGCCGTTCGCGCCACAACTTGCCCGCCCTTGGCCAAGGCCACCGCCCGCACGTCGTTGCTCGGCAACCCGTCGGGCTCGGTGTGAAACGTCCGCATCTCCTGCGGGAACACTCCCAGATGGACAGGAACCTTCGGTTGCTCAGCTGAAGCAAGTTCGGGACATAGCATCGTTAAAACCATGACCACTCCGAGACAATGCATCATCTTCTGCACTCTTAACTTTGCCTCTCTACTATTGCCGGAAAATAGAATTGTTTTTGTTGCCATAACTGCGATAAATCCCGGGGGGGAACGTACAGTATTCCATCTGATCGACAACATCTTTGTCAGTAATGGCGGCACCTGCTTTTTCTGTCCCACGAAATGCCCTTTTGACTCTCGTTCTCTTAACATCAAAAAGCTGTACTTGCCGCTCACACTGTGGCTACTGTCCTTCCTGAATTCCATCCAGATAATCAATGTATCCAGAAACTAAAAAGAGATTCGAAAAGAAACCATTGGAGATCCCAAAACACCTGGATATTGTATCAGGCGCATGCCGGTTTATATTTTTGTTCATCGTTGTCACCCAATTCAGCATCAATTGGGTATCGGGCGACTTGATTGTCCGAAAAATTTTCGGACCTGAAGTACCCACCGGAAAATACAAGCACCCCTCTTCATTTGATGAACTCGACAATGGTGATCTCTACCTGGCCTACTATGGTGGCGCCGGAGAATACGCCTCAGGAACCGTGGTTTATGGGACGCGCCTGAACAAGGAATCCAGCCATTGGAGTCAATCCAGAAAAATTGCCGGCAACCCGTTTCGTTCGCTGGGTAATCCGGTGGTATGGCAGGGGCCGGATGGGCTGGTTTGGTTGTTTTATGTAACCCGTTTTGGCGACACCTGGTCAACTTCGCGAATCAAGGTCAAAATATCGAGGGACGGAGCTTCATCCTGGTCGGATTCCGCCCTGTTGACCATTGAACCGGGCACCATGGTACGGGCTCATCCCATCGTGCTTCAAACTGGCGAATATCTACTCCCCATCTATCACGAAACCGGACACGACACCGAACTGGTGGGACCAGACACTACATCATTTTTTCTGCGCTATAACCCCTCAAACAAAAAGTGGAGCAGCAGCAAGCGAATTCGATCAGATCATGGCAACCTTCAACCTGCCGTGGTGCAAGTCGATGACAGGCATCTGATCGCATATTGTCGGCGCGGTGGAGGATACGAGTCGACAACCGAAGGGTACCTGATCCGGTCGGAATCACGGGACGGTGGACACACCTGGGGCAAAGGAAAAAACAGTTCGTTTCCCAACCCCAATTCTGCTGTCGATTTTATCAAGCTACGCAGCGGGCGCCTGCTCCTTCTATACAATGACAGCATGAATGACCGTACGCCGCTGACGGCTGCCCTCTCCAGCGACAACGGCAAAACATTTCCCCATCGGATGAACATCGCTTCCGGACGGGACTCCTTCGCATATCCCACAGTCGTGCAAACGAGGGATGGACGGATCCATGTCACATTTACGTCCCAGGAACGGACTCAAATTAATCACGCTATTTTTAACGAAAACGACCTCCTCTTAAAATCCGACAACAAAAAGTTGTAAACCAACAGAACCTGAAGACTCCAAATGAATAAACTACTGATCGCTTCCATCATGGTCACTCTATTCGTGGGATGCGCCACAAATGTAGCGCCCAAAAGCGGCGCGCTTTTTAACGGCGCAAATCTCGATAACTGGGTGATTGAAAACGACGGCCAGTTCTCCGTGCAGGACGGCGTGCTCAAGATCAACCGCGGCACCGGCTGGCTGCGTTCCGCGGGGGTCTTTTCCGACTTCACGCTCGTGATGGAGTTCCGCTTCCTCGAGGCTGAGGCAAACAGCGGGATTTTCGTGCGTACCGGGCCGAGCAGCCACGACGACGAAAACGGCTGGCCGAACAACGGCTATCAGGTGCAGTGCATGGACACGATCACCGGCAGGGCGCCCTTGGCCACGATGATCCCCTACGGCGCGCCACCGTTCGAGCATCAGTCGGACCTGGCCGCCCTGGCCAAGGCGTACAAGCCGCTTGGCGAATGGCAAACCTACGAAATCACCTGCGCCGGCGAGACGCTCGAGGTGAAGCTGAACGGAAAGCGGATCACCACGGCGACAAGCATCATGAACCGGCAAGGCCACATCGGCATTCAGGCCGAACACGGCCTGCTGGAATTCCGAAAAATTGACTTGAAGCCCATGCCGCAATCGCAACAATAAAGCCAAGAAAGCAACATGAACTCAAAACCAAGCCGAGGGTTTACGTTGATCGAACTGCTGGTGGTGATCGCCATCATAGCCATCCTGGCGAGCCTACTGTTGCCGG
>CAJWEP010000217.1 GCA_913030945.1 uncultured Verrucomicrobiota bacterium
TCTACTCGGCGTTCACGGCGTACTGCGGGTTTCGCGTCAACTCCGGCGAGTACAAGCTGATGGGCCTCGCGCCGTACGGCGAGCCGCGTTTCGCCGGTGCGATTTACGAAAACATGATCGACCTGAAGCCGGACGGCTCATTCCGGCTGAACATGGACTGCTTCGGTTTTCTCCGGGGAGCCAGCATGACCAACCGCCGGTTCGAGCAGCTGCTGGGCGGGCCGCCGCGCGATCCCGAGTCGCCGTTCGAGCAGCGGCACATGGACGTCGCCGCCTCGGTGCAGGAGGTCGTCAGCGAGGCGATGTTGCGCCTGGCCAGGCAGGCCCGCGAGGTGACCGGCGAACACCGGCTTTGCCTCGCCGGCGGCGTGGCGCTCAACTGCGTGGCCAACGGCAAACTGCAGCGCGCCGGGTTGTTCGACGAGATCTGGATTCAGCCGGCCGCCGGGGACGCCGGTGGCGCGCTCGGCGCGGCCCTTGAGGCGTGGCGGCAATACAAAAACACCCAGCCGAAAGAGGAGGGCGAGCCTGCTTGGCCAGGCGCGGGCGGCGACGCGATGCGCGGCAGCCTGCTTGGCCCGGAGTTTTCAGAGGCGGAAATCCGTCAGGCGCTCGAGGCGCACGGCGCGGTGTTTGAGCAACTCAACGAGGCCGCGATGCTCGAGCGCGCTGCCGAGTTGTTGGACAGCGGCGCGGTGCTGGGCTGGTTTCAGGGGCGGATGGAGTTCGGGCCGCGCGCGCTGGGTGGACGCTCGATTCTGGGCGATGCCCGCTTGGCATCGATGCAGTCGGCCATCAACCAAAAGATCAAGTTCCGCGAGTCGTTCCGGCCGTTTGCCCCGGCAGTGCTGGAGGAGCGGGCGGCCGATTATTTCGACCTCACGGCCGAGTCGCCGTATATGCTGCTGGTGGCCGACGTGGCGCAGGGCCAACGCCTGGCCGGGCCGGCGGACGAGCCGCCTGGTTTCGAGCGGTTGAAGCACGAGCGCTCGACGCTGCCCGCGGTGACGCACGTGGACGGCTCGGCGCGCGTGCAGACCGTGGGACGCGAACGGCACCCGCTTTTTTGGCGTCTGCTCAGGCAGTTCGAGCAGCGCACCGGCTGTGGTGTGCTGCTGAACACCTCCTTTAATGTGCGCGGTGAGCCGGTGGTCTGCACACCGGACGATGCCTATCGGTGTTTTGTGAACACTGCCATCGACTGGCTGGCCATCGGGCCGTTTTTGCTCAACCGCGAACGGCAGTCGGTGGAGAAACCGCGGCCCACCTTCGATCCCATCCCCGACTGATGCGCGCACGATTCAAGGACACACCACGCGAACGGCGGAAGTTTCTGGTGTCGCTTTCAATCATGCTGTCCGTCGTGGTGGCCGTGTTGCTGTGGCGGGCAATCATCCCTTGGCCAAGCGCCTGGCTGGCGTGGGGGACGGTCGCGGTGATGTTGTGCGTTGGCTTGGCTTGGGAGGCTGCGGGCCGGTGCGTTCACCGGGCGGGGATGATGCTTGGCTTCTGTATGGGCCGAGTGTTTGGCACACTGTTTCTGCTGCTGCTCTTTTTCGTCGTGCTGTTGCCGCTTGGCCTGACGCTCAGGCTGTTCGGGAAGGATCTGCTGCAGATGCGAAAATGGCCGCCCGTCGCCGAGTCGTACTGGAAGATTCCCCGCCCGCCCGGCTCACTCGACCGGATGCACTGAGAGTTGAAATTCCGATCAACGGGTCGCCTTTGACAACAGGCGCTTTGAGACGGTGATGGCGGGTGATTTCGCGTCGGGGGTTGTCTTGGTGGTTTCGCCGTCCGGCCAGCGGATTACCAGTTCCCTGATCGGTGTGTCGGCGGTGTTGAAATAAACGACTGGTTGGGACTGGGAGAGGTATCCGTTTCCGGCGGTCATCTCCGCGGCGCGAACCGTTCCGTCCGTGTAGTGCGCGATGATTCGCGCGCCGATGCCGTTGCGGTTGCCGGGTGACCCGTTCAGGCGCACGGAGAACAGCGGCTGGCCACCGCCCCGGTTTTTCCAGGCCAGCAGTCTGCCGTTGTTCTGGCAGACGACAAGGTCGGGCCGGTTGTCGGCGTCAAGATCGCAGAGAGTCAGTCCCTTTGCATCGCCGTCCACGATGAAGCCGGTCTCGGCTGGTGGCTCGACGCGGAACACGCCGTCGGCCCCGTACTCGAGGATCACCCCGATGCCGCCCCGCCACAGGCCGGTTTCCGGCTCGCGGGTGAACATGTTTTGCACGGCGACCACCTCGACGCGTCCGTCCGCGTCGATGTCCGTGGCAACAACGCCGTAACCGGGCGCTGCCTGCGCGAAGCGGGGCAGGGGCTGGAAGGTGAACTGCCCCTTGCCGTCGTTGATGAGTGCGCCGGACTCGAACGTGGTCGCCTTGAATTGCCGGGCGTCGGCGAGGCGTTGTTCCGTGTAAATCTCCGGGAGGACGGAGGCCGCGAAGGCCCGGTAGGTGGGGAATTTGTCGCCGAGCATCGGCATGCAGTGCGTGCTGCAGCTCTTGCCGCGAACCGGTACCAGTCCGCCTTTCTTGTCCTGCTTGGCCTCGATGAGCCGCTTGCGGCCGTTGCCCTCCATGTCGCCGTAGTAGAGCAGCGATGGTTTCTTGGCCGACGGCGTGCCGTACTTGGTGTTGAGGCCGACGTTCATCGCGATGTAGTCCATGTCGCCGTCGTGGTCGATGTCGGCTTGGGTGACCGAGTTCCACCAGCCGAGCCGGTCGGCGAGCCCGGCCTGTTTCGTCGCGTCGGCGAGTTGGCCGCCGTTATTGAGAAACAACGCCACCGGCCCCCACTCGAGGGTGACGAGCAGGTCCTGCCGGCCGTCGCCGTTGGCGTCGGACCACAGTGCCGAGGTGACGAGTCCCACGCGCTCGAGTCCCGGCGCGACATCGCTCGTCACGTCGACAAACCGGCCGTCGTCGTTTCGCAGCAGGCGGCTGCGGGGGGTCTCCGGGTATTGGCCCGGGATGGAGCGGCTGCCGATGAAGAGATCGAGATCGCCGTCGGCGTCGAGGTCGCCCGCCACGGCCGTGCTGCTCGACTCGCTTGCGGGAGGGAACACCGAGGCGTCGGCGCGGGTGAATTTGCCGGTACCGTCGTTCAAGTAGAGCCGATCGGCGAGCACGGCCGCGCCCGGCTCGCACTCGACGCCGCCGCTGGTCACGATCAGGTCAAAGTCACCGTCGCGGTCGGCATCGAGCCACAGCGCCGCCATGTCCTCGGCTGCCTGGTCGGCCTCGAGCGCGGGCTGCGCGGTGGCACTTGGCTGGAACGTTCCATCCGCTTGACGGAGGAAAACCGCCCCCGCTTGGCCAGCCGCACCGCCGGTGAACAGGTCGTGGTCACCGTCGCCATCGGCATCGCCCCAGGCCAAACCGCCGCCGAGTTGCGAGAGCTTGCTGGGGAGCAGCGGTTGACGGGCGTAGTCGTCGTACGGTTTTTCGCTGTGCTTGAAGGCGAGGCCGACAGATTCCGAGACCTCGGTGAAGAGGGTTTCCGGCTCGCTTGGCTTGGCCGGCCCGGGCGTCTGGCCGCCGCTTGGCTCGGTGATCGTGTAGCGGCGGTCGGCGGCGAGGTCGTTGAACGTTTGCACCGCACCGCTTGGCCAACGCACGCGGAGAGTGTCGATGGTGTTCGCTTGGCCAAGGCCGAAGTGCACCGCGTTGTCGTTGCAGGAGAGGAATCCGGTCATCGGGTTGGCCAGGCGAATCTGTTTCCCCGCCTGGCTTTCGATTTCGATGACGGCGCCAAGCCCGGCGCGATTGCTTCCGGTGCCGGCCAGGCGGATGACAACGCGGTGGCCCTCGTGGCCCAGGTTACGGTAGATGCTCGTCGGCTCATCGATATTGGCCACAACGAGGTCGAGGTCGCCGTCGCCGTCGAGGTCGCCGTAGGCGGCAGCGTAGCTCATGCCCTCGTGGTCGAGCCCCCACGGCTTGGCGGTTTTCTCAAACTGTAAATCGCCCCTGTTGCGGAAGGCGAGGTTAACCTCCTTCATCGTGGGCTGTTCCTTCCACAGTTCCCACTCGGTCTTGCCGACGAGCATGTTGGAGGTGATCGGGAAATCAGCGTCGGTACTCATGCGCGAGGCGCCGTTGGTGACGAAGACATCGACGCGGCTGTCGTTGTCGAGGTCGGCCAGCTTGACGGCCCAGGTCCAGTCCGTGCCGGCCAGGCCGCAGAGGAAGGCCGTCTCCATGAAGCGCGCCGTGCCGGTATTGAGGAAGAGGTTGTTGCGCATGATCTGGCGCGGCCAGGCATTCTCGAGGAACCAGCGCCGATCGCCCATGTCGCCCATGGTGACCTTGGACTTGTAGTGCGTCGTCGCTGCCATGTCGGCGACAAACAGGTCGAGCAGCCCGTCGTTGTTCAGGTCGGCGCAGTCCGTCCCCATCGACGACCAGCTCGTGTACGGCATTGTCTGCTCCAGCACATCGGTGAACGTGCCGTCGCCGTTGTTGCGATAGAGGTGCTCCGGGTCGGTGAAATCGTTGGCCACGTAGAGATCGGGCCAGCCGTCCCGGTCGTGATCCCACCACGTCGCCGAGAGGCCGTGGCCCTTTTCCGTGATCCCGGCGCTCTCGCTGACATCGGTGAAATGCCCCGTGCCGTCATTCTGGAAAAGGCGATCCGGGCGGCCGCAAGTGTCCACGGTCCAGTTCGATGGGCCAACCTTCCGCAGGTCGTAGTATTTCTCGAACCCGGGGAGAATTTTCGGGCGGCCGTTGCGCATGACGATGGGCGGTTTAGTGGGCCGCCCGCCCGGGCGGTAATAGCGGTTGGTCAGGACGAACAGGTCGAGATCGCCATCCCGGTCATGATCGACAAACGACGGCATCAGCGAGGCATCGACCATCGCCAGTCCCCGCGCCTGCGCCTCGTCGGTGAAACCGGTTCCCGTGCCGTCGTTGACAAAGAGGTGATTGGGCGCGTCGTAGTTGCAGACGTACAGGTCCAGGTCGCCGTCGCCGTCGAAATCGACCGCTGCAGCGCCTGATGCCCAGGCGTCGCCCCCGTCAACACCGGCCTTTTGGGTCACATTTTCGAAGCGAAATCCGTCCCGCTGCAGGAACAGGCCGTTCTTGTCCGGCCCGTTGGCCAGGAAAAGGTCCGGCCGTCCATCGCCGTTGAAGTCGCCAATGCAAACCCCGCCGCAGACGAAGCCGGAACTGTTGAGCCGGCTGAGCGGATGTTTCATTGCCATTCGGTGCGAAAACTCCACGCCGGTCTGTGCCGGGGCCATTTTTTCAAACAGGGGGGCGCCCTCGGCCCGGGCAAGCCGGTCAAGCAGCGATTCGGACACAATGGTCGAATGGGGAGCGCGATCGCAACCAACTGCCAAAAACAGAAGGCAGATTCCGAAAATGGGGTTGGAACACTTCATCGGCAGGGGATTCCTCGGATATCAACCCGGATTTGTCAACCGACTTTCACGAAAACGGCTGTTAGTAATAACAGACACGAAGTTGCTGCACTCCTGCAAAAATATGGCGTTAAATTCGGTTCAATTCACGTTGCTGCTCGTGCCGGAGATGCTGAAGCAGTAAAGGAACTCAAGGTGCCTGAGATTTAGACTGTCCTCCACAGCGATGTTTGCGATCCGCTCCGGCGAATCTGCATTTGCAATCGCCATGCCTGAAATTACCAGAAATAAGAGAAGTGTTCGGAGGATCACTTGCTTCGGGTTAATTTGTCTAGTTTGTTGAGCGGACGTAGGCCGATCCAGCGGGTGTTGTATTTTTTGATCCAGGCATCATCGAGTCTGGGGCGGGATTCGCGGCCGTAACGCTGGGCGTTCATGCCGTGCC
>CAJWEP010000218.1 GCA_913030945.1 uncultured Verrucomicrobiota bacterium
CGGGGTGTGCTCCATGCGCTTGGCCAAGCGGCGGGGTTACTCGTCCTTAAAAAACTGCTCGAGGATGCCGTCGATCCGCTTGCCGGTCTCGCTCTCGGGAGCGAGCTTCTGTGCCTCGAGCAGCAACTCCTTGGCCTTGGCTTTGTCGGTCTGGAAAAGAATCGCGCTCTTCGAAAAGACAGCTTCCTGTAGGGCCTCGCCGGTGGGCTCCTTCTCCGCGATCAGCTTGTCGATGGCGGCGAGGGTTTCTTCCGGTTTGTCGCGACTGCCGCGCGTAGCGGCTTCGAGTTCGGCCTTGAAGCCCACGCTGTTTTTCAATCCCTCGAACTTGGCCTTGAGGCCGGCCTTGTTGTCAGCATCCAACTCGATGATCTGCGACACCACGTCGCCGTAAGTCTTGAGCGCCATCTCGTCGTTCACAAGCGACAGCCCATCGGCGAGCAGCTTGGCCTTTTCCGCGCCGGACGCTTTCTCCGCCTTGGCGAACGCCGCATCGCGCTTGGCCAAGGTGGCGATTTGTTCTTTCAGGTTGGCCACGTACTTGTCCGCAGGATCGCCGCTGTAACCGACCGTTTCGTAATACGGGCGGCCCTTGGCGTCGGCGAGGAAGATGGTGGGCACCCCCTTGACGCCGTACTTGGCGCTGAGCACCTTGTACTGCTCGATCTCTTCCGGTGTCTGCTTGGACTTGTCGCGCGGGCTGTCGAGTTTGAGGAGGACGAAGCTCTTGGGCATCTCCGTTTTGAAGACATCCTTAATCAGCACGTTCTTGTGCAGTGCCTTGCAGGGTGGGCACCAGTCGGAGCCGGTGAACTCCATGAGGATGCTTTTACCCTCCTTGGCGGCCTGGGCCTTGGCTTTTTCAAAATCCACCACCCAGCCCTCATCGGCTTGTGCGGTGGGCAGGGAGAGGATTGCAGCGGTTCCAACCGCCAAAAGGACGTTCCGTGTTGTGTGTTGTAGTGACTTCACTGGTCGGCCTTGCTACGCCTGCAACGGGGCTTTGGCAACGGTATTCCGACAAAAAAAACCAAGTTTTTCCGCCCGGTTGAATTTCCGCGCCGGTTTTGGCATCTTTTCACTAATGGGCGACGACAAGAAAAAGGCAGATCCGAAACGGAAGGATGTTAAGAAGCGGCCCAAGCGCATGGCGTCCGCCAACAAAGCGGACAAAACTGAGCTCTACGGGGAGTCGATGGAGATGCTCGGCGAGGATCTGGCCGAGAGCAACGCCAAGCTCGGCGGCGAAGCCAAGAACGATGAGTTGGGCCAGGCTGCGGCTGAGGCCATGCGGGCGCTGCTGAAAAACAAGAAGGACGACGCCAAGGATTAGTCGCGCACCGGCTCGGGCGCATTGACAGCCGGCGGCTCAACGATGGGCGGCGTCTTTGGGGTATCTGGCAGTGCTTTCGCGCTTGGCCAGGCGGCGCCCGCGAATAGCGCAAACATCACCACCGAGCAGACCAGTTTGCCGACCACCCCCAGCGCCATGCCGAGGACCGCGCCCGCGCCGGCCTTGGCCGACTCGCGCGCCTCCTTCCCAAACGCCCACTCAAATCCCATCGCCCCGACGAACGGGCCGATGATCAGCCCGACCGGCGGAAAAAACAGTCCCACGATGATGCCGAGCACCGCGCCGACCATGCCCTTCCATGTCGCGCCCAGTTTCTTCGCGCCGATGAGCGTCGCCAGGTAATCCAGCCCGAGCGCCACCAGCCCGAGTGCCGCCAGCGCCGCCACCCACCACCAGCTGACGTAGCCAAAGTAAAGCTGATGCCCCACCGCGCCGGTCAGGATCAGCGGCGTGCCGGGGATGCCGGGAATGAGGTTGCCCATCACGCCGATGAACATGATCAGCAGCACGATGGCGTATCCGATCCAGAGTTCCGTCATGAGTTCGTTTTTGCGCTGCGCAGTTCGTCGAGCACCCGTTCAAAGTCGCTTGGCCAAGCGGCCTCGAACGTGAGCCGCTCGCTGCTGCGCGGATGCGTGAACGCCAACAACCGGGCGTGCAGCATCTGCCGCCCGACACGCAAGCCGGTGTCGTTGGCCAACTGCGCCGTGGCCTTTGTGCCGTAAAGCGCGTCGCCCGCCAACGGAAAACCGATGTGCCTGAAGTGCACGCGAATCTGGTGCGTCCGCCCCGTGTGCAGCGTCGCCTCGACCAGCGTGCTCTTGGTCAAGTGCTCGAGCACGCGCCAACTCGTGCGGGCGTTGCGGCTGGCACCGGGCTGCACCGCCATCAACTTGCGGTGTACTGGATGCCGCGCGATCGGCGCGTCGATCGCGCCCTCGTTGTTGGCCAGACGGCCGCAGACGATCGCGTGATACCGCTTGGCCACCTCGCGTTCCTTGAACTGCGCGGTCAAGCCAAGGTGCGCCACGTCGTTCTTGGCGGCGACAAGGCAGCCGGTCGTGTCCAAGTCGAGCCGGTGCACGATGCCCGGGCGCACCACGCCGCCGATGCCGCTCAGGCTCCCGGCGCAGTGGTGCAGTAGCGCGTTAACCAGCGTGCCGTCCTCGTGACCGTGGCCGGGATGGGTCGGCATACCTGCCGGCTTGTTGACGACGATCAGGTCGTCATCCTCGAATAAAATATCGAGCGGCAGATCCTCCGGCTTGGCCTCGAGTTCCCTTGCCACCGGCCAGATGACCTCAACCGTCTGGCCGGCGGCGGGGTGCTGGGTCGGCTTGGCCGGTTTGCCGTCGACGAGAATGCAGCCCTCGCGCATGAGCCGCTGAATGCCGCCGCGCGAGATGTGCGGCAACTTGGTCGTGAGATAGCGGTCGAGCCGCTCGCTGGTGAGCGTCTCATCGATCGTCACCACCGTCGGCTCCGGAGCCGCCTCGGATGCTGGAAGGTCGTCGTCCATGTCGCTGCGCTTGGCCAAGTTGCCGACAACCCCCGCCCCGACACAAGCCAAAGCCGCAAGTGATCGTTGCCCTTGGCCAGAGGGGGCGGTAGCTTCGCGGGCGTGAAAACCAAGGCGGCTGTTCTTCGACAAATGGAATTGCCCCGACCGTATGCGGAGTCACGCCCGCTCTCGGTCGAGGAGGTGGATCTCGACGGCCCCGGCGAAAACGAGGTGCTCGTGCAGGTGGCTGGTGCCGGGCTGTGCCACTCCGATTTGTCGGTGATCAACGGCTCGCGCCCGCGCCCGGTGCCGATGGTGATGGGGCACGAGGCGGCCGGGATCGTGCGCGACGTCGGCCCCGGCGTGAAGGGGCTTGCGCCGGACGATCACGTGGTGTTTTCGTTCGTGCCGTGCTGCGGCGGATGCCCAATGTGCGCCATCGGCCGGGCGCCGCTTTGCGAGCCGGCGTACGAGGCGGCGGTCACCGGCCAGTTGCTGCACGGCGGCCGGCGCTTCACCGTGAATGGCGGCGGCGAGGTCAACCACCATCAGGGCGTGTCCGGTTACTCGGAGTTCACCGTGGCAGCGCCGGAGTCGCTGGTGAAGATCGACAAGTCGCTCCCGATCGAGATGGCGACACTGTTCGGCTGCGCGATCATGACCGGCGTTGGCGCGGTGGTGAACACGGCCAGGGTGCAGCCCGGCACAACGACCGCCATCTTCGGTTTGGGCGGCGTGGGGCTGAGCGTGGTGCTCGGGCTGCGGCTCGCCGGCGCGTACCCGATCATCGCCGTCGATCGGCTGGAGAACAAACTGGCGTTGGCCAAGGAGGCCGGGGCGACGCATGTGATCAACGCCGCCGAGGTTGACCCGGTGATGGCGCTGCGTGATTTGACCGATGGCGGCGCGGCCGACGTGTTCGAGGCGGTCGGCAGCGAGAAGGTGCTGGCCCAGGCGTACGCCGCCACGCGCAAGGGCGGCCGCACGATCACGGTTGGGCTGCCCGACCCGACGCGCGAGTTGAAGATTCCGGCGTTGTCGCTCGTCGCCGAGGAACGCCAGCTCATGGGCTCATACATGGGCTCGTGCGTGCCCAAGCGCGACATCCCGCGCTTCATGCGACTCTATGCCGAGGGCCGGCTGCCGGTGGATGTGTTGAACAGCCGCTTCATCGACCTCGAGCAGGTCAACGAAAGTTTCGATGCGCTCGACCGGGGCGAAGTCGCCCGGCAAATCATCAAGTTTGAGAGTTAATCCTGCCGGTAGCACTGGCAAACAAAAACCCGCACCAGCCGAAGGCCAGCGCGGGTTGAGGGACTACTATAACTGATACTTTAATAATGGTCTGTGGGCAGCCACATGATTACTTCTTATTTTTTCCGCCCAGCGAGAATAGCTTTGTTTGTGTGCGCTGATACATGACTCCATTGGCAATAGCGGGAACGGCAAAGCACTTTTCTCCAAGTGGATTCTTGGCCAACAGCTTGAAGGTTTTGTCAGCGGCGATAACCACCACCTCGCCCGTCTTGCTTGTGCAGTACAACCGACTGCCGATCCACACCGGGGAGCAGTAGTAACTGCCACCCGCCCGCTCGCGCCAGTGACGTTTTCCGCTGGCCGCATCCAGGCAGCTGACAATGCCGCTGTCTGTCCAGAGAAACAAGAGGTCGTCCTTGATGAGGCAACTGGGCACCAAGGGCGGCGATTGCCGCACCTCATAGGCCACCTTGGGCTCCTTCACGCCACCCTTTTGCGGAGCGCGCACCGCCACCAATTGCTGCGCTGACAAGCCCGCGCCGTGACTGCCGAATACCAGATCCTGATAGAGCTGCGGCGAGCCCACCACGCGACTGCCCAGGATGCCCTTGATCTCCCAGTTGACCTTGCCCGTGGCCAAATCCACACCCGTCATGCCATGAGCCGTGCCGGAAAAGACCAGTTCAGGCGAATCATTGCCGGTTTTCCGAACACAGGGGGTGCTGTATCCGGCCAGCACCGTATGGCGATCAATTTTCCAGCGGGTTTTTCCGCTCTTGCGATCGACGGCGATCAAAAAACTTTTCCCGGGAACCATGGAGGCACCCTTTGGCAGAAACCGCTTCATTACCTGCGGATGCATCTGGTCATTGGCCAATATGACCAAACCGCCGGCAATAATCGGCGAACTGGCTGAACCCCAGGTTCCCACGTACGGGCCCAGGTCCCGGCGCCACATTTCCTTGCCCTCAAGATCCAGTGCCAGCATGAGCAACTGCTCGGGTTTCGACCAGACCACCACCACGCCATCGGCATCCACGGTGGGCGTCGCCGAGGCAAAGTCGTTGTCCCGATGCATGTGATGGGGAGTGTAGGGGAAATCCCGGCGCCAACGAATCTTCCCGTCTCGGGTGTCCATACACAAAATCGTGCGCATGGTCTTCTCTGTATCGTTGGAGGTAAGGAAAATGCGGTCACCCCAAACCACCGGCGAACTACTGCCGCTTCCGGGAAGTTTTGCAACCCAGTTGTAATCCTTGGCAGTCCATTTGATGGGAATCGCTTTGGCCTCACTAATGCCCGAGCCATTGGGCCCACGGAAACGCGTCCATTCATTCTTCTCCCCAGCCGCATGCGCCACGACTGTCCCCATGCTGCATACGAGCAGCAAGGCGGTGAATGAGACTAACATATAACGCATGGCTATTTCAGGTGTTGGCTTATAAACAACTCGGCGCGATTCATAGATGATCGAGTTATCCAAACTGGTCCAGTGCTTTCGTTAGTCTGGACGGGTTGATTATTTGCTCAATGTCATAGAGTAAGTCAATGCTGGAACGCAGATCCAATCGACAAAGACTGCCGCCCTACGGATAAGCCTTCTGTTCCGGATTCTGGATCGCGTTGATCGCGTTCATGCTGCTCATTGCTCCCAAAAGATGAGTTCCTTTTCAACCTCATCCATCAACTCGC
>CAJWEP010000219.1 GCA_913030945.1 uncultured Verrucomicrobiota bacterium
GGCAACCTGCTGGAGGGATTCCGGGGGGATTGAACACAATGAACAGTTTATCCAAATTCGCGGGTCGTTATCTGTTGGCGCTGGGCTTGGCTGCATTGACAGCACATGCGACGGAGCCGCTGTACCAAACCAATTTTGAAAAAACCGAGTTGGGCGAAGTGCCGGACGATTTCCTCGTGCTCGACGGTGACTTCTCGGTGAGGCAGGAGAGCGGCAACAGGTTCCTCGAGTTGCCCGGCGCACCGCTCGATGCGTTCGGCTTCATGTTCGGTCCGTCCGCGCGGCACGGCAACGAGATCACTGCACGAATGTTCGGCACGAAGAAAGGCCGCCGCTACCCGGTGTTCGGCATCGCGTTGAACGGCGTCAACGGCTACCGGTTGCAGGTCGCCCCGGCCAAGCGGGCGATCGAGCTGCTCAAGGCCGGCGCCGTCGTGGCCAAGGCACCGTTCCGCTGGGCCGGCGAGTGGCTGCAATTTTCGCTGCGCGTCGAGAAAACCAGCGAGGCTGAGTGGATCATCAGTGGCAAAGTGTGGCCGGACGGTAAAAAGCCTCCCGCCAAGCCCACTGTCACCCACAAGGAAGCCAAGGAACCGCGCAACGGCAAGCCCTCCATCTGGGGGAGCCCCTACTCCGGCACCCCGATTCGCTACGACGACATCGTCGTCAAAAAAATAGCCAAACGCTAGCGGCCAAGCGTTGAATTAGCACGCCCCTCGAGAACCTTGGAGGTGGGCCTGTAATTGGCGACGAATTCTTCGCGATAGTCGTCAAAGGTGCCATCGGCCAAGTGGTGGCGGATGTCCCGCATCACCTCGAGAAAAAAATGTGAGTTGTGCACGCTGAGCATCCGCAGTCCGAGGATTTCGCCGGCCTTGAGCAGGTGTCGCAGGTAGGCGCGGGTGTGGTGCTTGCAGGCGAAACATTCGCAGTCCTCCTCAATCGGGCCGAAGTCCTCTTTTTGGTGGCTGGCGCGGAGGTTGATCGCGCCGCCCGAGGTGTAGGCGGTGCCGTTGCGGGCGACGCGAGTCGGCAGCACGCAGTCGAACATGTCCACGCCTCGCGCGACGAGCTCGATCAACTGCGCCGGGGTGCCAAGGCCCATCGCGTAGCGCGCCTTGTCGGCCGGCAGATGCGGCTCGGTGATCTCGACCGCATGCATCATTTCCGGCTCCGGCTCGCCGACGCTGACGCCGCCGATGGCGTAGCCGTCAAAGTCCATCGCCACCAGTTCCTCCGCGCAACGCTTGCGCAGCCCGGGATCGTTCGCGCCCTGCACGATGCCGAAATAGAGCTGACCATCGGCGCGGGGTTGCTCGGCGCAGACGGCAGCCCAGTCGAGCGTGCGCTTGACGGTGCCCTCCAACTCCGCGACAGACACGCCGTGGGGCGGGCATTCGTCGAACAACATCGCAATGTCGGAACCAAGCTCGCGCTGGATGGCCATCGACTCTTTCGGGCCAAGGAACAGCGTCTCGCCGCTGAGGTGCGACTGAAACTCGACGCCGTCGTCGAGCACTTTGCGGATCCTGGCCAGGCTGTAAACCTGAAACCCTCCGCTGTCGGTGAGGATCGGCTTGTCCCAGTTCATGAACCGGTGCAGTCCGCCGGCCTTGCGAATGATGTCTAATCCCGGGCGGAGGAACAGGTGGTACGTGTTACCGAGCAGAATCTCCGTGCCGATCTCATTGAGTTCACGCAGGTCGAGCGCCTTGACGCTGGCCTGCGTGCCCACCGGCATGAACACCGGTGTGTCAATTGCGCCGCGGTGGGTCGTCAACCGGCCAAGACGCGCCTTGCTGCGCGGACTGGTTTGGAGCAACTCGTACATTCGCTGGGGGACGGAAAAGTCAGCGCTTGACCAAGCGGCGATTTACCACTCGCCCTCGGCGAGGAGCGCAACGGTTTTCCTGGCCAGGTCATTGGCAAGCAGTGGGAGCGCCTGGCGCTCGGCGCTGGCAAGGTCGCCACCCAGCCGAACGGTGGTTCGGCCGGTCAACTCGCGATCGATCAGCACCTTGCCGGTGGCCTTCTCGGCGGCGCGGACGCGGGTGACGAGTTCCACCTCGAAGTCGCGCACGCTCAGGATATCCCGCGGCTGAAAGCTCACGGCGGACCGGCGGTAAGCGGTGAGGTTGCCGGTGAGCAGCACATCGCCATCGCCGCCGGTGGCCAGCCCGAACGTGCCATCGCGCTGCAGTTCGCGGCGGATGGAGGCGTTGAGCGACTCGGTAAGGCCGGGCTGCGGCGTGGCATTTTGAAACAGGCCCACCTCAATGGCCTGGCCGGCCGGGATCGCAGGGTTCACCGGCCCCAGCCGGTAGCTGGCGCAACCGGCAGCCATCACGGCGGCCGCCAAAAACAATGCGGCGCGACTGGCGGCCAGGCGGGTCATTCAGGTTGTGCGTCCGATGCTTTTTCCATGTCAAGCCGCGGCTGCAGTTCGGCGATCTTCTGCAGCGCGGTCTCGGCGTACTCGGTGCCGGGGGCGAGATCCTTCACTTCGTTGTAGTAGATGTTCGCGCCGGCCCATTCCCCTTTCTTCTCGTAATAGCGCGCGATCTTCAGGTTGCCCCGGGCCTGCTCGACCTTCATGTCCTTGATTCTTTCCCGGGCCGTGGACACCTGTTCCTCGGCGGGATAAAGAGCGATATAATCGGAGAAGGAGTCTATGGCCTTGTGGGTCACGCCCTGGTCGTATTCGGCATCGAGCGACTGCTGCTGGTAGGCGGCGGCGGCGGCGAACAACCCCTCGGAGGCGACCTCCGGCCGATCGTGATATTTGTCGGCCACCTTCTTGAACGCCTCGACGGCAAGCCGGTAGTTTTTGTGCCTTTCATTCTCGGAAATCTGGAAGCCGCGCGCCTTGTTGACCCAGGCCTGGCCGATGTTCATTTGCGCCCTGGGTGCCACGGAACTGAACGGGCCGGTGTTGACAATGTCCTGAAACATGCCGGTCGTCTTGCTCATCGACCGGTACAGAGGAATGCGGCCCCACAGCTTGTAACGCTGGCCGTTCAAAAACCGCGTGGCGATGGCAAACTGCCGGGCCTGCACATCCTCGAAATCGACGTTCTGCGGGTAAAGCCGAAGGAGCTCCTGGTAGGAGGCAAACGCCTTCTGGTCGTCACCCCGCTTTTCATAAGCCTGGGCCAGCAGCAACTGCGCCTCGGGCGCGTAGTCCGACAACGGCCAGTCGGCCACCGTGCGCCGGGCCGCCTTGAAGGCGGTTTTCCAGTCCTCCGCCGCAAAGGCTTCCTTCCCCACCGCAAGTTGATCCTTGGCGGTCGCACGACGCCAACTGCCGACGCCGCCAAGACTCTCGTAGGACCAGCCTTCGCCGGGACGGTAAATGATCGGTGCGGGGGAGCGGTTCGGCCACGAGAAAAACACCACCGCGGTCAGGAGCAAGGGACACGTCCAACGCTGCATGGGCGGAATCTACGGCAAGCACCCCGGTCGCTCCAGCATGTTTTTTCTTTTGCCCGTGCTTGGGCAGGGCCACCCTCGGCGCGGACGGGGATGACCAGCTCACTCATCATCACAGACTGCCCGGAGGCGCTGGACGGCTTTGCTGAAACAGGCGACCAAACGAGCTGGATCGCGGCCGATCCATTGACCCTCCCGGCCGACACCCGCCGCGCCTGGCAAGCCGTCGGCGGGCTTGGCCAAGCACGGATTGTTTGCCGCCCCGCCCCGTCGCCGTGGCAGCAAATCATGGCAATCGGCCACTCTGCCGTCTCGCAAGTGGACGGGCTGCGCAATCTGCTCCAGGCCGGCACCGCGCCGCCCGCGCCGTTTGCCTGCCTCGCCATGACTGGCGACAATTTCCACGGCAACCGGGGCCGCCCGTGGCGCGCGCTCGAGGGCAATCTGCACCTGACGGCGCTCTTCTCGCCCAACCGCCTCGCGCGCCAGCTCGGGCTTGGCCTGAGCATGCTGCCAACCCTCGCGGTGGTCGATGCGCTTGGCCAATTCGGCGCACTTGCCCAGGCGCCGCGCATCAAGTGGGTCAACGACGTGCTGCTCGGCAACCGCAAGGTTTCCGGCGTGATCACCTCGACCCTGACCAAAGGCGAGTGTATCGAGCACGCCGTGCTGGGCATCGGCGTCAACATAGCCACCACGCCGGAGCTGCCGGGCGGCAAGTTCGTGCAGCCGCCCGGCAGCCTGCGCGAACTGGCGCCGGACATCCTCATCACCCTCCCCGCGATGCTCTCCGCGCTGCTTGGGAGCCTAGCAAGGCGGCACGAGCAGTTGCTCGAGCACGGTCCGGACACATTGCACGACGATTACGTGCGCCACAGCTGCATCATCGGGCGAGACGTGGAAATCTGGGAGGAAACCGCCGGCGAACAGGAAGACGCCGAGCGGCTTGCCACCGGCAGAGTCGCGGACATCCAGCCCGACCTCTCGCTGCGACTCGACGGCGTCGCCGAACCGGTGCGCCGCGGCCGCCTGATTTTCGCCGACTGAGCGTTTTGTCCTTGGCCCGTGGCCTCTCGTTCGTATCTTCCTGCCGATGCGCACGGTCAAAGTGCCCCTCGGGGATCGAAGTTACTCCATCAAAATCGGCGGCGGCCTGCTGCCCAGGCTGGGCAACGAGTGCCGACGACTCAAGCTGGGGAGCCGCTGCGCGGTGGTGACCGACCGCACTGTGGGCCCGCTCTATGCCAGGACGGCGCTGGCTTCACTGCGGCAGGCCGGGTTTGCGCCGATGGAAATCCGCGTGCCGGCCGGCGAGACGACCAAGAGCCTGCGCACGATCCACACCTGTTACGACCAACTGGCTAGGCACCGGATCGAACGTAGCTCGTTCATCACAGCGCTGGGCGGCGGCGTGGTGGGCGACATGGGTGGTTTTCTTGCGGCGAGCTACCTGCGCGGCATTGACTTCGTGCAGGTGCCGACGACGCTGCTCGCCCAGGTAGACAGCTCAGTCGGAGGCAAAGTCGGCGTGAACCTGAAGGCCGGCAAAAATCTGGTCGGCGCGTTTTACCAACCGCGCCTCGTGCTTTGCGACCTCGACTCGCTCAAGACATTACCCAAGCGCGAACTGCGCGCCGGGCTCGCCGAAGTGATCAAGTACGGGATCATCGACGACGCAACGTTGTTCCGCCGGCTCGAGCGCACGTTGCCTGAGTTGCTCCAGCTTGACGCCGTAGGGCTGGCGCATATCGTCGCGCGCAGTTGCCAAATCAAGGCCAAGATCGTCGAGCAGGATGAGCGCGAAGACGGACTGCGTGCCATCCTGAACTACGGCCACACCATCGGCCACGCGCTCGAGACCATCTCGCGTTACGGCAAATATCTGCACGGCGAGGCGATCTCAATCGGCCAGGTGGCTGCGTCAAGAATCTCGCGCGACGTACTAGGACTTGGCCAAGCGGAGGTCGATCGCATCGAGGCACTGTTCGCCCGAGCCGGCCTGCGAACCACGGTGCGTTTGGCCACACCACAAATGGCCAAGCTGTTCGCCGCGATGAAGCTCGACAAAAAAGTCAGCCGCGGCAAAGTGAAATTCGTCCTTGCCAAAAAAATTGGCCAAGTGGAGTTTGGGATTGACGTACCGAGAGCAACCATCAAAACCGCGTTGAAATAATGTCCGCCATCAGTGAAACGATTGTTCGTGAGTTCCTCGAGGCTAGCGGTTTCCTGCTGAAACAGGGACGCAAGTTTGTTGCGCCGTCGCGCCGGCACGACTCTCACATCGATTTTTATGCCACCCACCCGGCGGCGACCGAACCAAAAGCCGCCTTGCCTTTCGAGTTGCGGCCAGCCG
>CAJWEP010000220.1 GCA_913030945.1 uncultured Verrucomicrobiota bacterium
CACACGGAGGCATTGAGAGCGACCTCACCGTGTGTCGGCTGGCCGCCGACCGGTTTCGCGTCATCACCGGCACCTCTTTTTTGTCGAACGACCTCGAGTGGGTCCGCTCGCATGCGCCGGCTGATGGCTCGGTCGGGGTGCGCGACGTGACCGACGGGCACGCCTGCATCGGCCTTTGGGGGCCAAGCGCTCGCGACGCGCTTGGCCAGGCGACCGATGACGACCTCGGCAACGACGCGTTTCCCTACCTCACCGCGCGGCAGATCACCGTCGCCGGCAAGCCGGCCTGGGCGCAGCGCGTCAGTTACACCGGCGAACTTGGCTGGGAACTTTATCTCGACAACGCCGATGCCGGCGCGGTTTGGGATTCGCTGCTGGCGCTTGGCCAAGCGCACGGCATCCGCCCCGCCGGCTACAAGGCGCTCGACTCATTGCGCCTCGAGAAAGGCTACGTGTACTGGAGCATCGACGTGACGCCGGAGGACAACCTGCTCGAGGCCGGGCTGGGCTTCTGCGCCGACATGGCCAAGGGCGACTTCATTGGCCGCGATGCCTTGGCCAAGCGCAAGGCCGACGGGCTGCGGACACGTCTGCGAACCGTCGTGCTCGAGGGCAACGCATTGCCGGCCTACGGCTCGGAGTCGGTCTGGCACGATGGCGAGATCGTCTCGCGGCTGCGCAGCGCCGGGCATGCCCACACAATCGACAAGTCCATTGCGTACGCCTACCTGCCGCTGCCGCTGGCCAAGCTGGGAACCGGGGTGGAGATCGAGTTGTTCGGCGAGCGCGTCCCGGCCAAGGTCACCCTCCCGATCCACGACCCCAAGGGCGAGCGCCTCAAGGCCTAAGCCTGGCCAAAGCGTGAATCAGTTCCGCTGCAACTTCTGCTGCTGCAGCAGTTTCCTTTTGTAACGGCTCTGCACCACCTCGGTCAACACCAGCACGGTGATCACGAAGTAGAACGTCGTCTTGCTCATGGCGTGGATCTCACTGCCGAAGAGCTTCATCTCGGAAAGGTGTCCTCCTTCTGTCAGCAACATGATGCCCACGACAAAAAGGATGAACAAACCGAGCACCTCATACATGCGATTCTTCTGAAGGAAGGTCGAGACCCCATCCGCCAGCCAGATCATCAGTCCTCCACCGGCCAGGATGGCCAGCACCATTATCCAGAAACCCGTGGTGCTGATCCGCTCGTCCGCCCCGGCGCCGGAATCGCTCACCAGCGCGATCGCGCTCAGGATGGAGTCGAACGAGAACACTGCGTTCATGAAGACAATCTTGACCACCACCGACTTTGCGGAAGAGGCGTCCCGCTTGACCTCTGTTTGAAAATCCTCCACCACGGTCATGTGGAAAATCTCCTTCATTGCCGTGTACAGGATGAACACCCCGCCCACCAGCACAATAATGCTGTGCAGGTTGAACGACCCCTCAATGACGCCCTTCCACGAAATCGGAAACCATTCCGCCTGAAACGCGCTGATCATCTTGATCAGCAAAAACAGCAGCACAACCCGCAGACCGACCGCAATGCCGATACCCCATTTCCGGACGGAAGACTGCTGCGCCTCCGGGGCACGCTTCGACTCAAGCGAAATATAGAGCAGGTTGTCGAATCCCAGCACCGCCTGCAGCAGCACCAGCATCCCCAGCGTCACAACAATCTCAAGAAGTTCCATCGCTCTAAGGGATTGTTACAAAACCAGCACTCAACTATCCAGAAGATTTCAGTAGATAATTTGGTACCGGTGGCCGGACTTGAACCGGCACTCCCTCGCGGGAAAGGGATTTTAAATCCCTCGTGTCTACCAATTCCACCACACCGGCGTCATTGATTGCCAATGACTTAAGAAAATGACCTTCTCTAAACTTGCCATGTTAGCAAATCCGGAGATTACCGGAAAGTGTTTGACTCGCGCAAGCGCCGGGTTCGTGGATTAGATTATCTGAGACGAACCAAGCGTGACGAATGCTAGGAAAAGAAAACTTACGAGAAGACGCATCAGTCGATTAGTCCCCGTTTTACGCAATGATGTCGCGCACAACGTTGCCAAAGATGTCAGTCAAGCGAAAGTCGCGGCCGGCGTGGCGATAGGTGAGTTGCTCGTGATCGAAGCCGAGCAGGTGCAGCAACGTGGCGTGCAGGTCGTGCAGGTGTACCTTACCGCTGACGGGTCGGTAGCCGTGGTCGTCCGTTTCGCCATGGACGAAGCCCGGATTCACGCCGCCGCCAGCCAGCAGGGTGCAAAAGCTTTCCTGCTGATGCTCGCGGCCGTGCTTGGCGATGGGCGAGGTGCCGGAGAGATCCTGACTCCAGTACGTGCGGCCGAATTCGCCAGACCACACCACCAGAGTGTCCTTTAAAAGGCCTCGCCGCTTGAGGTCGCGGATGAGCCCAGCGATAGGTTTGTCGGCAGCGCCAGCACTATTGGGGAGGGCAGTGCGGATGTCGCCGTGGTGGTCCCAGCCGCCGATCGTCACCTGCGTGAACCGCACGCCCGCCTCGCTGAGCCGACGGGCCATCAGGCAGGCGCGACCGTTTTGATCGGTATTGCTGTCGCCGATGCCGTACATCTCCTGCGTTTCCTTGGATTCAACGGAGAGATCAACCAGCCCGGGTGTTTCCGCCTGCATGCGGAAGGCCAATTCAAACGACTGGATGATGCCCTCCATTTGCGCGTCGGTTTTGACGCGCTTCAACAGCCGCTGGTTCATGCCCTGCAGAAAATTCAGTCGACGGCGCTGCGCCTCCGGCTTGGCGTCGGGATCACGCAGGTTCTTGATGGCGGGTTCGCGGTCATTGCCCGGCACACGCAACGGTGTGCCCTGATGCATCGCCGGCAGGAACGATGCGCTGTAGGTGCGCACATCGGCGGGCGGGTGAATGGTGATAAAGCTCGGCAGGTTTTCGTTCTCCGTGCCGAGGCCGTAGCTGATCCACGAGCCCATCGATGGTCGCGCTTCGGCGATGTGGCCGGTGTGAAACTGCAGCGCTGCCGGCGCGTGCGCCTTGTTGTCTGAAACCATCGCGCGCAGCATGCACAACTCGTCCGCGACGCCGGCCATGTTGGGCAGCAGGTCGGATAACATCAGGCCCGACTGCCCGCGCGGCCGCACCGGCGCAACCGGTGCCATGGGCAGGAACTTGGCCACGCCCACGCGAAGCTGCCCATCGTCCCCCACCGGCGAGGGGATGGGCTTGCCGTGGTTTCGGGTGATGTAATCCTTCGGCGCAAACAGGTCACCCTGCGACGGGCCGCCAGCCATGAAGAGGAAAATGACACGCTTGGCTCGCGGCGCAAAGTGCGGCGCACGGACGGCCAGCGGGCTCGCGCCACGAGCCATGCCGGCCACCATGCCAGTCAAGGCCAGGCCACCAAAGCCGCACGCGGCGGACTGCAGCAATTGTCGGCGAGAAAACTGTGTCGTGTTCATGTTCAAAGACGCATCAGGAATTCATTTGAAGCCAGTAGCGCGTGGCACAACTCACTCCACGCGCCTTCGCCCGCTTGCTTCAAAAACACCGCTGCTTCGTGCTGTTCCTGTGCGGTAATGGGTCGGTTCAGCAGCGACAGCCAAAGGTATTCTAGTCGCTTCGCATCGTCGGTCGTCTCCTTCTTCATTCGCGCAGCCAAGGCGATCACGTGTTTTTTTACCTCAGGGCTGTTCATCAAGAATAACGCCTGTGTGGGCACCGCCGTGATGGCGCGTTGGCCAGTGAACTCCGACGGCTGCGCGAAGTTGAACATGTTGCGTAGTTCAGCTGGACCCGGCTGCGCGGCGGAGCGGATGATCGGCAGGTAAATGGTTCGCTCGAACTCCTGTCCCGGCCGCCATTTTCGCAGGCTGAACGACGGTGGATTCACATTCTTCGGGTCGATATTGTTCACGTTCTCCTGGAACTCCAACGGTAGAGCCGGTCCGCCGGTGGAGGGCTTGAGTTTGCCGCTGGTGAAAATCATTGCGTCGCGCAGTGCCTCGGCATCGAGTCGGAAGCGATTCATCCGCCAGAGCAGGCGGTTGTCGGGGTCGGTCGCATGATTGCGTTCATCGTGCGCGCTGCTGAGTCGATACATGCGGCTGAGCACCAGCGAGCGAATAAGCCGCTTTTGCGACCAGCCTTCGCGCATGAAACGGTCGGCCAAAAAACCGAGCAGCGCCGGGTGTGACGGCCGTTCGCCGGGCAACCCGAAGTAATCGACCGTGCGGACCAGCCCTTCGCCGAAGAGCTTCTGCCAGGTGCGGTTCACCGCCACACGCGCGGTCAGCGGGTTGTCGCGGCCGGCCACCCAGTCGGCCAACTCGCGCCGGCCACTTTGGTCACGCGGGATTTTCGGCCGCACGCTGGGGACCACATGCAAAAAGCCTCGTGGCACTACTTTGCCCAGTGCGCGTGGGTTACCGCGGATGGTGATTTTCATGTCGCCCGGTTTATCGACATCCCGCACGCCATGCGCCCACGGCACGGTAGGCGCGAAAAATTCCGCGTGCGTGATTTCCTTGTCCAACTTCCCGATGCAACCGGCCTTTTCGTCACGCTCCTTCGTGAGCTTGCCGCGCTCCTCCTTCGGCAGGCCCTTCTTTTTAAGCTGATCGTCCAGCTCAGCCTTGTGTTTCCGCGCCGCCTCGCGCTTGCCTTTCAGCTTGGCGAGTCGATTCGCATGGGCCTTTTCGTGTTTGCCGCGCTCCGCCTTTTGCGCCTCGGTCTCCGGCAGTTCAATGACATTCACATCGCTCCACACGCCGCGCTTGGTTTTATACACCGTCGACGTGCCGCGAAAAAATCCGGCCATCGCGTAATAGTCGTCCTGTGTGATGGGATCAAACTTGTGGTCGTGGCAGCGCGCGCAGCCAATCGACATGCCAAGGAACGCCTTGCCCATTTTCTGGAGTTGCTGATCGACGATGTCCACATGCAACTTCGCCTTGTCGGCCTCGACAATCTCGATGTCGCCCAGCGCGAGAAAGCCGGTCGCCACCAGATTCGCCGCACGTTCCTCCACCGTCTTGTGCGACAACAGGTCGCCGGCAATTTGCTCGCGAATGAACCGCTCGAATGGCTTGTCGTTGTTGTAAGAGTCGATGACGTAATCACGATAGCGCCACGCGTGCTCGGCGAAGACATTGTTCGAGGTGCCGATTTGGTCCGCGTATCCCACGAGGTCCAGCCAATGCCGCGCCCACCGTTCGCCAAACGCCCGCGAAGCCAACAGCCGGTCGACCACTTTCTCACGCGCCAGCGGCGACTGGTCCGCCTCAAACACGCGAATCTCCTCCACCGTTGGCGGCAGTCCGGCCAGATCAAAACTCACCCGCCTGAGCCAAGTGAAACGATCTGACTCTGCCACAGGGCGAAGCCCCTTCTGCTCGAGCCGGTTTAAGATGAAACGGTCAAGGTCCCCCAACGGCCAGGCCTTGTCGTGCACTTTTGGGGGTTTGAGTTTGGCAACCGGTTTGAAAGCCCAATGAGTCTTCTCCGCACCGAAAACTACAGCACATGCGAACACCAATAGCATTCCACCTATACGAATAATTTGCCCGCAACTCTTCAAATCAAGTGGATTGTTCCAACCAACTGGAGATTAGTGTGTGTTTCATTTCCTGTCAGCTTTCAATTCTTCATCCGTCTTGCCGCCGTGTTTGCGGAGGAGGTCGGCGGTTTCGGTTCGATTTAGCTGGATGGCCCAATCTAACGGTGTCCTTCCACCATCATCCTTCACATTCACATCCGCACCTGCTTCCAAGTGCTGTTTAACGTCTTCAA
>CAJWEP010000221.1 GCA_913030945.1 uncultured Verrucomicrobiota bacterium
AAAACCAAAGGGATCATCGCCTACACGCCGTTAACGCTTTCAAACCCGTTCTTTAAGGTCATAGGTGACCACATTACTGCTGAGGCCGCCAAAAACGGCTACGACACACTCATGGTCGATCCAGACATGGACGTAAAAAAACAGTCCGACCAATTCGACGATTTCATCTCGAGTGGTGTTACCGCCATCATACTCGTACCATGCGACCGGCTCTCGATCGGGCCCGCCGTGAAATCAGCCAATGCCAAGGGCATCCCGGTGTTCACCGTCGATGCCAAGTGCGCTGCAGAGGGAGTTGAAATAGCCGGACACGTCGGCACCGACAACTTTCAGGGCGGTGAACTCGCCGGCCAGGCGATGATAAAAGCGCTCGGGGAAAACGGCGGCAAAGTGCTCATTCTGGATTTCAAGAAAGCCCACTCCTGCATGCTGCGCGTGGCCGGTTTCAAGAAAATTATCGACGCACACAATGCCGGCCGCACCACCGGCAAGATTGAGATTGTCGCCGAACTCAACGGCAACGGAGCCCGCACCGAGGGATATCAATCGACCGCAGACGCCCTCCAGGCACACGACGACCTGGATGCAGTCTTCGCGATCAACGACCCGTCCGCGCTGGGTGCCTACACCGCCATCGAGGAGGCAAAGAAACAGGATCAAATCAAAATCATCGGATTCGATGGCCAACTGGACGGCAAGCAGGGCATTAAGGATGGAAAAATTTTCGCCGATCCAATCCAACATCCGGACAAGATGGGGCAACAGATCGTCCTGAATATCATGAAGCACCTTGCGGGCGAGGAATTCGAGACTGACACACTCATCCCCGCCACGTTGTACGACAAGGCAATGGCGGATAAGGATTCTGAGTTGAAGTAACCCGACTGCATGCCATCCACCCCTGAACCGCCGCTGCTTCGGATGCGCGGCATCCGAAAGTCGTTTCCCGGAGTCAAGGCGCTCAAGGGGGTCGATCTCACGCTGCAAGCCGGCGAGGTGCTGGCGTTGCTCGGTGAGAATGGCGCCGGAAAAAGCACTCTCATCAAGGTACTCGGTGGCGCGCATCAACAGGACGAAGGTACCATTGAGATCAATGGCCAAGCGGCCAACGTCGCCACGCCGCAGTCATCTCAGGCCTCCGGCATTGGCATCATTTATCAGGAATTCAATCTTGTTCCCTATCTGACCGTACGCGAAAACATTTTCCTCGGACAGGAACCCAGCCGCATCAGCTTTATTCCCAAGCGGGACGAATCAGAGAAGGCTAGGGCGTTGTTTGAGCGCATCGGCGTTGACGTTCCGATCGAGATCGAGTGCCGCCAACTCACCGTCGCCCAACAGCAGATTGTCGAGATCGCCAAGACACTCGCCCAGGACGCACGCATCATCGTCATGGACGAACCCAGCGCCGCCCTCTCGCCACGGGAAACCAAGGGCCTGTTCAGGGTTATCGACGAACTCAAGTCACACGGTATCGGCATCATCTACATCAGTCATCGGCTGGACGAAATTTTCGAGATTGCCGATCGCGTGACCATCCTGCGTAACGGCGAACACATCGATACCCAGTCAATTGCCGATCTCACCCGAGAGAAAATGATAGAGTTGATGGTGGGCCGTAGTCTCGAGAAGGAATTTCCCAGGCGCGAGGCCGCGCTTGGCCAAACGCGGTTCGAAGTTGCCAGTCTTCAACGCGGTTCCCAAGTGCGCGGCGTTTCGTTCGACATTCGAGCCGGCGAGGTACTCGGTCTCACTGGCCTCGTCGGTGCCGGTCGCACCGAGACCGCCCAACTGCTATTCGGTGCCGACCGCTCCGAACATGGCGTCATCCGCCTCGACGGCAAACCGCTGAACATCAAGTCGCCGCGCGACGCCATTCGTCAGGGCATTTGTCTCCTCACCGAGGACCGCAAGACTCATGGGTTGGTGCTTTGCCAAACCGCCCGTGAAAACTTTGCCCTACCCAACCTAAGTCAGTTTTCCACATTTGGCTTCATACGCCAACGGGAGGAATCACGGGATTTTGTTCGTTACGTCGATCAAATCCAAATCAAGATTGCCAACCCCGAGCAAATCACCGGCACTCTCTCCGGCGGCAACCAGCAAAAAGTTGTCCTGGCCAAGTGGCTCCAGCGCAACGCCGAGGTCATCATCTTCGATGAACCCACGCGCGGCATCGACGTCGGTGCCAAATACGAGATTTACCAACTCATCAACCAACTCGCCTCCGATGGGAAGGCCATCCTGATGATCAGTTCAGAACTGCCAGAGGTGCTGGGCATGAGCGACCGCATCATCGTCATGAATGAGGGCCGCATCACCGGCGAAATCACCGATGTCACTAATGCCAGCCAGAAAGACATCATGAAGCTGGCGACTAGGCGACAACCGTTGGCCGCATGAAAAAAATTGACTGCGCAAAAATGTTTTCCGACTACGGGACAATGCTGGTCCTGCTACTTCTGTGCATCGGTTTCAGTTTTGTGACGTTGGAGGAGCAATCGCCGACGAGTGCCGCCGCCGCCCAACACCTGGCCAAGCGCATTTCTGACGAACTTTCATCAACCTCAAACGTTATCGTCCTCACTCGCCAAGGCGGGGACGGGGAAAGCTTTGCCGCCGCACTCAAAAAAAACTTGACCAAGGCCGAGTTAAACGTCGTTCGAACCGTCGTTGGTCAACCGGCCGACGCGCGAAAAACACTGGTCAAATACGGAGCAACTGAAAACAAACTTGCCGGAATCGCTGCCGACAAGCACATGGCCAACTTCTGCAACGCCAACCTGATCAAACTCGCCGAGACGCACCCCAGCCTTGCCAAGGCGAAGGTCTATCAACCGAAAACTTATCGTTGGCCGAACTTCCTGAAGAAAGACAACCTGCTAAACATCATGAAGCAGATCTCGGTAGTGGCCATCATCGCAATTGGGATGACGATGATCATCATCACCGCCGGCATCGATCTTTCGGTCGGCAGCCTCATCGCCTTCTCCGGGGTCATCGCGGCCCTGGCGATTCGCGGCCTGGGAGGCGACGACCCCACGCTTACTCACCTTTGGATCGGGAGTCTGTCCGGTATTTTGATTTGCGGTCTGGTAGGCCTTCTCAGCGGTGGACTGGTCACGCTGTTTGGTATCCCGGCTTTCATAGCCACGCTAGGCATCATGTTCAGCGCCCGCGGCCTGGCTTTTATCTTCGCCGAGTCGGAACCGATTGTCGTCCAAAACGGGGCATTCGGTTGGCTGGGGCGCGGCCGGGACATCGTCGGCCTACCCAACTCGGTCATCCTGATGCTGATCCTGTTCGCCACGGCCCATGTGCTAATGACGCGCACCTCGATTGGCCGCTACATCTATGCCGTTGGTGGCAACCCGGAAGCAGCTCGACTGTCCGGCGTGCCCGTTAAATGGGTACTGGTGTTCGTGTACACACTAACAGGCCTTCTGGCCGGCCTGGGTGGCGTGATGGAAGCCTCACTGCATGTTACGGGAGATCCTAAAGCCGGCAACCTGGTCGAACTACAGGTCATTGCCGCGGTTGTTGTGGGAGGAACCAGCCTGGCCGGCGGCCAGGGGAAAATATTGGGAACCTTGATCGGCGCATTCATCATCGGCGTAATCCGCAACGGTATGAACCTTACCGGCGTGGAAGCGCACATGCAGAGCGTCGTTTACGGCGCCGTCATATTGATCGCCGTCATTATCGACCGCCTAAAATCCCAAGGCATTCGACTCCGGAAACAGTGACACCCAAAAGAACCAGTTTAACCGGCCTGGGAACTGATGAAGGTCTTGATGAAGGCTTCCTCGGACTCGATATCTCCAATGAGCACCAGTTCGTCACCCTTCTGCAACACCTCAGTCGGCTCGAAGTGGACCATGTAGACGTCTCGACCGTCAACTTCGCGCTGAATGGAGATCACACTGCAGCCGGTGCGTCCACGAATCTCGGATTCGATCAACGACTTGTTCTCAAGACTCAGTGGCAGCTCGATTCGGAAAACGTTCAACCCCTCAGCCACCATCAGGATGTCGCTGTGCTTGAGTAGATTGAAGATGATGTTCGCCCCCATTGAGGCGTATGACGCCACGAAGTCAGCCCCGGCGCGGTGCAGCGTCCCTACGTTGCGCTCAGAATTGGCCCGGCTGATCACCTGAATTTCCGGGCAGAGTTTGCGGCAGTAGATGGTGAGGTAAATATTGGTGTCGTCCTGACCGGTGGTGATGATGACCGTTGAGGCTTCCCTGATCTTGGCCTCCTCAAGCACCTCGATCCGCGCGGCACTGCCTTCCACATAATATTTCTCGTTGCGAATCCGATCCGGCATTTCCTCAACGATCGTGTACCGGAGACCACGCTTGGCCAGGGCTCGCGCGGTGGCGCGGCCCACTCGGCCGCCACCGATGATGACCACGTGGGATTCCTCGGCGTGATAGATACAGAAAACCTGGTTGTAGTTCTGGATCATGTCCTTTGACCCGGCCAGCACGAGGACTGTGCTATCGCTGATCTCGGTGTCTGGGCCGGCCCCCTTGTATTCGCCGCGATCCCATACCCCGACCACGCTGGTGTGGGTCATCTCGCGGAAGTTGCACTCGGCCAGCGTTTTGCCGACAAGCGGCGTGCCCATCACCATCGCCTCGGCGATGAGCAACTCGTCGAAATGTCCGATAACATGCGCAAGAGCGTCGTTGCCAATGGTGCGGCGCGCAAGAAACTGCCCCATCATCTCGCCCAGCCGGATCACGTTGCGGCTCCCGGCCAGCTCCAGGATATCGATCGACGCCTCCGACTTGGCCAAAGTCACCACCCGAACCCGGTTGTCGACCAATTCACGCACGGTGAAGGCGATGTTGGCATTGGCCTCGTCCTTGCCGGTGGCCACGACCATCGCCGACTGCTCGATGCGGACATTGCGATAGGCCTCCGGATCGTCCAAGTCCCCCACCGCCACTGCAAAGCCTTGGTCATGCAGCCGCAGCGCCTCATTCTTATCGCTAACCAGCAGCACGTACGGGTTTGCATATTGCTCCAGCTTGTGAATGAGCCCCCGACTGACCGGATCAAAATTCGTAATGATGACGTGCCCGCGGGTATCCTCAGGCAGAGTCCGTGGAGTGCGAGCCGCATTTTGTGCTTCCATCCATGGCTCGTAGGCAAAGCGGATGAAAGCAAAAGGGAGAATAACGAACATTGAAAGCATACCGAAAAGCATCACTCCCAATGAATAAAACTTGCCCAATGGTGAGCTGAAAGTGATATCCCCATAACCGAGCGTGGACATGGTGACCATGGTCCAATAAAAACCGTCGTACCATTTGATATCGTTATTATTATTGTCAACCACCATACCCTCATGTGCTGCGATCCAATGAAACACAACACTTGAGATCAGGATGAAGACTAAAACTAGTAAAACCAAACCGATCAACTGGCGGACATTGCGCCAGCCCGATGACTTGCCATTGGTCAATGCAAACAATGCGGTTGGAAGAAATTTCATCGGCGCCAACTCCCTTCGCGTTGAGTTGAGTGGCACATCGACTGCCCGCAG
>CAJWEP010000222.1 GCA_913030945.1 uncultured Verrucomicrobiota bacterium
GCCGTTGGGAAACGTGAAGCCTTCGGCGAACGTGGTGCGTTTCTCGAACCGCCCGTCGCCGTTGGCGTCCTCGAGCAGTGCCACTGTGCCAAGCGTGAGCGGGGTTTTGCCGAGTTGCGGATAGCTGCGCCCCTCGACAACGAACATCCGGCCCGACACGTCGAAGCACAACGCCACGGGATCGCGCACAAGCGGCTCGACAGCGGCAAGTTCCAGGCGAACGCCCGGCTCCACCCGGAACGCCTCAAGCGCCTCCGCTGGCGGGAGTGGCTGCGGCCCTGCAAGGAGCGGAACGGGGAGAATAGTTGCAAGTAGGGCGAATCGGATCATGGCTCATCTTGACTGGACGGAATGATGCTTGCGGCGGTTGCGATGGGCCTCGCTCCCCCTGACATGCCTTCCCCTGCTTACAATCAAGTGTACTTCCACTCGCCTCGTCCCGACCGATTGGCGAGGACATTACCGAGTTTTCTGTTGCAACTGTAGGATTTGGGGTCCCACTGCAATTCCTTGCGGACATGATATCCGATGTTGGCCAAACTGCATACGATGGAAGTATGTGCCCCGTAGGAAACATCTGCCACCGGTTTTTTGCGTGAACGGATACAGTCGATCCAGTTGAGGCGGTGACTTTTGCCAATCTCAGGCAATCGCCATGCATCCTTGCCGAAAGAGGAACTGATTGCGGTCTTCGGATTGGCGTCAATGCCGCTTCGATCGACATAAATTGTACCTTCACTGCCGTAAAAAACGCAGTCATTGAACCGATCGCTTGTGCTCTCGTGGACGAATTCGACACCATTCTCGTAGATCATCCGCAATCCACTATTGCCCTCCTTCGGCGGAATCACTTTCACAGGGATTTTTTCGTCCAGATCCATTGCCCATTTGGCGATATCGAAATGGTGCGCGCCCATGTCACTCAGGCTGCCGCCGGCGTATTCGCGGTAACGACGCCACTGAGGGAAGTGACGATGCACATCGGTCGGGCACAGAATTTTGTTGAAGCCCCGTTCGGGTGCCGGACCCTGCCAGAGTTCCCAGTCGATCCCGTCCGCTTTGGGCTCCGTGGGCAGATCACAGGACACCGCCGGGCTGCCGACACCGATCTTCACTTTATTGACCTCACCGATTCGGCCGTTGCGAACACACTCGACCGCCTGTCGAAAGCGACCGCCATACTCGGTACGCTGCTGGCTGCCAACCTGAAAGACGATGTTGTTGCGCCGGGCTGCCTTGAGTGTTTCCCGTGCGGCACGCACAGTGACGGTCAGCGGCTTTTCGCAGTAGACATCCTTCTTGGCATCCGCCGCCATGATCGCTGTCATCGCGTGCCAGTGGTCGGGCGTGCCGATGACCACAGCGTCCACCGACTTGTTGCCAAGCACGTCGCGAAAATCGTTATGGGCCTTGCAGCCATGATTCACGCCGTACTTGCCCGCCACCCGCTTGATGGCCTCGTCCAGTCGAATCTTGGCGACCTCGGCGATGGCGATGACGCGGCAGTCCGCTTGGCCAAGGAAGAAATTCAAATGGCTCTGGTTCATGCGGCCGAAGCCAATGAAGCCCAGATTGATCTTGTTGCTTGGCTTGGCAGCCCAAGCGCTGGACGGAATGATGTTTGGTGCAACGACTGCAGACACAGCGGCCGACCGAATGAATTGGCGACGTGAAAAGTTCATAGCCTAAAGTAGTACGGCTTATAGACGCCCTCGGTTGGCGGAAGTCAAGATCGCGTTATGACGCAAAGAACGAAAAGAGGTCTCGATATTTGCCACGACTCGAATTAGGTTCAAACCCAGCGACTTCAGCGGCGCACCCAATGAAAGCACTGGTCAAAAAAGAGCCCAAAGAAGGACTGACTCTAGAATCCGTTCTCGAACCCCAAACGGGGCCGAGTGATGTACTCATCAAAATCAGCCGCACCGGCATCTGTGGCACCGATCTTCACATATACAAGTGGGACGATTGGGCCAGCAAAACGGTGCCCACCCCCATGGTCGTCGGGCATGAATTTGTCGGTGAAATTGTTGAGGTGGGTGAAAACGTCCGGGACTTTCACGTGGGCGAAATCGTCAGCGGCGAGGGGCACGTGGTGTGCGGTCATTGCCGCAACTGCATGGCGGGCCGGCGGCACTTGTGCAACGACACTGCCGGCATCGGTGTCACGCGGCCGGGAGCGTTCGCCGAGTACATTTCACTGCCGCAAACCAATGTGTGGGTGCACAAGCCGGACATCGATCTGGATGTGGCGTCCATCTTCGACCCGTTCGGCAACGCCACGCACTCGGCGCTGAGTTTCCCCGTACTGGGCGAAGACGTGCTCGTCACCGGCGCTGGGCCGATCGGCATCATGTCCGCCGCCATCGCGCAGCACGCCGGCGCGCGGCACGTGGTGATCACGGACGTGAACGAGTACCGACTTGGGTTGGCCAAGAGCATGGGCGTCACGCGCGCGGTGAACGTCGCCACCGAAAAACTCGCCGACGTGCAAAAGGAACTCGGCATGGACGAAGGCTTCGACGTCGGCCACGAGATGAGCGGCAACCCGGACGCGTTCAACGACATGCTCACCAACATGTGCCACGGCGGCAAGATAGCCATGCTCGGCATCCCCGAGCGCGAGATGGCCATCGACTGGAACACGGTCGTGTTCAACATGCTCACCATCAAGGGCATCTACGGTCGTGAAATGTATGAGACCTGGTACAAGATGACCGTGATGATTGAGGGAGGCCTGGACATCGCGCCCGTGATCACGCATCGGTTCGGGTTTGAGGAATTTGAAAAGGGCTTCGAGACGGCCCTGAGCGGCAAAAGCGGCAAGGTGATCTTGAAGTGGTAAATTAAATCGTAAAATGTACGGCGATTTAAGAACTCAACTGCAAGCCGAGTTGGACGAAATCCGCGCCGCGGGCCTGTACAAGGGTGAGCGGGTAATCGACACGCCGCAAGCCGCGCACGTGGGTGTGGGGTGCGAGGCGCCGGTGCTGAACCTGTGCGCCAATAATTACCTTGGCCTCGCCAACCACCCAGAGGTTATCGCCGCCGCGCGCGAGGCGCTAGACGAATGGGGCTACGGCCTCGCGAGTGTGAGGTTCATTTGCGGCACGCAGAAAATCCACAAACAACTCGAGGACAAACTCACCGATTTCCTCGGCACGGAGGACACTATCCTTTACACGTCCTGTTTCGATGCCAATGGCGGCTTGTTTGAGACGTTGCTCGGCCCCGATGACGCGGTCATTTCCGATGAACTCAACCACGCCTCCATCATTGACGGCGTACGCCTCTGCAAGGCCAAACGGTACCGCTACAAGAACAACGACATGGCCGACCTCGCCGCGCAGCTCGCCGAGGCCAAGGGCTCACCCCGCATCCTCATCGTCACCGACGGCGTGTTCTCGATGGACGGCTACCTCGCCAATCTCCCCGCCATCTGCGACCTCGCCGACGAGCACAGCGCGCTGGTGATGGTGGATGACTCCCACGCCGTCGGCTTCATGGGCGTGCGCGGTCGCGGCACGCACGAGCATCACGACGTGATGGGCCGCATCGACATCCTCACCGGCACGCTTGGCAAGGCGCTTGGCGGCGCCAGCGGTGGCTACACCAGCGGCCGAACCGAAATCATCGAAACCCTCCGCCAGCGCTCGCGCCCCTACCTCTTCTCCAACACCGTCGCCCCCAGCATCGTCGCCGCCTCCATCAAGGCCATCGACTTGCTCAACGAATCCACCGAACTGCGCGATCGCCTGGAGGTGAACACAAAAACATTTCGCGACCAAATGGCCGGCAGCGGCTTCGACATCCTCGAGGGCACGCATCCCATCATCCCCATCATGCTCGGCGACGCTGCGCTCGCCAGCCGCTTCGCCGACGCCATGCTCGAGAAAGGCGTTTACGTCATCGGCTTTTCCTTCCCCGTCGTGCCCAAGGGCAAGGCGAGGATTCGCACTCAAATCTCAGCCGCCCACACGCGGGAGGATTTGGACTTTGCCATCGCCAAGTTTGGCGAGGTGAAGGCGGAAATGAGAATTTGAATGAAGCTGTAAAAGAACAATCGCGCTTGGCCAGCCGCACCGGTAACATGCAACGAATAACCAGAGACCAAGCCCGTAAGTTCGCCTTTGACTGGCGTGACGAACCGCTTCTTCGTGTTCAACCCGGCGAGTCATTTGAAATCGAGACCTGGGATGCCGGATCCGGGTTCTTCAAAACACCGGGCGACGAGGCGATTCCGGCCAACCGTCCGGGCTTTGACCAATATCCGCCCCTGGCCAACCCGATCGGCGGACCCGTTTACATAGAGGGCGCCGAGCGCGGTGACGTGTTGCTGATCGACATCGAGGATATTGAGGTGGGTGATTACTCATGGGTGGCCATTGGTCCCCAGCGCGGTCCACTCGGTGAATCCACCCGCTGGCCCGAGCTCTCCGGCCGATACACAACCAAGATTTTTGAACATAGCCCCGGGCCAAGCGGCACAATGCGGGACGGCACGATGCAGTTTAACGACGAGATCGCCTGGCCAATCACGCCGTTCATTGGGACGATCGGCGTCGCCCCGGAACGCGAAGTGACCACCAGTATTGACGGCCAAGGCCCGTGGGGCGGCAATCTCGACATCCGCGATGTGGCCGTTGGCAACCAAATCCACCTCCCGGTTTTTCACGAGGGCGCCCTGTTTTATCTCGGCGATGTCCACGCCAGCCAGGGCGACAGCGAGTACACCGGCACCGCGGCGGAGACTTGCGCCACCGTCCGCGTACAGCTTGAGTTGGTGAAGCAAAAGCGCCTGCCGTTCATGCGCATCGAAAAGCCGGACAGCATCATCTCAGTGCATGCCGCGCGCCCGCTCGAGTTGGCAGTGGACACGGCGACGCAATATCTCATGGCCTGGCTGATCGACGAGCATAGCATGTCACCCACCGACGCCTACTGCCTCGCCAGCACCTGCCCTGATTTCCGTATCAACATTTATCAGATGGTCAACATGGGCAAACTGAGTTTTGTCGCCGGCGCCGAGGTGACAAAAAGCATCCTCCCATAAACTCGCCCTTCCCTGTCAGCAGCCTGACAGATTGTTCAATTTTTATTTGTGAGGTACTTCAGGAGCGTGATGGTTTCGCGCTGGGTAAGGGTGTTGAGGAGGCCGGGGGGCATCATCGACTGCTCGAGAACTTGGCGGGACTTGATGTCACTGGTCGGCACATTAAGCGTCTCGGTGAGAGTGCGAATGGTGAGCGTGTCGCCGGTTTCGTTGATGGCAGTGCCGGTGACGACGGCGTTGTTTTTACGGGTGACGACGTTCAGTTGGAACGCCTCGCCGACAACGGCGTTGGGATCGATGACGCTCTCGAGAAAATAATCGAGACCGTTGCGCCATGAACCGGTGAGATCAGGGCCGATGGCGGTGCCCTGACCGTTGAGTTGATGGCAGTTAGCGCACGCCTTGGTGAAAACAGCACGGCCGTCATTGGCGTTGAAGGCCCACAGCGGCGCCTCGGTGTAGAGCTTGCGAAACGTGGCCATCGATTTCTTCGCCTCGGC
>CAJWEP010000223.1 GCA_913030945.1 uncultured Verrucomicrobiota bacterium
GAACTCGACATCACCGCGATCAGCATCCACGCCTATGCGCACGTGTGCGGCGAGTACGCGCTGCTGCCTAGCGGCGCGAGCATGGGCGACGGCTACGGGCCAATGCTTGTCGCGCGCGAGAATTTCCCGAAAGAGGAGATTGCCTCGCGCCGCATCGCGGTGCCGGGGACGATGACGAGCGCGTTTTTGGCGTTGCAACTTTGGCTTGGGCGGCCGGGCGAGCGGATCGACTACACCGTCGTGCCGTTCGACGAGATATTTGCGACGGTGAACCGGGGCGAGGCCGATGTGGGGCTGATCATCCACGAGGGTCAGTTGACGTTTGAAAACGAGGGGCTCGTTTGCTGCGAGGATCTCGGCGTGTGGTGGGGTCGCGAAAACGATGGGCTGCCGCTGCCGCTGGGCGGCAATGTCATCCACAAACGCATTCCGCCGGAGGAGCGCGTGATGATCTCCGGTGTGCTCGAGCGTAGTATTCGATATAGCCTCGAGCACCGGGCCGAGGCGGTGGAGCACTCGCTGCAGTACGCCCGCGACATGGGCATTGACTTGGCGGACAAGTTCGTCGGCATGTACGTCAACGACTGGACTCTCGACTACGGCGAAGCCGGACGCGAGTCGATCCGCCGATTCCTGCGTCGAGGCCACGAGATGGGTGTCGTGTCCGTGATGCCCGAATTGGAGTTCGTCGAATAGAGCATTTGCGCTTGGCCAAGAGAGTGCAGCTTGGTTAGAATGCACCCCTCACCGGCGTTGAGTTTGATTGGCTTGGCCGGGAGACTTATTTTCCATGAAACACATGATCAAAAAAACCGTGGCGCTGGTGACGCTTGGCTTGGTTTGTGGCCTGGTGGCCGCGCCGGAGGCCGAGGCGGCCAAGCGACCGAATGTCCTCTTCATTTTCACCGACGACCACTCGGCGCGGGCGATCAGCGCATACGGCTCGCGCATCAACCAGACACCGCACATGGACCGCCTTGCGCAGGAGGGCATGCGGTTCCGCAAGTGTTACGTCACCAACTCGATCTGCGGGCCAAGCCGCGCGGTGATCCTCACCGGCAAGTACAGTCACTTGAACGGTTTTTTCCTGAATGGCCGCACGCCGTTCGACGGCTCGCAGCAGACGTTCCCGAAGTTGTTGCGCAAGACCGGCTACGAGACAGCGATGATCGGCAAGTGGCACCTCAAGAGTGTGCCAACCGGCTTTGATTACTTCGACGTCTTGATCGGGCAGGGGCCGTATTACAACCCGCCAATGCGTACGACCAACGACGCGGGCGAGGTGGTCGTCGAGAAAAACACCGGCTACACGACCGACATCGTTACCGACAAGGCGCTTTCGTGGCTGAAGAGCGATCGCGACGCCGACAAGCCGTTCATGCTGATGCTCCAGCACAAGGCGCCGCACCGAAACTGGCAGCCCGGCCCGGCACACCTTAACACGTTCAACGACGTGGAGATTCCCGAGCCGGAGACGCTGTGGGACGACTATTCCGGCCGCACCTCCGCCGCCGCAAACCAGGCGATGACCGTTGCTCGGCATCTTTCCGAGAATGATCTCAAGCTCAACAAAGGCCCGAACAACCTGACACCGGAGCAGAAAAAAACCTGGGACGCCGCCTACGGCCCGAAGAATGATGCGTTCCGCAAGGCCAACCTGCAGGGCGAGGCTAGGGTCAAGTGGATGTACCAGCGTTACATCAAGGATTACCTGCGTTGCGTGCAGTCGGTGGACGACAACATCGGGCGTGTGCTCAAGTACCTCGACGACTCCGGCCTGGCCGATAACACGGTCGTGATTTACTCGTCCGATCAGGGCTGGTACCTCGGTGAGCACGGTTGGTACGACAAGCGCTGGATGTACGAGGAGTCGTTGGTGATGCCGTTCATCGTGCGTTGGCCCGGCGTGATCGAGGCGGGCAGCATCAACAACGACATCGTGTCGAACCTGGATTTCGCCGAGACATTTCTCGAGATTGCCGGGGCGAAGATCCCGGGCGATATGCAGGGCCGCAGCCTTGTGCCGCTGATGAAGGGCGAGACGCCGGTCGACTGGCGAAAGGCGTTTTACTACCACTACTACGAGTTTCCCGGCGCGCACAGCGTGGCCCGCCACTACGGTGTGACCGATGGCAACTACAAGCTGATCAACTTTTACGAAAACCAGGAGTGGGAGCTGTTCGATCTCACCGCTGACCCGAACGAACTGCAGAGCCTCCACGGCCGGGCCGAATACGCCGGGACACAGGCGCGGCTCGAAAGAGAGTTGCAGCAGCTCCGCAACCGATACAGGGTGCCGGCCGAGGATCCGCCCTCAACGCGCCCTCGGCAACGGCGGAGGAAGTGAATTTGTAGCAACCCGTCAACCCGAACGACAGAAGCCGGCCGCAAGGCCGGCTTTTGTTTCTTTCAAGGCCGTGCTTGGCCAAGAGCTTGGCCACTCAATACAGCAGCAACGGCGAAAGGAAATAGAGCCGGCCAGTCTTGAGCTTGGGAAGATCAATGCCAAGGTCGATCTTGATCTCCTTGGTTTCGCTCTTGCCGAACAGGCTAAAAAGATTAGCCAGGTTTATCGGTTGACGATATTGAGTCAGGTTCGCGTCCGGAATACCCTCCAAGCTGAGCACTCGCTCATAACCAGTGTCGAGATCGCCAAGTTCGTCGACGAAACCCTGAGCGAGTGCCATGTTGCCGGAGAGGATTCGGCCATCGGCGAACGATTCCCAATCCTCATCAAGTGACTCGCCGTCCTCTGTATCTCGGTTGTCCATGTCACGTCCTTCGCGGACGATTTTCTTAAAACGTTCAAACGTTTCGTCGATCATGCCCTGCACGATCTTTCGTTCCTCCGGCGTGATGTCCTCTTCGCGTTTGCCCAAACTGAGCATATCCTTGTGTTTGCCGCTTTTGAACACGATCGGCTGCACGCCGACTTTATCCATCAGGTTGCGTATGCTGTAACCGGACATGATCACGCCAATGCTACCGGTGATAGTGAGTTCGTGGGCGACGATCCAATCGCTAGGCGCGGCCACGTAATATCCGCCGCTTGCCGCAAGCGCGCCCATTACGGAGATCACCGGTTTATTGCTCTCCCGAACGATGTCCGCGATTTTATCCGATGCCAGCACCTCGCCACCGGGCGAATTGATGCGAAATAGAATCGCCTTCACGTAGTCGTCATTGTTCGCTAATTCGAATTGGCTGCGAAGAGACTCGATCATGTTATGTCCGCTGGCATCAACGCTGAAACTGGCTATCAATCCGGAGAGGTCGATCACCGCGATCTTGTTGTCGCTGTGGTTGTTCCGGAGAATGACTTCTTCGAAGTTGGAGCTGTCGTTGGTAGACATTGACATGCCAGCGGAGCCGATGGCTAGTGAGGCGATCAGGAAGCAGCCGAGCAGCAGGCAGCCCATCAGGCACAGGGATAACCACATCCAGCCACGGCTTTTCTTGACTTGTACCGGCCTTGGGGCGGAAGGGATCACGGGTGGGGCATATTCGCTCATGACGCGGGGTAAACTACCCTTGGTCGAGCGCAACGGCAAGCGGGCGGTTTGCGCTTGACCAAGCGCTTGGGTAGCATCGGGGCGTGGAGCGTAAAACCTGGCTGCCGCTGGTGTTGATGCTCGTCTTTGCGGCGAGCCGTTGGCCCGGCATGCTGCCGCTAAATTTCAGCGCTGCGCATGCGCTGTTGTTCTGTGCGGCGTTTTGGCTGCCCGGCTGGATGGGCTGGATACTGCCGCTGGTCACCATCGTCGTCACCGACATCCTGCTCAACCTGTTCCACTACGCCGAGCCGGTGATGGTTCCCGAGCTGATCTCGAACTGGATGATCCTCGCGCTGTTTGTTGTCCTGGCCAAGTGGCTGGCTCGTCGCCGCAGCTACGGTCGGGTTTTCCTCGGCACGCTCGTCGGCGCACTGTTGTTTTACCTTGTCACCAACACCGTCTCTTGGCTCACCGACCCCGGTTACTCCAAGACGATCGTCGGTTGGGTGCAGGCGCTGACGGTCGGCCTGCCCCTGCCTGGTGTGCCGCCGACATGGTGGTTCGGCCTGAAAACCTTGTTCAGTGCCGGGCTGTTCACGGGTCTGTTCGCCGGGGCGATGAAATGGAGCGAGGCACTCGACGCCACCGAGCCGGAGCCCGAAACCGAAGACAACGACGAGGAGGTCGAAACTCCATCAGAGCCAGCGCCTGAAGCTGCATGACGACCGTCGGGATCCTGTCGGACAATCACGGCGATTGGCCGCCGCACATCACCGAGTCGCTGGCCGGTGTCGATGCCATCATCCACGCCGGGGACATCGGCCCGTACAGCCTCGTGCTCGACATGGAAGCCATCGCGCCCACGACCGCCGTGCTCGGCAACACCGACGGCGACATGCCGCTCGACGAGACCGCGGTGGCGACACTCGGCGGCAAAAAATTTCTCGTGCAGCACATCGTCGATCCGCACCGGCTCCGGGCACCGCTTCGCGAGCGGCTCAAACATATCCAGTCGGATGTCGTTATATTTGGGCACACGCACCAGCCATTCTGCGAGACCCTTGGCGGTGTCCTGTTCCTCAATCCCGGCTCGGTGACGCAGCCGCGTGGGGATTATCAGCCAAGCATGGTTCGCCTAACCATCGACCACGGCAAAATCATCCCCAAGTTCATCGAGTTCTAAGCCGGGCGCCGAGTTGGCGGGCGAGGTCTGGGAGATCGTACCAGGCGAGGGCGCCGGGCACCACGTGGTCGACCATCTCGCGGCGGAGCGGCTGGGCCACGACATCGTCCACCCAGCTGTTCACTGTCGGGTTGCGTAGCTCGACCTGGCTGATGCGCGCATCCAACACCGCGGCGTGCAGTGCCACCGGCCCGGCGGCACCGACACCGACCACGCGAATACTGCGAACACGTTCGCTACCGACTTCATTGAGGTAATCGACGACCGCCAACAAATCGCGGACGCGTTGGCCAAGCAGCGGTTGCCCAATGTGTGTGGCCACGTTGCCGACCCGGTGCGAGTGGCTGTGGTATTTGGCGTTGCTACCCTGGTCACGCGTCTCGCCGAGGCCGCGCAGATCCACGGCAAACACCGCTGTCGACTCGTTCACCAATTTCCGGATCGGGCCGTTGGCGTGGGCGGCGCTCCGCATGCCGCGGTCGTCGGCATAAACGACCACATCAAGTGCGTGGCTGGTGTTACCGGGCGGCCGAAAGAGCAGGGCCGGTACCGGCATGTCGCCGGTGCGCTGAAGCGTGAATTTGTCGATACGCGCCCAGTTGGTTTGGGCTTGGCCACCACGCTCCACCCTGGGCTGCGGGAGGTTCTTGGGCAGGCCGATCAATTTGCGCACCTTCGCCAACGCCTTGGCAGGGTTGCTAGCCCAGAAATGTCTCCGCTTGGTTTCCAACCGGTTGGCCAGGCGTAGGCTGATATCGGCGACGTTGGCTTCGTCTGGGAAATCGTTATGGACCTGCCCCGTGCGGGTTACCTGCAGTTCGGCGTCGGTGAACAGTCGGATG
>CAJWEP010000224.1 GCA_913030945.1 uncultured Verrucomicrobiota bacterium
GGGGGGAGCAGGCCAAGCTTGATGAACACAAAGCCGATCGCCCCGGCGGCGAGGGCGTAATACGCAAAGACAAGCAGCGTCTTGCGGATGACATCCCCCTCCCTGCCGGTCAGGCCGACCACCGCGGAGGCAGCCACCACGTTGTGCACGCAGATGACATTGCCCGCTGCACCACCGACCGCCTGCAGCGCCACCATCCACGTCGCATCGACCCCGATCTTGAGACCGACCTCAAACTGGAACAGCGAGAACATCATGTTGCTGATCGTGTTGCTCCCGGCCACGAACGCACCAAAACCGCCGACCACCGGGGCCAGCAGCGGATACGCCCCACCGGCCAGCGTGGCGACGCCGTTGGCCAGGGCGATCGGCATTTTTTCGTAGCCGGCCAAGCCATCACCGGTATTCAAAAACACCTGCACCATCGGCACGGTAAACACCAGTGCGACCGATACCTTGGCCGTCGTCTTGAGCGACTCGCCCCACGCTGCAATCACGCCCGGGCCGTTCATTCGGTGCAGCGCGACGGCAATCAGCGACACGACGATGAACACCGTCCCAGGCACATAAAGCGGTGTCTCATCCACAAAGATTCCGGTGCCAAAAACATCCCACTTGATTTGGGCGGAACGAAGCCACTCTTTGAGCGGCAACGCCTCAAGCCGTGTCAGCACCAGCAACCCCGCCAAGAGCAGATACGGCAGCCAGGCAGTAAACACGCCGACCTTGGGCGGCTCACCAGCTTGGCCTGATTTCAAGTTAATCTCCACGCCCCCCGTCCAGCCGGCCTCCCACTCGGCGCGCGGCGGGAAGTCCCACGGCTCACCTTTGGGCACCAGCCAACCGCGCTTGGCTACCGGCACGACAATTGCCAAGCCGATCAACGCGCCGAGCAGCGACGGAAACTCCGGCCCGAGAAACTTGGCCACCAGCACATACGGCACCGTCAGCGCAAACGAGGCGAACAACGCGAACGGCCAAACCGCCAACCCTTCGCGAGCCGATTTGTTCTTGCCGAAGAACCGCGTCATAAAGACCACAAGCAGCAACGGGATCATCGTGCCGACAATGGCATGCAACAAAGCGACCTTGACTCCCACAAAGTCATGAAAAGTTAAGCTATCCCATGGGGCGTATCCCCATTTTTCAATCGCAGCGAGCACATTATCGTGAGCTTTCAAGCCATCATTTACACCAACGAGAATGGGTGTGCCCACTGCGCCGAATGATACCGGTGTGCTTTGAATAATCATCCCAGCCACCACACCGGCCATCGCCGGGAAACCAAGCCCGACCATCAACGGCACCGTGACCGCCGCCGGTGCCCCGAAACCGGCCGCCCCCTCGATGAACGCCCCGAATAGCCAGGCGATGATGATGACCTGCACGCGTCGATCGGCTGAGATATTGGTGAAGCCGTTCCGGATGACTGCCAGCGCGCCGCTGTGCTTGAGCGTGTTTAGCAGCAGGATTGCGCCGAAGATGATGAACAGCAGCCGAAGCATCAGTGAAAGTCCCTTGATCGACGCTGCGGCCACCTTCACCCCCGGCACCAGCCAGACAAACAGCGCCAGCCCGGCCGCCACGAGATACGAAACCGGCATCGCCCGGCTGGCCGGCAAACGAAAGCCCACCAGCAGAACGCCAACAACGAGGATTGGGAGAAACGAAAGTAGAGCTGTCATGGATTGATCGGTCACCGCACTCTAGCGCCAGCCAAGCGCTTGGCCAAGCGGGGTTTGCCCTTGCGCCAGCAGGGGCGCGTCCGTAGGTTTCGCGCATGATTCTGGCCGAAGCCGGCACTGATCCGCAGTTGTTCCAGTACCTGGGCGTTTTTTTTCTCACACTGGTGGTGATCGCCTTTGCAGTCGGCAGCATGTTGGCATCGAAACTGGCCGGTTGGTATTTTGGCGCGCGGAAGGCCAAGGCGCTTGGCCGCCACACGCCGACCAAGGACACCCCGTACGAATGCGGCATGTTGCCGGTGGGTGACGGCAGTTCGCGCATGTCGGTCAAGTTCTACCTCGTGGCAATGCTGTTCATCCTGTTCGACATCGAGGTGGTGTTCCTCTACCCGTGGGCGGTGGTGTACAAGGAGATGCTGGGCAACCCCGCCACGGCGAACGTGATCTTTGGCACGATGGTTTCCTTCCTCGGCATTTTGTTCGTCGGCTACATTTACGCCATCAAAAAGAATGCTTTCGACTGGAAAAGCTGACCGCACCCGTCGCTTGACCAAGCTCTCACACCGGTCGTGAAATCCCCCATTCAGTTTGGTACCGCGGGCTGGCGCGGATTGATCGCACGGGATTTCACCTTTGAAAACGTCCGCCTCGCCGCGCAGGGACTGGCCCTTTACCTCAAGGGGGAACTGCGCCGGAAAACCTCCCCGCTCCATGGCCGCAGGCCGCTCATCATCATCGGCCACGACACCCGTTTCCTGGGGCGCGAATTCGCCCTGGCCACCGCGGAGATTCTGACTCAAAACGGCCTTGAGCCCCTGCTCTGCAACCGTGACGCCCCCACCCCGGTGCTGGCCTTCAGCATTCGACGGCGCAAAACCATCGGCGGCGTCAACATCACCGCCAGTCACAATCCCTTTGGTTACTCCGGCTTCAAGTATTCGATGCCCAACGGCGCGGGCGCGTCCCGCGAAGTGACCGGCAAAATCGAGGCCCACGTGGAAAAGCTGCTCGCCAAAAAGTGGCGCCCCAAGTCTGCCGTGGTGGGCACCTTCCAATGCCGGACGTTCGACCCGAGGCCAGCCTACCTGAAACGCATCCGCCAACTCGTCGATCTGCGGGCGATCGGCCGTGCCAAATTGAAGATCGCGGTGGAATTAATGCACGGCACCGGCCGCGGCTATCTCGACACACTCCTCGAGGAGGCCGGCGCCCAAGTCATACGCCTGCGAGACACCCTCAACCCGCTCTTTGGCGGCGGCTCACCCGAGCCCAGCCCCGAGGGGATGCGCAACGCCTCGGCCCTGGTTCACGCCGGCAAGGCCCAACTGGGGCTTGGCCTCGACGGCGATGCCGACCGCTTCGGCATCGTCGACCGCAACGGCACCTGGCTCACGCCAAACCAGGTGCTCGCGCTTGCGCTATATCACCTCCGCAAAAATCGCGGCATCAAGGGCGCGGTCGTCCGCACCGTGCCGACGAGTCATCAAGTCGATGCCGTGGCGGAGTTGCTCGGGGTGAAAGTTCATGAGACACCGGTCGGCTTCAAGCACATCGGAGCGCTGATGGAGAGCGAGCCGATCATCGTCGGCGGCGAGGAGTCGGGCGGCTTGAGCATTCGCGGCCACATTCCGGAGAAGGACGGCGTGCTCGCCTGCCTGTTGATGGCCGAGTTGGTCGCGATGGAGGGCAAGCCACTGGGCCGAATCCTGCGCGATCTCGAGAAGAAGACCGGCGAGTTTCACACCGAACGTATCAACATCGCCGTGCCGCCCGATGAGAAGGCGGCGTTTCTGAAAAAACTCGGTGGCGGTTTCGACAAGATCGGGAGATTCGCCGTGGAGCAGTTCATCACCACCGACGGTTTCAAGTTTCTGCTGCCGGACAATGAGTGGGTGGCGTTCCGCGCGAGCGGCACCGAGCCGGTGATCCGCTGCTACCTCGAGGCCAAGAGCCCGGCACACTTGAGGCAACTCAAGTCGGCCTGCCGTAAAATCCTCACCGGCAAATAAGCCATGGATGCCCCCACCACTCATAGAACCGCCCGCGGCGGTTTGGAATCTCATCGCGGCACCCTGATCCTGATACTCGGCATATTAAGCCTGACCCTCTGTACTCTTTTCACAGGCATTCCAGCCTGGATTATGGGAAAAGGAGACCTCGAAAAGATTAGGACCGGCATGATGGATCCCAAAGGGGAAGGCATGAGCAAAGCTGGAATGATCTGTGGAATCATATCCACAATTCTCGGAGTTCTGTGCATCGGTTTTTACGCAGTGGTTGATCTCGCTACTATACTCATTTCAGCCGAACCGCTGACATTTGCCAACATACTCAAATTGACATCTGATTGGCTTTGGGGAATGCCATTGCTGGTTCTTCTCATTGGCGGCGGACTGTTTTTCACCGTTTACTCGCGCTTCGTCCCGTTCCTGTATCTGCGCCACAGCATTCAGATTCTGCGGGGCAAGTACAGCGATCCCAGCGACCCCGGCGAGATTAACCATTTTCAGGCGCTCTGCAGCGCCCTGTCCGGCACGGTCGGCATGGGCAATATTGGCGGCGTGGCGGTGGCGGTGACCACCGGCGGTCCCGGCGCGATGTTTTGGATGTGGGTCTGCGCGCTGGTCGGCATGGCGACCAAGTTTTTCACTTGCACTCTCGCCGTCATGTACCGTGGCAGGGATCACACCGGCCAAGTGCAGGGCGGCCCGATGTATTTTATTGTTGAGGGACTCGGGGCGAAGTGGAAACCGCTCGCGATGGCTTTTTGTTTCTTTGGCGTGTTCGGCTGTCTGCCGTTGTTTTCATCCAATCAACTCTCTGCTTTCGTTACCGAAATGTTTTTCAAGCCGAATGAATGGTTTCTCGGCGAGGACAAAAACGTCACTGCACTTGGTCAAGGGCTGTTTGGCGTGCTGATGGCCATTTGCGTTGGAACTGTGATCCTCGGCGGCATCAAGCGCATCGGGAAAGTCGCCGCCCGCCTGGTCCCATTCATGGTGCTGCTCTACGCCGGGTGCGCGGTGGTGATCCTTTTCACGCACGCCGCCCAGGTGCCGGGAGCGATCGCGCTGATTTTCAGTGACGCCTTCACCGGCAAGGCAGTTGCCGGCGGTGCGCTTGGGGCGGTGATCTCGACCGGCGTGCGGCGGGCGGCCTTCTCGAACGAAGCCGGCATGGGCACCGAGGCGATGGCGCACGGCGCGGCCAAGACGCGCGAACCGATCCGCGAGGGACTCGTCGCCATGCTTGGCCCAATGATCGACACGCTGATCGTCTGCACCATCACCGGGCTGATCATCCTCAGCACCGGCGTTTACGAAAGCACCGGCGACAACCCGGACGGCGTGCTGCTCACCGCCGAGGCGTTCACGAAAGGCATCCCGGTCGCGGGCACCTACCTGCTGCTGGTCTGCGTGCTGTGCTTCAGTTTTTCGTCGATGATCGGGTTCTCGTATTACGTGACCAAGTGCGGCATGTATCTGTTCGGGCCGGGGGCGCGCATCCCGATGATTTTGTTTTATCTCGTGGGTGTCGTCGTCTCGGCGATCGTGAAACTGGACGACTTGATCAACTTCCTTGACATCATGTTCGGCATGATGGCGGTGCCGACGATTCTCTCGACGCTGCTCCTCTCCCCCCGGGTGATGGCCAAGGC
>CAJWEP010000225.1 GCA_913030945.1 uncultured Verrucomicrobiota bacterium
GGGATAGATGTGGCGACTGGAAAAGAAAAGTGGAAGGTAAAACGTGATTTTGGTCCTTCCTGGGCTTCTCCGCTTTTGGTCAACACCGGAGAAAGGGATGAAGTCATTCTTGCCGCAGAAAAAGTGGTTTCTTATGACCCTGAAACAGGGAAAATCCTTTGGGAGTTCGAATGGGTTGAAGGCGGCGAGATTGCCCCCACGCCCGTCTATAATGATGGTGTCCTCTATTTATGTTGTGGTTTCGCAAGGATCACTGCACTGGACATTAAAACCCAAAAGATCGTTTGGGAAAATGAGGAGCAGATTCCGGGTGTCTGTACCCCACTTGTTACTAACGGGCTTTTCTTTGGCGGCCTGGATGAGGGCGGCATTGTTTGTTTTGATGCCAAGACCGGTAAGGATGCCGATGGGGAACTTCTTGAACTATGGCTGGAGGAAACCGACGATGGATTTTATGCCTCCCCGATATTGGTAGGAAATAAGATCTACCTGATGGATCGGGCAGGAAAGATGCATATCTTCGCCCCAGAAAAACAATTCAAGTCCCTCGGGCAGCCGAGCTTGGATGAAGTGACGGTCTGTACTCCGGCAGTAATCGGCAACGCGATCTATTACCGCGGCACCCAGCACCTCTATAAGATCAGCCCATGAACACTCTGGAAATGCCCACGATTGAACAGGGAGGCCATATCGATCTTGCCGAAATTGACGAGCTGGTGGCGCGTATTGGACGACAGCCCGATGACCTGATCCCGATCCTCCAGGCCATCCAGGAACGTTACCGCTGGCTGCCCGCCCCGGCGCTGGAACGGCTGCCCGAGATTACCGACATTTCCGCGGCCGCCGTCACCGGTGTCTCGACTTTTTACTCGCAATTCCGGCATCGGCCTGTTGGCAAGCATCTCATTAGCACCTGCCACGGCACTGCCTGTCACGTCAAGGGCATCACGCTGGTTGAGGATTCATTGCGGCGGTTTCTGGATATTCCCGATGGCGACGACACCGATCCAGACCGCCAATTCACCATCCAGCGCGTGGCTTGCCTGGGCTGCTGCACCATGGCCCCGGCCGTGCAGATTGAGGAGCGAACACACGGCTACGTGACGCCTGAGAGTGCGCCGCGGTTGGTGGACGATTTTTTGCGCCAGTCGCAGGGCGACGGCTCCAGCGCTCCGCAGGTGCAGTTTTTAGGCGGCGCCGGTGAGCGCGAAACCATCCTTGCCAAGCGCCTGCTCAAGGAACTGCCCAAGGGTTGTGCGGAGATTCGCATTGGCTTGGGCTCCTGCTGCCTGGCCAAGGGCAGTGGCGAGCTTTATGACGCCCTTTCCAACGCCGTCGCCCAAAGCCAGGCACCGGTACACGTCAAGCGCGTTGGTTGTGTCGGCATGTGTCACCGGACGCCGATGATCGAGGCGACCGGTGAGGGCGAGCCGTGCGTGCTTTACAGCGGTGTTGATGTCGAGCGCGCGCCCGACGTAATCGAGCGGCATTCCCCACCCCGGAATTTCCTCCAGCGCATGGAACGCTGGGTCGACGGGACGCTGGCTGAGATGATCGATGAAGACATGGACAAGGCCGTCGAGAACAAGGCCGCCGAGTGGCATGACCCGGAGGTGCGCTCGTTCATGGACGTGCAGGTGCACATCGCCACCGAGCACTTTGGTGCGATCGACCCGCTGGATTTTGACGAATACCTCGCCCGGGACGGTTTCAAGGCGCTCGAGGTGTGCCGGCGGGAAAAGTCACCTGAGGAGATTATTGCCGAGGTTGAGAAGAGCGGCCTGCGCGGGCGTGGCGGGGCAGGCTTCCCGACCGGGAAGAAATGGAGTTTTGTCCGCAGTGTCGAGGCCGACACCAAGTACGTGATCTGCAACGGCGACGAGGGCGACCCGGGTGCGTTCATGGATCGGCTGCTGCTGGAGTCGTTCCCGTACCGAATCATCGAGGGCATGATGATCGCCGCGCGCGCGGTCGATTCGCGTGAAGGGATTTTTTACATCCGCCACGAGTACCCTCTGGCCGTGGCGCGCATTCAGGAGGCGATCGACAAGTGCCGGGAGCGGGGCATCCTCGGGCCTGGCGCGCTGGGGGAGGGGCATGGTTTTGACATCACCATCAAGGAGGGCGCTGGGGCGTTTGTGTGTGGCGAGGAAACCGCGCTGATCGCCTCGATCGAGGGCGACCGTGGCATGCCGCGCATCCGGCCGCCATTCCCGGCGGTGTCCGGGCTTTGGGAAAAGCCGACCTTGGTGAACAATGTGGAGTCACTGGCAATGGTGCCATGGATCGTCCGGAGTGGTGCGGAGGCATTTTCCGCGATCGGCACGGAGCAGAGCAAGGGTACCAAGGTCTTCGCGCTGGCAGGCAAGATTCAGCGCGGCGGACTGATCGAGGTGCCCATGGGCACGACTGTGCGCCAGATTGTCGAGTCGGTCGGCGGCGGCGTGGCGCCGGGGCGCACATTCAAGGCGGTGCAGATAGGCGGACCGTCCGGCGGTTGCGTGCCCGCGGCACTGGCCGACACGCCGATCGATTACGAGGCCCTGCGCGACATCGGCGCGATCATGGGTTCCGGCGGCCTGGTGGTGCTCGATGACACCGATTGCATGGTCGACATTGCCCGCTACTTTTTGCAGTTCACCCAGGAGCAATCGTGCGGTAAATGCACCCATTGTCGCGTGGGAACACGGCGGATGCTGGAAATTCTCACGCGCATCTGCGAAGGCAAAGGGCGGGCCAGCGACCCGGACAAGCTCGAGCAGCTCGCCTCCACCGTCGCCAGCGGTAGCCTGTGCGGCCTGGGCAAGACCGCGCCCAACCCGGTGTTGACCACGCTTCAGTATTTCCGCGATGAATACGAGGCGCACCTGGAAGGCCGCTGCCCGGCCGGTCGCTGCAAGCCGCTCATCCAGTATGTCACCACCGACGAATGCTTCGGCTGCAGCCGCTGTTCCCAGCATTGTCCAACCGACGCCATCCCGATGAACCCCTACCACCGTCACGTGATTGAAGAACCGCGCTGCGTACGCTGCGGCATCTGTCTGGCCACTTGCCCGGTCGATGCCGTCGAGATTGTCGACATGAGCAATTGATGAATCTCCCTGAGACAATCACAGCCCAGCTTACCACCAAGTCATGCGACGTCGTTGATGACGTTGATCTCACCGAGGTCGACGAGATGGTGGCGCGCATTGGGCGACGTGCGGAGGATTTGATCCCGCTCCTTCAGGCGATCCAAAGCAAATACAACTGGCTTCCCCCCGCCACACTCGAGCATCTGGCTGAGGCAACTGATATCACGCCTGATGCCATTACCGGAGTCTCCACTTTCTATTCGCAGTTCCGGCATTACCCGGTTGGAAAACACGTTATTCAAACCTGCGTCGGAACCGCATGTCATGTCAGCGGAGGGACGCTGATGGATGACACCTTTCGCAGTCACCTAAAAATCAAGCCCGGCGAGCATACCGATGCCGACGGCTTGTTTACCTGCGAAAAGGTTGCCTGCCTGGGTTGCTGCATGCTTGCGCCGGTGGTTCAGGTCGACGATGTCATCTATGGCAATGTCGAGCCACACGGCCTCCCAAAATTGCTCGATGATTTTCTGGCCACCGAAAAATCCAAGACCGAGCGGGGCGGAGAGGATATTGCCACAAGAGATTCAGTGGGGGATGTGCGCCTCTGTATCTGTTCAAGTTGCGATGCCGGGGGCGCGGGTGATGTCTACCGCGAATTCAGGAATGTCGTGAAGGAACTCAAGCTGCCGGTCCGTGTAAAAAATGTCGGCTGCACCGGTTACGCCTATCAGGCGCCCTTGGTGGAGATAGCCGTGTACAATGAAAACCGGCACCGCTACGGGCGGGTCAAGCCGGGCGAGGTACGCTCGATTCTGCTCAACCATTTTCGTCCGGCAGGTCTCCTGACGCGCGCCGGGGCGAGAGTATACGGACTGCTTGATCATCTCTTGACTGACGAGGCCTGGCAACCACCCACCCGCTTTCACAAAGATGTGCGCGCCGGAGCAGACCCCCGCTTTAAGGATCCGCAGGTGCGCATCACCACCGAGCACGCCGGCCACCTGAACCCGGTTAATATCGAGGATTATATTAAACACGATGGTTTTCAGGCATTGGAACGATGCCTTAAAGAGCTGAAGCCTGAAGAAATCATCTCTGAAATTTCAGATAGCGGTTTACGCGGTCGGGGAGGCGCCGGCTTTCCTACCGGCACCAAGTGGGGATTTGCCCGTGAAGCCAAGGGCGATAAAAAATACATCATTTGCAATGGAGACGAAGGCGATCCGGGTGCGTTCATGGATCGGATGATCCTGGAATCATTCCCCTTCCGTGTGCTTGAGGGCATGGCTATTGCCGCCCACGCCGTTGGAGCTGATGAAGGGTTCCTTTACATCCGGGCTGAGTATCCGTTGGCCACCGAACGCATCAATAACGCGATCGCCATCTGCGAGGAACGCGGTTATCTGGGCACTGATATTCTCGGTACCGGGATGAATTTAAAACTCAGGGTGATTGAAGGTGCAGGAGCCTTTGTCTGCGGTGAGGAAACCGCGCTGATGTCTGCCATTGAAGGAGGACGAGGCATGCCACGATTCCGACCGCCGTTCCCGGCACAGTCCGGTCTTTGGGGTAAGCCGACGCTGATCAACAACGTCGAGACTCTGGCGACCATTTCCTGGATCATCCGCAATGGCGCAGAAAAATTCTCTGCCTATGGTTCAGGGAAAAGCCGCGGCACAAAGACCTTTGCATTGGCAGGTAAAGTAAACCGCGGCGGGTTGATCGAGGTGCCCATGGGGATGACCATTCGGGAGATCGTCCATGACATCGGTGGGGGCATCCCCAATGGCCGAAGGCTCAAGGGCGTGCTCCTAGGCGGTCCCTCTGGAGGTTGCGTACCCTCTTCACTGTGCGATACACCGGTTGACTTCGAGGAAATCAAGGCCGTTGGCGCAATCATGGGTTCGGGAGGCATGGTCGTACTTGATGATACCGACTGCATGGTGGATATCGCGCGCTATTTCATGGAGTTCACCCAGGATGAATCGTGCGGTAAATGTACCCACTGCCGTATTGGTACCAAGCGGATGAAGGAAATTCTGGATCGACTCTGTTCGGGCAAAGGGCGCAAGGGTGACTTGGAAAAACTCGATTCTCTTGGAGGCATTACAATTGATGGCAGCCTCTGCGGTTTGGGAGCGACTGCACCCAACCCGGTCATCTCGGGCATTCGATATTTTCGGGATGAATTTGAGGCCCATATCAATGGCGAGTGCCACTCAAAAAAATGCATCTCGCTCATCCGTTACGACATCACCGACACCT
>CAJWEP010000226.1 GCA_913030945.1 uncultured Verrucomicrobiota bacterium
GCGGTTATGCCGCTCATGGCGACTCCGGGTCTTCATCCATTTGATCAATCTTCTTACGGCCGTTGAGGAACAAGTGAATGCGATCGACAGGAGTGATGATGCGATAGTTGTTCTGTCGCTTATGATTGGCTGTTTGGCAAATACCCACTGCCACTGGGTATAAGCGCGCAGGATTACACTGGGAAAAAGCAGAGTAAAAAATTCTTTGGTTTGACTAGGGCGTGAGGGAGAGAAGCACTTAGTTTGCGCCTATGGCGGCAAGACGCGTGAAGAATTGAAAGTTGACCCATAATCCAATGTTTACTTGAACCAATCTTCTGGGATGAGGGCAGCTTTTAAGTGGATAGCTTTCCTGTTCCATGCCGGCTCAGCATACATATAGGTCAAAATTGCATCGCCTGTTTTGGTAAAATAGCAGTCGAAAATCCAGTGAAATGGGTGAAACTCAAGGCCGTTTTTTCGGCGTCACTTTGAAGTGATGGAGCGTGTTCTTGACCAGTCTGCTTAACGATTCATCGTGATACATGGCCCATGCGGTTGCGATCGATCCGGTATGAAAAACCCGCCCGCCCTGTGGTCGTTCCCAATAGATAATCTCCGCAATCGTCTGCTCATCCCCCCCCCGCTGCTTGTGGGCGTCAGCATTGAAATCGAGGATGTTTCGCTTGTCGTGGCTACTGGCGATCGTGAGGATGCCCTTGGGTTCTACCAGCCCTTTCAGCGCCGGGTTCTTGGTCGCCCTCAGCAGCGTCGAGAGTCGTACGTCGTACTCGTGACCGACTGCTCCGATGCTCTTGTTGACGAAACCAAAGGCATCTCCCTTTTTCAGGTCAATCTTGTAGGGCTCGTTGAAAAGGAAATGGTTCGGCAGATCGACGCGATACGGCTTGAAATTCAAGCCGCTCCAGCCAACGCAAGTCAGGCCCGTTACCTTCCACGCCGGATAGCCGCAAAAGCGCATCAGGCTCCCGCGCTTGAAGTCATGGCTGTGATATAGCTCGCCCACCTTGGCTAAATTACGTCCGCCTATGCTCTTGCCGAACTTGCGACACTCCATGACCTCGCCGGTCTCGTCGAAGCTAACGCGCCAGAACATGGTGTTTCCCGACATCACCACGGCTGCGCCCCCCGCTTTCAGGTAGTTGTCGAATCCATCATACGCGCGAGTCGACCAATACTCGCTGTGCCCGTTCACGATAACCGTTTGGTACCCCGTCAAGATTTCCGGATGTCGGTCCAGATCGTGATCGGTGATGACGTCATAGTCGTACCCGTGTTTATCCAGCCAGAGATGCAGGAACCGCTCGCCACGGAGCAGATGGCTGTATCCTCCTCCGATGTAGGTCTTGTCAGGGCCGCCCGCCGGCCAGGGCACTTTCATGCCAATCTTGTAAGTCGGCTGGCCGTTGTGGTGGTCACTGTAGCAGCTGTATCTGGGAGCTTTCGGGTGGCTGTTGGCCAGGCCGCCTGTCCCCATGTTGATCAAGCCCGGCCCATGGTTGACCGGGAACGGAGTCGAATTGTAAGCCAGCCAAGTGTTTGACGAAACAAGCACCAGTAGGGGTGCCTTCGGCTTGGACTCGGGGCGCCGCACGATAAACGTGGTGTGGTAGCGCATCGGTTTGCCGTTCAACTCGAAGTCGAAGCGCCCGGCATAAACGCCCGACTTGGCCTCGGCAGGAACACGGAATCGATGGCTTACCTTCCAGCGAGCATTGTATATTTCATCTGCAGCCAGGCGGAGGCCATGTCCGCGTTTCGGATCCTTGGTCGGATCGTATGCCGCATCGTGTCGGTCGATCGCCGTGGCATCGAAACTCGGCCCCCCGATCATCCAGGTTCCCCGGTTGATGATCCGGCCATCTCGTCCGAAGTCACTCGCATCGGCGACCCGGGAGCCACGTTCCTCGGTGAACGGCCAGCAAGTCAGCAGGCGGTCGTCCTTCGGGATGGTCAAGCCGCGATCGGAAAAACGTTTCTTGATTTGCTCGCCATCGAGTGCCCGGTCATACACGGCGCACATGGCGATATCGCCGTTATAGAAGTTGACGGCTACTCCTTTTTCGCCATAGGCGCCAATCCGGAGAGCGGCCTGCCCGGGCCTCACCGACCCGGCAAAGGGGAACTCGGCTGCAAGTTTGCCGTCCACGTAGATCCGTTTTTTCCTCCCGTCCCAGCAGGCAACGAGATGATGCCATTGCTGGGCCTTGATCAGTCCAGGTTGGGTTTGATGAAAGGAGGCCGCATTGTAATTGCCTCCCGCCCCGGTCCCAAAGATGATCCTCCCCTCACTAAGGAACAACCCAACCCCACAACGTTCCGGGTAATCGTGCTGGGTGATCAATCCCTGCCAGCCAGTCAACTTGAACGGGCGAATCCAGCATTCCAGTGTCAACTGCGACAAGCGTCTCTCAACAGGCAGAGCTTTGGCCACATGCACGTAAGAACCAGGATGAATCGCCTGGTTCTGCGGTTTTTCGACTCGAAAGGTTTTGAGCACCGGATCCTTATCCCGGTTCTCCGGGTCCGGGCCCAGTTGCACGACGGACAGCTCATAGGGGACGCTGCTACTGACGCGGAACTCAATCTCCTCGCCCGCAGAGGCGCTCTTTTGGGCGTACGCATGCAGGCCGGGCAAATTGATCGCATGATGAAGGGGAATATCCTTGGTCGGGGCTGATGCGACCGGCCCCTTTGCCTCTTTTAGGAAGGCCACTAGGTCGGCGTTTTCCTCGGGTTTCAAGAGGTTGTCAAACACCTGGGGCATCAGTGAAACGTTCGAATACTTGGCCCCTTTAATCTCGTTAACAGGTATGGACTGCTCCACTCCCGGAGTCAGCCCGAGGACAATTTCGTCGAGGGTATCCCTACGCAATAGACCCGCTGCTTCGCCCTCTTTTTTTTCTATCATCACCAGCTCGTAGTAACGGGCAATGGAGGAACTGGGGTAAACAATTGCCTCGAGCAAATCTCGCTCACTGCGGATGGCACCGATCCGGGTAAGATCCGGTCCAAAATCCACTCCTTTGTCCCCCTTGACGTGACAGGTGATGCACAAAGACTTGGTCGCGTCGTGGAAAAGTTTCTCACCTCGAACGGGATCTCCCTTGGGCAGGAAACTGGCAAGCTGATCGAGGCGTTTTCGTTGGCGGGCCTCCTTGGCCGGATCCGGTTTCACGGCATCAGCCAATCGGATTTCAGGCATGACGTGCGGTGAGGGATTACGCTTCTCGACCTGATGCATATGCCGAACCTGTTTTGTCATCGGATGACCGGCGGGAAGGCTCTCTTCATCTCCGATCTCGTACAGGGCATAGATGATGGCATGCTTCAAAAATGGATCCGTTTTTGCCAAGCCAGCCTCCAGCAAAGGTTCCACAGCCCTGCGGTCCCCTATCCTGCCCAAGGCCATGGTGGCCAATCGGCGGAGACGGGCATCATCGGAGGCAAGGATTTCGATCAATGGTTCCACCGCCGCCGAATCGCGCCAGAGCCCCACACTGCGGATTGCCGCCGCGCGGGCATCGGGACTTTCGTCCCTCAGAAAATCCCGAGCCGCGGCGCGAGCCGTCGTGCCTGGGATGCGGTGGAGCGACCAGAGGGCGGGGATACGAGCTTTGGCCGCTCGCAGTCCATTGATGTTGCTCGCTTTGGCCAGGGCCTCGATGGTCCGCTTGACCACAGCGGACCGCTCATCGGACAACCAATTGACTTGAGGCTTCGTCCAATCCAGTTCAAGGCCGCGAGGATCTTTGGGAGAAGGCGCATTCTTTTTTTGAATCCGATAGATCGCGCCCAGGACGTCGGGCTTGGCGACCTTGGAGGTCGGGCAACAGATCATGTACCAGCTGCCGGTATCCGCCACCAGCAAACTGCCGTCCGCATCCTCGATCACGTCGGTGGGATGAAAATCAGTCTGATCACTCTCAAGAAAGACGCTCGTCTCGGCGGAATAGGTCGATCCGGACCGGGACAGCCTGTGCCTGGACAGGCGTCGCAGGTTGAAGTCGGAGCAGAGCAGGTCGCCCCTCATGCCCAGCGCATCACTTTTGGGCATCACGATTCCCGAAGGAGCCGCGGGTCCCATCTGTGTCAGGATCGGAAGCAAGCCTCCCGAACTTGGGTGTGGTGAGAGAACACGGCCGTTTTTCCTGCCGTACATTCCGCCATACACCGCGTGCAGAATACCGTCGCGCCTGCCGGGCTTGGACAAATCAAAGAAGGTGCCGCTCAGGAAGCACTCTCCGGTGTCACTAAAGGTCAGCCCAACAGGGTTGTTCATCCCTCCGGTGATGACCACTTCCAGCTGGCTGCCATCGGGCCTCGCGCGATAGATATGGGCGGCGCTCGACTTGAACGTCTTCCCATTGCCAAGCACGTGGCTCTGCGGAGCAAAAGCTCCCTTGCACCAGTAGAAAAAACCGTCCGGGCCGAGATAGGGTCCGTGCATATCATTACCACAGTTTTCTATGGACCCGCCGTCGAACCAGACAGTCCGCTCATCCGCAACATGGTCGCCATCGGTGTCGCGCAGTTTCCAGATGTGTGGAGGAGCCCCTACATAAACCGCGCCCTGATGCACGAGGATGCCTTCGGGAAAAGGCAGGCGCTCGGCAAAGACGGTCGATTGATCAAACACGCCATCGCCGTCCCGATCGACCAAGCGTAGCACCCGGTGCCTCGGGTTCCTGAGTTGTTTCGGAGCCTTGTCCGTGTTCCCCGAGCTGTCGGTGACGTAGAGCGAGCCATCTATGTCGAAATACATGTGGATGGGGCGCTGCACCAAGGATGGGGCGGCAACACGCTTTAATGCATAATCATCGGGAAGCGTAAAGGTATGCGGGGAGAACTTAGCTTGCTCCACACTGTAAACCCGCACTGGAGAAAAAAAGAGCAATGCCTGCAATACCAGGCAGGTCGTTAGGGTCAAATATGAAATGTGACTCTTCATTAAAGCGGTGGACAGTTTAGGCAAGCCGCCACTGAAAATCTATCATTCAGTGGCGCAGATTTGCGTATTTTTTCGACATATCCAAAGCAGGGGGGAATTGCACAGTAGCAACCAAAGATGAACATCCCTTTTATAAAACCGCTATTCGATAAGCGAACGATTACCTGTAATAATCAACCTTATGTGGTTTAACGCCAAGCTTCTGGTAATTAAACCCGGCCTTTAACGGTTGGTAGTCGCCAATGATGGCAACAGAGCTATCGGGCTTGATATCTTTTTCCAGACCCAGCCCCCAGTAGACTGCGTTTACTGTCATTCTCCTTACCCCTTCATTTTCAAAGTCCACCGCTGAACCCATTGTGAAAT
>CAJWEP010000227.1 GCA_913030945.1 uncultured Verrucomicrobiota bacterium
CGCTGTCCCGGCGGAGGGCGAGCGCGACTGGCTCGAGTTGTACAACCCCGACGCCAACGTTCCGGCGCTCATCACCGGCCTGCACATCCGGGTCGATCAACAGGTCGCCGGACTACATCGGATCGCGACTATCCCGCCGAAAGGCTACATGCGCGTCTGGCTCGACACCCGGCCCGGCCCGGGTCATGTCGATCTTTCGCTGCCCACCGACGGCGCGACGCTCACGCTGATCACGCCCGAGGGTGTGGAGTTTGCGACAATGAATTACGCCCAACAGCGGCTCGGTGTCTCGGAGGGCCGCCGACCGGATGGCAGCAGCCGAAAGTTGAAGTTCACAAAGGGCGCAACGCCCGGTGCGCCGAACATCCTCCCGTCATACGACGGTCCCCGGTTCAACGAGGTGCTCGCGTTCAACCGCAACGGCGCGTCCGACTGGGTCGAGCTTCATAACGACACCGGGTCGAGCTTCTCACTCGACGGCGTCAGCCTGTCGCGCCGGGCCGATGGTGTCGGCGACTGGATTTTCCCAATGGGTACAACGATCAAGATGGGCGGCTACCTCATTGTGCGGTTCGATGGCAGCCAGCCGGCTGGTGATCTCAACACAGGCGTCCCGCTAGCAGCCGAGGGTGGTGGTGTTTACCTGTTCGATCCAGACGGCTTTCTCGCCCATTCGATCGAGTACGGCTTTCAAGTGGCGGACCGGTCGATCGGCATGAGCGCTGGCCACTGGCAACTGTTGAGCGGGCCGACGCCCGGCAAACCGAACGCGGCCGCAGTCGCGCTGGCCAACCCGATCAATGTCGTCTTCAACGAGTGGATGGCAAAACCGGCTTCCGGCGCGGACTGGTTTGAGCTGTTCAATCCGGAAACCAAGCCGGTGGACATCGGCGGCATGACGCTTTCCGACGATCCCACGGCGGTGGGGCGTGCCAAGTTCACCGTTCCGGATCGCACCTTCATCCCTGCACGGGGCTGGGTGCGATGGCTGGCCGATGGCGGTGCCGAGGCGGGGCATGTGAACTTCAGCCTGCGCGGCCGTGGCGAGTTGCTCCGCCTATACGGGAAACAGCGTAGTGTGGTCGACGAGGTCGAGATTTTCAACCAGGCCGAGGGTATCTCGCGCGGAAGACTACCGGACGGTGCGGAGGGGCTGAAGGATTTTCCGCTCACCCCCACGCCGGGCAGCGGCAACTATTTGCCCATTCCGACCGTCGTGATCAACGAGGTATTGTCGCACAGCGACGCGCCGCTCGAGGACGCCATCGAGTTGCACAATACCGGAGAAACCCCGGTGGACATCAGCGGCTGGCTGCTTGGAGATTCGTTCGAGTCATCCACGCAGTATGTCATCCCCGACGACACAGTTTTGGCGCCGGGCGGCTACACGGTGATCTACGAGGGAGACTTCAACCGGGGCGGCGCTGGCTTCAGCCTGAACTCCGCTCACGGCGACACGATTTACCTCTCGGCCATCGGCGCGGGCTTTCTCAGTGGCAAGCCGAGCGGCTTTCGCGCCGTGCAGGCGGTTCCACCGATGGCCAACGGTGTCTCCGTTGGCCGCGTGACGACCCGTTCGGGAGTGAAGTTCGTGCCATTGGCCAGGCGTACTTTCGGCGTCGATTCCCCCGGGTCGGTTGTCGCGTTTCGCGAGGGCGGGGGCGCGCCTAATGTCGGCCCGCAAGTCGGCCCGGTCGTCATCAGCGAAATTCTGTACGAGGGGCAGCCGGATATTGTCGGGCTTGGCCAGGCGCAGCTTGAGTTTGTCGAACTGCACAACATCAGCGGGCAGGCTGTGCCGCTATTCAATCCGTTCGAGCCGCAGAACACGTGGCGGATGCGCGGTGGCGTGAGGCTGGATTTCCCGGCAAACACGACGCTGCCGCCCAGCGGCTACCTCCTGCTCATCGGATTCGATCCTGCCGCCGAGCCGGTGCTCACATCACGGTTCCGCGAGCGTTACAACGTGCCAAGCGGCGTGCCGATTGTCGGGCCGTTCGCGGGGCGCCTGGCCAACGGCGGCGAGAAGCTAAAGCTGCTTCGGCCCGACAAAACGCAGGGCCTCGGCCACGAGGACGCCGGGTACGTGCCTTACCTGCCGGTGGAAACAATCTCATATGACAACCGTGAACCTTGGCCAAGCGACGCCGACGGCACCGGGCTTTCCTTGCAACGCAAGGCGGACGACAAGTTTGTCGACGAGCCGGACAACTGGCTCGCCGCCGCACCGACAGCCGGGCGGCCGAACGTCAGCGCCGAAGCCGGCGACCGCGATGCCGACGGCATGGATGACGCGTGGGAATTGGCGCACAGTCTGAATCCTGCCAACGCCGCCGACGCGATGGCCGATGCCGACAACGACGGGGTCACAAACCTTGGCGAGTTCCGAAGCGAAACCGACCCGAACGATGCGGACAGCCGTTTCGTCATCCAGTCGATCGGCGTCACAGGTGGGCTCGTGACGATCTCCGTGCACGTCTCACCTGGGCGCCGTTACCGCGTCGAGTCTTCCGATATCGTCAGTGACGGCTGGAGCAAGCTGACTGAGTTCACCGCCGACTTGGGGCAGCGCCTGGCCAATGTCGAGAGCGACGTCCCGATGGGCCAAGTCCGCTTCTATCGAATTCGGTTGGTGGAGTGATTCCCTGTAACTTGGTGGGAGTCAGACAAGCGACTTGGCAGCATCAATGATCGCGCCGGAGGTCAGCCCAAAATGTTCCCATACCTCGTCGTGACCCTCGGACGGGGCGATGCGCGGATCGACGATGCCGATGTGCTCGGTTCTCGTGTCGGAGTTACTGGCGGAGGAAAGCACGAGGCCGGCGAAACCGCGAACACCGGTGCAGCGGGTGCCGATGATGCCATCCTCCACCGTCACGACGCCGTCGTATTGCCCAAAGATGCTGTCGAGGAACCTTTCCGGCAGCGGCAGGCCGTTCACGACGTAAACGTCAGCTGTGCCACCGAGTTCCTCGGCGGCCTGTTGCGCGATGCCGGCAGTGGCGCCGAGCGCGAGGATGGCGATCTTCGCGCCGTCCTGTTTGCGAAGCGACGTGACGGCCTCCCACTCGCTGTCAGCATTGAACAGCGCATCGCTATTCTCGTCGGAGAGCACGAGCAGGTTGTCACGCGGGATGCCGACGATGTGCGCGCCGTAGCGGGCGCAGGCATCCCGCACGGCGACGAACGCGCCGCGCGCGTCGGCCGGCGCATAAAAGCGGTCGATGTACGGCAGGTACCCGATGGCCAGTGTCACCCAGTCGAGGCTCCAGCCGGAGAAGTGGTCGCGTCCGGTGCAGGCACCGACGTGGCTCATGTGCATGATGACGTTGAGCCCCTCGTTGACACCGTTGAGGTTTCGCTGGTAACGCCACAGTTCCAACCCTTCGCGGGCGATGCCTTCGAAGAACGCGGCAAACGTCGAGACGACATTGACCTGCGGCTTGCTGGAACTCATCGCCAGGCCGTCGGCGACGAGCAGCGCGGCCTGCTCCTCGATACTCAACTCGACCTGGTTTTGCGCAGGCAACTCGGCGCAGGCCTTGCCGAGCTTGGTCGAGGGGTTGAGGTCGCAGCTTACGACGAACATATCATTTGGGTGCGCCTTGGCCACGGCGAGGTAGGCGGTCTCTGATCCGGCGCGGGCGCTGGTTTTTTTTCCGGCGTCCGGCAGGCTCACTTCCGCCAATTGCCTGGCGGAAAGCGTGAGGTTCTTGGTGCCGGCGGCTGGTCGGGCGTTGGTGGTTACTTCTGCCTTGGTGGCAGTGTGGATGTCGTCGAATGCAGCCTGTTGCGCTGAGTTGCGGGTGAGCATCGGGTTGGCCAGAACTTCTGCCTCGGCGCGGCCCTTCATGTGCCCGTCGTGATGCCCGGCACCGCCCGGCAGATCGTTGACCAACAGAACACACTCTAGCATTGGGACGATATCGCGGTAGCTCATCAACGCGCCCGGCACCCAGATTTCCTGATCCATCGAGACGCCATTTTTGCCTGTGATGGCCTCGACCTCGGTGCCGATACCGAAGCGCTTGGCGAGCCAGTTGAAATCCACCTTTTCGCCATCGCCGGAGGAGTAGCCGGTCGGGTATATCATCGTCGGGCGGCCCTCCATCGCGCGGCTGTGGGCCTGTTTGTACGCCTGGAACATTTCGCCGGTGTCAAACAACGACTTGGTCTCGATGATCTCGACGCCCATCGCCTCGACGATCGGGCGCAGGTCCTTGTCCATCACGTTCTTGTTCGAGTCGGACAGCTGGATGCCGTTGCGCTGCATGACAAACGTCAGCGGCAGGTTGCCGATGTCGGCGGCGTTGAAGCCGTTCAGCGCCTGGCCGGAAATCCAGCCGGCATCGCCGCAATGGCAGATGACCCACGACTGCGGGTCGCGGGAGCGCATGCCCATCGCTTGCCCGGCGGCGACCGGGATCATCACGCCGAGGCGACCGCCGTTGAGCTGCGTGCCACCCGGCACCCAAGAGACATGGCCCGGAATGTCGAGTCCGCGCCGGAATTGGTGCACCACGGAGTCGCGGTCAACAAAGCCAAGCGCGGCGAGCGACGAGTAGTAGCCGATGCTGGCGTGCGCGTTCTCAATCGTGAACTGGACCTTCCCGTAATCGGTCGCCGCCAGCGTGAGCATCAGGCTCGGGATTAAGTCCAGGCCGCCGCCCAAGTGGTCAAGTTCACCGATCGCGGCAAGCGAGGCAAGCGAGGAGATGGAGATGCGGGCCGCCTCAATCTCGAGCGCCTGCAATGTGGCGATCTGTTTGTCGTCGAGCGCGTTGGTGCTGCCCACGTCGATCTGCAGCGGCAAAACCTGCGAGGTGACGCTGGGCCGCATGTACGTTGAGCCGGCGATCAGTTGGTCGTTGCGTTCCTGTTGAGCCTTAACGGCTCCCTCTGAATAGTTACTCATAAAAAATAATGTTTGTGTAAGGGAAGGGGAAACCCATCACTTCAAAACAGCGCGGCAATCTAAACACCAATACCCAAAAATAAAGAAAAATTGGCCAAGCGCTTGGCCAAGTTTATTTGGCGACGTCTTTTGTGGGTTGATACCTTGGCCCGATGGTGAGGCTGTTGTGACCGAAGCCGATGTTGAGAAACTTCGGGTTCTTACGCAGTTCGTACTCGCCGAGCACGTCAAACACTTCGATGCGGCCGGCCATGGGGGAGCCGACGAAGAGTTTGTCTCCTTCGGGTGTGAATTCGATGCCTTGGCTTCTGCCCTTGGTGTCGAGAGTGTAGAGAAGCCGAGGCGGATTGGAGGCAATGTCGAGTACAACGATGCAGTTGTGGT
>CAJWEP010000228.1 GCA_913030945.1 uncultured Verrucomicrobiota bacterium
GCCAGCTTGGCCAAGCGAGCCGCAGTGTGCCGTCGGCCAAGCGGAGGTAACGCAGGTCAACGCGGCCATCGAACGCCTCGGGATCGGTGCGCAACGCCTGCTCGCGAGCGTTGGACGCGCCGTCGCCATCCGGGTCGTCTAACGCTGATTGGCCAAGCGACTGGAATTGTTCGGTTTCCCAGTTGTCGTCGAGGCCGTCGTTGTCCGAATCGTCGATCGCCGTGCCGCGCACGGTCAACTCGACTGCGCTCAAGACACCGGTGAAATTCTTGGCCAAGTCGCTCACGACAACCGTCCAGTCCCCTTTCGCTGGTTCATAAAAAAAACGGTTCGACCAAAACGTCCAGTCACTGCGCCACGCGCTGCCGTCGGAAATGTTCGCTTGGAGGATGCTTCGTGTGCCGGCCGGCGACTGGACAGTCAGGCGGATGTCACGACGAACTGGGTGGGTCATGTTCACGCGCACGCCGATCTGTTCGCAGAGCAGTTCGTCCGGCACGACAACTACCGCACCGCTCGATTCCAGCGAGAGTCGGACCTTGGGAGTTTCATCACCCGCCGCGCCCATCAACTCCCTGATAGCGGCCCCGTCGTTCTGGGAGAGGAAAACAGCCGGGATCGGCGAAAAATCCAATCCGCTCATTTTGTACCGTTCATTCCCGTTCCGGTGGTTGTAAATAATTGCATACACCGCACCGGCATTAGCTGCATACCGCACCTTCTCGGAGAAAAAGGCGCCGCCATATTCGATTAGTGCCGCCTTACCGGTGAGATCAACTTCGAGTGGTCGCATTGCCCTGCCCACGTCCACCAGCGGCAGCGGTTCGATGGAATCGTCCGCAACCAACCCATCGCCAGGGCTGGCGGCAAAGGCGCTGTTCTTTCCGTTGGCAAAAATCTGCAGTCGCAATCCATCGTCCGGCACCGGAACAACGGAGGTTTGCTTGTACGACTTCTCCACCAACGGCCTGACGTTGGTCCAGCGCTTGGCCAAGCGCACCGCTGCGCCCGCGTCCGGCACGCCGTAGCCGGTGTTGAGGCTGAATGGATAGCCGGAAGCGTTGGACTGCAAAAACGGATCGGCAAAGTCGTAGTGCCGCGAGGCGTGGATGATTACCTGCTGCACATCGCGATAGGTCAGGTCAGGATTAGCGCTCAGGATCAGCGCAACAAGACCGGCAATTTGCGGCAAGGTGTACGAGTTCCCGAGGTGCTTAAGGGCGTAATAGCTACCCACCTCGGGATCGTCGTCGCTGGATTCACGGTTCCAACCAAGGGCACTCATTCGGTCGGTGGAATATACTCCCTTGCTGATTAACCCGGCACATAGCACACACGCACCCATATTGCTAAAGTTTAGCACACGGCCAACCAACCCAACAGTGCCCACTGTCAACACGCGGGGGTCGTTGGAGTAACCGTCGTCCGCGGCACTCCAATTCTCAAACCGGTTGTTACCGCTCACGCGAACCATCACTACTCCTTTGCCATCGCGCCCCTTCTCGATCGCCTGCTTTATTGCCTGTTTTTCAAGCACCATCGCATCAAGTTGCGCTGATGTGCTCGATCCCCAGCTATGGTTCTGCACGGCAATCCTATCATTGCGGTACTGAAACATGTCCGCGATCTCTTCCTCGCTACCGAATTCATCCTTCGGGGTCCAGACAACGAGGCTGGCCAACCGGGCCCCGGGGGCGACCCCGGCGATTCCCCGGCCGTTGTTCGCCCGGGCCAATGCCAAACCGGCGACAATGGTCCCATGTCCCTGATCGCTGGCCACCGGGTTACCGTCGGCCTTGCCGGTGGTGAAATTAAAATGGAGGTCGTCCACGGCCTGTCCCACGAACTCGGTGTGTGCCAAATCCACACCGTCGTCGGCAATGCCGATAACCACTCCCTTACCTGTTGTCTCCGCCCAAGCCTCCCGGATGTTGAACTCCGGACCAAGTATCGTTCCGGTTTCGAGATCACGGTTTTCGAGCGGCCACTGGGTCGAAAACAGTGGGTCGTTTGGGCGCGGAGCCAAGGGGTTCATTTTTTTTATCGGCCGCCGCCGCACCGGGTGGCTCACCAGCACACTCGGCCGCTTGGCCAGGCGCTGAGATTGCGCAAGGGCCTCTGCCACACTGCCCGCCTGCAGAACAAACAATCCCTCACCAAACTCACGATCCGGCTTGAGCGAACTTTCCCGAAGTGCCTGATCAAGCGTTGTTCCCTTGGCCAGTTGCAGCACGACACGGGAGCCAAACTTGACTCGCACCGCTGGCCGATCCCTCTCGCGACCCGGCACCCAGTCGTTTGCCAAGTCAGACGGATCGACCAGATACACGACCGGCCGTGGCGTCTTCAGCGCGTAGGCGACCCTATCGCCTGCTTCAGCCGCTTGGATCGTCAGTCCCGATGGCAGATTAACAACAGCCAGCAGCAAAGGGATCGTTCGCATTACGTCACGCACAGCGGCAATCTAACAGACTCCCCAGCCCAAGCCCACACCGGGCTTGGTTTTGCACATCCCCGCTGGCACACTTGCGGCATGACGACGACAGAGCAGCAATTACTTGAAGCGCTCAAGAAGCTGGAGGCCGCGGTCGCTGGGATAAACTCGCAGCCAAAGCCGGACCTGATGACGCACTTCGACCGCATCGATGCATTGGCCGCCGAGTTGCCGGACGGGACGGACGGCGAGCTGCTGCATTATCTGCACAAGAAAGGCTACCAGAAAGCGCGTCTATATCTTGAGGGGCGTTTTTCGGAAATCGAAAAGGGCGGCTGCCTGCGGTAGCGTCCGGCACGATGCTCGAGGACACGATTGCCGCAATCGCGACCCCGCTTGGCCAAGGCGGGCTGGCCGTCATCCGCATCTCCGGTGCCAGGGCCGTCACGGTAGCCGACTCACTGTTCACCCCCGCCGGCAAATCAAGGAAACCCCTAGCAACCGCCAAGACGCACACGTTGCATTACGGGCACATCGTTCGTGACCGCCAACGACTGGATGAGGTGATCGTCTCGGTGATGAAGGCACCGGCCACGTTCACGCGCGAGGACGTCGTCGAGATTAGCTGCCACGGCGGCATCCGCTCCACCAAGACCGTGCTCGATGCCGTGCTCGGCGCCGGGACACGGTTGGCGTTGCCGGGCGAATTCACCAAGCGCGCATTCCTGCACGGGCGGATTGATCTTGCGCAGGCCGAGGCCGTCGCCGATCTCATTAAGGCACGCACCAACCTCGCATTGAGCGCCGCCAACGAGCAACTCGCCGGCAAACTCTCGCAACGCATCAACGCGTTGCGGGACGACCTGATGCAGATGCTCGCCCATATCGAGGCGCACATCGATTTCCCGGATGAGGACATCGAGCCGGACACGCTGGACGGGTTGGTTCAACGGCTCGAAAACGCCGGCCGGTTGATCAATGAACTGCTGTCCACGGCCAACGAGGGGCAGTTGATCCGGCGCGGCATCCGCGCGGCCATCATCGGGCGGCCCAACGTCGGCAAGTCGAGCCTGCTTAATCAACTTTTGGGCCGCGACCGGGCCATCGTCTCCACCGTAACCGGCACCACGCGTGACACCATCTCGGAGGAGGCGCAGATTCGCGGGATCGCGGTGGTGTTCATCGATACTGCCGGCCTACAGGAGTCCGACGACACGATCGAGCGGGAGGGCATTCGACGAAGCCGCGAGTCGCTTGCCCAGGCGGACCTCGTGCTGCACGTACTCGACACCTCCGAACCTCTCACACCGGACGACGAGGCCTACCTGGCCGAACTCGCGGACCGGCAGCGCATTCTCGTGCTCAACAAGAGCGACCTGCCGAACCGGCTTGGCCAAGCGGTGAGCAACGGCAGTCCGGCAGTGAGCGTGAGCTGCCTCGATGGCCAAGGAATCGAGGCGTTAAAGGAAGCCATCCGCAACCGGGTCTGGGACGGGGAGATCACCTCGGAAATGCTGGAAGTGATGATCAACTCGCGGCACCAGGAGGCACTGCGCCGGGCGGGCGCTTCACTCCAAACGGCCCGCGAGCAGCTCCAGGCCGGCACCCCGCTTGACCTGGTCGCCGTCGATTTACGGATCGGCACCAATGCCGTCGGCGAGATCGTCGGGCGGACGACCACGGAGGATCTGCTCGACTCCATTTTCAGCACGTTTTGCATCGGGAAATAATCACCGCTTGGCCAAGCGGCTTGAAAATCCTGTCCTCGTTGCATAGATTGTCTGGCCCCAAAATGCCGCTCGACCGGGAGCGCGCCCGAGAGGAACCCGCCACCCGGCTGACTGATGAAATACCTTTACTCATTCGTGGTTTTATTTATGCCGTGGCTGGTTTTGTCCGGCAAGTTTGACTGGGTTCATGTGGGAATGGGTGTGCTCTGCTCGTCACTGGTAGCTTACTGGTGCGCGGATTTATTGTTCCAGGAAAAGGCAGCCACCCTGAGCAGCCGGCTCCGGCAACTGGCCGGGTTCGTGGGCTACATGGGATGGCTGTTGGGACAGGTCATCCTCGCCAATCTGCATGTGTTTCGAGTGGCCCTGTCGCCGCGCATGAACGAGCTGCTCTCGCCGCAAATGGTAGAGTTTGACAGCACACTGGAAAAGGAGTTGTCCAAGTTCATCCTGGCCAACTCGATCACCCTGACCCCCGGTACAGTGACGGTACGGGTGGAGGGCAGTCGATTCCTCGTCCACGCCCTCACGGACTCGGTGGCCCGCGGCCTGCCCGGCGCGATGGAGAAACGCATCGCCAAAATTTTCGAGAGAACAAGATGAACACGTTCATCACAACTGCCGGCGTTGCGTTGATTGGCCTAATGCTCCTTGTCCTGATCCGGGCAATCAAGGGGCCGACGGTGATCGACCGACTGGTCGCCATCAACGTGATCGGCACGAAGTCAATCGTGCTGCTGCTGTTTGCAGGCATCCTGTTTGGGCAACTCGAGATGTTTGTGGACATCGCGCTTGGCTACGGACTGCTCAACTACATCGTCTCCATCGCCGCCTCGCGCTACTACCAGCACCGCAAGAGTCTTG
>CAJWEP010000229.1 GCA_913030945.1 uncultured Verrucomicrobiota bacterium
GGCGAGGACGTGATCGCCAAGACCGTCTGTCGCCATGCCGTGAAGGCCAACGACGCGCTGCGGGAGGAGGAGTTGCAGCAACTCGTCGACGACTTGCGGCGCTGTGAGATGCCGTATACCTGCCCGCACGGACGGCCGACGATCATCGAGATGAACTACCTCGAGCTGGAAAAAAAATTCGGCCGCATCCAGTGATGCGTTTGGCCAAGCGGGTCACTCCACCGTCATCTTGAGCAGGAACTCGATGTTGTTCTCGGTTTTTTTCAGCTTGCCGAGCAGCAGTTCCATTCCCTCGACCGGCGGCACGCCGGTGAGGGCGCGGCGCAGCGTGACGATGCGCGGCAATTCCTGCGGGTGGTAGAGCAGTTCCTCCTTTCGGGTGCCGGACAACTCGACGTTGATGGAGGGAAAGATGCGGCGATCGACCAGCGAACGGTCGAGGTGCACCTCCATGTTGCCGGTACCCTTGAATTCCTCGAAAATGACCTCGTCCATCCGAGAGCCGGTGTCGACCAGGGCGGTGGCGCAGATGGTGAGCGAGCCGCCCTCCTCGATGTTCCGGGCCGCGCCGAAGAAGCGCTTGGGCTTGTGCAGGGCGTTGGCGTCCACGCCGCCGGAGAGAATCTTGCCGGAGTGGGGCTGGACAGTGTTGTAGGCGCGGGCCAGCCGGGTGATGGAGTCGAGCAGAATCATCACGTCGTGCTTGTGCTCGACCATGCGCTTGGCCTTCTCGATGACCATCTCTGCCACCTGCACGTGCCGTTCGGGCGGCTCATCGAAGGTGGAACTGACGACTTCGGCGGCTTTGCAGGTGCGCATCATGTCGGTGACCTCCTCCGGGCGCTCATCGATCAGCAGGATGAACAGGTACACCTCGGGATTGTTCTTGATGACGGCGTTGGCCAGGTTCTGCATCAGCACCGTCTTGCCGGTGCGCGGCGGTGCGACAATCAGGCCGCGCGTGCCCTTGCCGATCGGGCAGACCAGGTCCATCACGCGTGTGGAGTATTCCTCCGGGTCGTTCTCGAGGAGGAAACGCTCTTCCGGAAAGAGGGGCGTGAGGTTGTCAAAATGAATCTTGTCCTTGGCTACCTCCGGTTCCTCGTGACCCACGGAGGCCACCTTGACGAGGGCAAAGAAGCGCTCCCTGTCTTTCGGGCGCCGGATTTCGCCGGAGATGATGTCACCGGTCTGGAGGTCGAAGCGGCGTATCTGTGACGGCGAAACGTAAACATCCTCCGGGCAGGGCAGGTAGTTGAAACTCTCGGACCGGAGAAAGCCGAACCCTTCCGGCAGGATCTCGAGGACGCCCTCTGTGTAGAGTACACCGATTTTCTCGGCATTGCGTTGCAGGACTTGGAAGATCAATTCGTGCTTCTGCAGCGAGCCGTAGTTGGGAATCCCCAGTTTCTTGGCCATCTTGTTCAGTTCAGGCATCTCGAGAGCCTGCAACTGGCTCATGTTCACGGAATCACCCTTCGTTTCGCCCGTGGCGGCGGGTTGCTCCGGGGTTTCCACTTCGCCGTCTGCTGTGGCTGGATTCTCACTGGGTGTTTCGCCGTAGGCGCGGAGGTACTTGTTCCGAATGGCAGCGGCCTCGGTGGCGGCCAACCCGATTGACTTTTTCTTGCGGGAGCCCTTGGTCCCCTTGTCTTTACGGCGTGTGTTTTTCATGTCTTGGCAAGAAACCTCCTATGGATAACAGATGAAACCCCCCAGCTGAATCATCGGGTATGGGTGGGATACTTCGTCGGTTTTCCCATTCTTTGCCTGTTCAAGGCAAACACCAACAAACCCACGGAGTGAAAGTCCAGCGGGGATTTTTTAATACGACAAGGGGAATCCTGCGGTCAGTTGCCGGACACGCTGCCTGACTGCGGACTGTTTGTCAACATTATTTATATCGAGCAACACCTCGCTGATCATGTCGGCAATGTCGGCCATCTCGGCCCCGCCCATGCCACGCGTGGTCACGGCGGGTGAACCAATCCGTATCCCACTGGCCTGGAAGGGGGAACGCGTCTCGAAGGGGATGGTGTTCTTGTTGACCGTGATGCCGGCCTCGTCGAGTGCGGCCTGGCATTCCTTGCCGGTCATGTCGCGGGAGCCGACGTCCACCAGCATCAGGTGGTTGTCCGTGCCGCCGCTGACAAGGCGGAAACCGTTCTTGGCCAAGCCGTTGGCCAAGGCCGCCGCGTTGGCCACGACTTGGGCCTGATATTCCGCGAAGGCCGGTTCGAGCGCCTCCCTGAGGCAGACCGCCTTGGCCGCGATGACATGCATCAGCGGGCCGCCCTGGATGCCGGGGAAGGTCTGGGAATCGATCGCCTTGGCGTGTTCCTCGCTGCACAGGATCAGCCCGCCCCGGGGCCCTCGCAGGGTCTTGTGGGTGGTGGTGGTGACAAAGTCAGCGTGGCCGACCGGGCTGGGATGCAGGCCGGCGGCAACCAGTCCGGCGATGTGGGCAATGTCGGCCAGCAGCAGCGCACCCACCCCGCGGGCGATCTGCCCCATGCGCTCGAAGTCGATGACGCGCGGGTAGGCACTGGCCCCGACCGTGATCATGGCCGGTTTTTCCCTGGCCGCCACCTTGGCCAATTCGTCGTAGTCGATTTGTTCGGTTTCCTTGGTGACGCCGTAGTGGGTGACCGCGTAAAACCGGCCCGAGAAGTTGGCCTTGTGTCCGTGGGTCAGGTGTCCGCCGTGGGACAGGTCCATGGTCAGGATCTTGTCGCCCGGCTGGAGCGCGGAAAAGTAAACAGCCATGTTGGCGCCACTGCCGGAGTGGGGCTGCACGTTGGCGTGGTCGGCGCCGAAGAGTTGCCGGGCGCGGTTGATGGCCAACTGCTCGGCGACATCCACGTGCTCGCAGCCGCCGTACCAGCGCCGGGCCGGGTAGCCCTCGGCGTACTTGTTGGTGAGCACCGAGCCCTGCGCCTGCATGACGGCCGGGCTGGTGAAGTTCTCGCTGGCGATCAGTTCGATGTTGTCCTGCTGGCGGCTGGTCTCGGCCCGGATCGCCTCCGCGATCTCGGGATCGACGGTGTCCAGGCATCGGAATCCCGGGGCGGCATCAGGCTCCATCTTGTTCACCCGCCGCTCGTGGCGGCCGCCGTCCTCGAACCGGGTTTCGATGAACGCATCGAGGATGCGCTTGGCCAAGGCCTCATCCGTTGCGGCGGCCCCGAGGCAGAGGATGTTCGCGTTGTTGTGCTGGCGGGTGAGCCTGGCTGTCTCCTCGTCCTGCACCAGCGCAGCCCGGATGCCGGGCACCTTGTTGGCGCTCATGCTCATGCCGACACCGGTGTGGCAGATCAGCAGGCCAAGCCGGCTCTGCCCGCCGGCCACGGTTTGGGCCACCTCGCGGGCGAAGTCCGGGTAGTCGGCCTTGTCCTCCGAGTCACACCCAAAGTCGGCATACGGGATGCCTTTTTCGCCGAGATAATGCCCCAGGACTTTCTTGAGCCCGTAGCCGGCGTGGTCGGCGCCGAGGGCCAATTCCACCACCGGCTGCGTCGAGCCGGGGATCAGTCCGTTGTTTTTCTGGATGGATTTCAAAAGCGAATCGATGCCTTCGCGGATCTGGTCGCGGCATTGGCAGTAGGTCTCGTAGGAACCGCCGACGGGGTCGGGGATTTCCCGCTCGTGCAGGGGAAGGGAGTCGTCAAATTCCCGGAGCAGAAAGGTCTTTTCTGCCGCATGCGGGAACATGAGGTTGACCATCTCGATGTGGCCGTGCGTCATGCCTATGATCATGTCGGCCTCGGAGGCCAGTTCGGCGGTCATCATCAGGCTGCGCTGCGGGGAGATGTCGATGTTGAGATCCTGCATGGCGCGAATCGCGTTCTCGCTTGGCGGCTGGCCGTTCTGGGCTCCCACGCCGGCGGATTTCACGATGAGGTTGGCCTTGTTTTGATCGACCAGATTCTCGAACAGGCCCTCGGCCATCGGGCTGCGGCAGATGTTGCCGGTGCAGATGAACAGGATAGTATGCGCCATATACCGGCGGGAGAGATTGCGGCTTCGTCCGGCAATCGTCAACGGCGGAGGCTTTTGCAGTGCAAAAAAATGAGACCAAGCGTTTGGCCAAGCGCAAAAAAGCCCGCCGTTGCGGGCGGGCTATCGGCGGAAAAACCTGTCGAGGAAATCAGCGTCCAACCCTCCGGGTGCTGTGCTCCATCATCCACATCACGTCCTTGCTGTTCGCCATGCCGACGTCCAGCGGGCGATCCGTCCTGCTCATCGGCGGTGTGGTTCGCCTGTCGAGCCATTTGTGGATTTCAGCGTGTCCATCGGCAAAAGAGAATCCGGCCGCCCGGTTGTGGTAACCGGCCGGGTAGTCTACCAGCTTGACGGTCCGGTCGGGGTAGCCGGCCATGTCCACCACGAAATAGCCGTCATTGATGCTGTCCTCCCGTTCATCCACCAGCACGAAGGTGTCCGACGGGCCGGGGTCCGTGAAGTCCGACAGGGTTGTGAATACTTTCCAGCCGTTCGAACTCTGGGGATACCACGGTCCGGAGTTATCCCAGCCCGGGCCGCCGACCCAGTTGCTCATCGACATGCTGCGAATCCGCGGCACGGTTTCGCCATTATTGTTGATGGCGGTGGTGTAGTCGGCGGGGCATTTCCAAATCGCTGTGCTTTTGCCACAATAGGGCCAAATAGGACTCCTGTAAGTGTATGCAGCGTGGTTCCAGTTGTTTGGATCCCGTTTGTTATTGAGCGTCAGCCAGCTTCCCCCGGTCCAGTTCGGGATCGTTCTTCTCCCGAAGTTCCAGCCGGCAGCGCCAACCAGCCGATCTTCGTTGTCCTCCGCGTAAAACTGCCAGGCCAGCATCATCTGCTTGTTGTTGTTCATGCAGCTGATGCCGTGCGCCTTGGCCTTGGCCTTGGCCAGGGCGGGCAGGAGCATGGCGGCCAGGATGGCGATGATCGCGATGACCACCAGCA
>CAJWEP010000230.1 GCA_913030945.1 uncultured Verrucomicrobiota bacterium
TCCTTCATGCGCTTCTTCACGCCGGAGTCGATGATCTTCGGCCCCATCTTCACGTCCCCCCACTTGGCCGTCTCCGAAATTGAGAAACGCATGCCGCTGATGCCGGCCTCGTTGATTAGGTCCACGATCAGCTTCAATTCGTGCAGGCACTCGAAGTAGGCCATCTCCGGCTGGTAACCGGCCTCGACCAGCACCTCGTAGCCGGCCTGGATCAGCGCGGTCGTTCCGCCGCAAAGCACGGTCTGCTCCCCGAACAGATCGGTCTCGGTTTCCTCCTTGAAGGTGGTCTGGATAACCCCGGCGCGCGTGCCGCCGATGCCCTTGGCCCAGGCGAGCGCGATCTTCTTGGCCTGACGGTCGGCGTTCTGGTAGATGGCGATGAGACTGGGCACCCCCTTCCCTTCGACGTATTGGCGACGGACAATGTGGCCCGGTCCCTTGGGAGCCACGAGGATCACGTTGATCTCCTTCGGTGGAACAACCGTCTTGAAGTGAACGGCGAAGCCGTGGGAGAAGAGCAGCGTCTTGCCCTTGCCCAGGTTCGGCGCGATGTCGGCTCTGTACACGTCGGGCTGGCGCGTGTCCGGCACGGCAACGAAGATGACGTCCGCCCGCTTCACAGCCTCGGCGTTGGAGTACACCTTGAACCCCTTGCTTCTGGCCACCCTAGCCGATTTGCTCCCCTTGTAGAGTCCGACGATAACCTTCACGCCGCTTTCCTTGAGGTTGAGTGCGTGAGCGTGGCCCTGCGACCCGAAGCCGATCACGGCCATGGTCTTGCCCTTGAGGACATTCAGGTCTGCGTCTTTGTCGTGATATACTTTTGCTGCCATGGTTTTAGATAAATATCATTTGCGGGCAAGAGCCACCTTGCCGGTTCGGGTCAGTTCCTGCACGCCGAAGTTCTCCATCAGTCCAAGAAATTTCTCCACCTTGCTCTCGCTGCCGGTGATCTCGATGGTGACGCTCTCCGGCTGCACGTCCACGATCTTGGCGCGGAAAATATCGGTCACCTGCATCACCTCGGCGCGGGACCGGGAGTCCACGCCCACCCGCACCAGCACCAGCTCTCGATCCACGTACTCGCCGTCACGGAAGTCCTGCACCTCGATCGAGTCGACCAGCTTGTTCAACTGCTGGACGATCTGGTCCAGCGTCGCGTCGTCGCCGCGGGTGACGATCGTCATGCGAGACATGCTTGGGTCATGCGTGGGCGCTACGTTGAGGGAGTCGATATTGAACCCCCTGCCACTGAACAGTCCTGCGATGCGTGTCAGCACGCCGAACTTGTTCTGGACCAGCACTGAAATGGTGTGTCGCATGGTTGCGTGATCGCTTGGCCAAGCGCTTGGCCAAGGACAAGCCCGGCACGGGCCAAGCGCAGGAAGCCCGGAAAACCGGGCGGGGAAGCTAGGCCAAGGGGAAAACCGGGTCAATTCGTTTTTCCGAAATCGACCCCGGCATCAGGTGCTGGCCTCCCAGTGGACGAGTGAAAGCCGCTTGGCATAGGCGCCCTGCACGCGGCGAAGGGTCGTCCGCGTTTGCGACTGGATTTCCGCCTCGGCCTTCAGCGCCCCCATCCGGCGGAGCAACTGCTCGTTGCTCTCGCGGTTCATCGCCATGATCTCGGAGACCGCCTGCTTGACCGGCTCGTCGGCGGCGTGGCGTGACATCTCGCCATCGGGGATCGGCTCAAGTTCCTCGATCTGTTGCCGGATCAGCTTCTTTTCATCCTGAACCTGCTCCACCCTTGAGTACTCGCCCTCGGCGACCGCCTGGTGTTCCACGCGGGAAAGCTGCTTCAGTGAGTCAAGTAACCCCAGTAATTGCCGCTGTTGGTTCATGGCGCATCACCTAGCCGGAAAGGTCCAGCGTGCCGACCTCGCCAGAAGGCTCGGGCTGCTGTTCGGCGGCCACGCCCTTGATTTCTCGTTGCACCATCTCGTCCCAGGCGTTCCGGATGACCGTCACCCGATCGTAGATTTCGTCGATGGGCGCCTGTGTTTTCTCCATGTTGGCCTCCTGCAGCCGGCGGTCAAAATAATCGTAAAGCCCGCTCATGGTCTCCCCGAACTCGGTGGCATTTTCCACGTCAAGACAGGAGCGCAACTCACGGATGATGGCCTGGGCTTTCTGCAGATTCTCGTTGATGGTCTGGTGGTACTCAACGGGATCCTGGATGCTGAATCCGCCCCGGGCGTTGTTCAGGAAACGGAGGATGCCGTCATAAAGCATGAGCACCAAATCCGCCGGGGAGGAGGTGTTGACCGAGGTGCTCTTGTAGGCGCTCGCCTTGGCGTAGGGATTCGCCGGCTCAGTGCTCCTGGGTTTGGCGTAGGGATTCATAAAACCAAGCGGGGGCCCCGGGAATCAGCGGTGCTCCACCCGGCCGCTGGCAAGGCGCTTGGCGACGTAGTCGATTGCCTTGTCAGGATCGTAGCCGCCGGCTGCCTCCTGCCGAAGGATTGCCGCCTTGCGGGCCGCAAACTCCGACTCGACCTGCTTTTGTGCGTCCTCGGCCTTGTGGGCTCCAAGGTCCAGTTTATCCTTTGCCACCAAGCCCTTGGCCTTGGCCTGTGTTGCCCCGGCCACCGATCGGCTTGCGTCGGTCGACTGAGTCTGGGAGGGATGGTTTATTCTGTCTATGGTTGACATGTTAATGATGCGTTTGTTCCGTTATTGCCTGGTAAACAACCTCTTAAAAAATCCTCCCTGAGCCCTTAACTTTCGCCGGTTCCCGTCAATACCGGCGAAGGTGCCGCCGGGAGACAGGCGACTCATCGTGGCGACAACCGCTTCGGCCGTGTATCGCCCAAAACGGCGCGGGGAATTGAGCAGCCCGAGTTCCATGTCCAGTTCAGGGTCGGACAAGCCGTTCTTTATGGCATTCCGCCTGGCTGAGTTGATCACTGACTTTTGTCCTGCATTAAACACGTCGTCGATTTCCCAAACAACGCTGCCATTGTTGCTTTCCGGACTCAAATGCACAAGCCCCATTCTCCAGCCAATGTTCAACGGGGGATAAGGCTGATAAACCGTCAGGTGACTGAACAAAACGCCCTGGCAATCGTATTCGTGTGTTATCTGCTCGATGAAATCGACGGGCAACTCGTCGATCATTCGCCAGGCGGGCCGCCCGGTCAACTGCTCCATCGTGGACACCGGCACGAAGACGACCTCAAACAATCCTGACTTGGCGATCTCGGCCTGCATAAATTTCTGGAGTATCTGCCGCCCGGACTGGTGCTCGACCGTGTTCATCGCGGAAGTCAACGGCAACAGGGCCACACGCCGCATTTCGACCGGCATGACCCCGTTGGCCAGGTTGTAGTTGGCCGGCTTGTGGAACGGGCCTATGACGGTTCCCGGATTCTTGATGGAGGCCGTCTTGCATCCGGTCAAACCCGCAGCCAGTGTCAGCATCAGTGCCGCTTGGCCAATCGCCTGGCTGACGACCGTGACTCCCCGTGCCTGTTTCAATTTCATTCTCATCACTGCGCGTCCTACTCTCCGAATCGTTTCATCAAAAACTGCATCTCCTGGTTGCTCTTGGATTGCGCCTGTTCCATCTCGACAAAGCTGCGGGTCAACTTCTCCTTGGTGAATTGAACCCGCTTCTCGAGCTCAACAATGCTCTTGTTAATGCGGTCGATCTCCTTGGTGTAATTATCCCGGTGGTCCACAAGAGCGCCTTCCGTCCCGTAGACATCCCCCAGCAGCAACGCCGTGTAGTCTTCCATCCCCTCGGCCATGCCCTCCTCCGCCTGGTAATCCGCCGTGGCGCCGGCCACACCCGCCTGCGTCTCCTCGGTGGCAAAGAACTTCTCGAGATCCCCCATCTTCTCCCGAAGGATGGTGTCGAGGGTGTTCTCGTCTGTCAGCGATATCTGATTGTCATACCCGTTGCCACTAAATCCCAGATCACTCAACCGGTCGAAATTGCTGCCCGTCCCGGTGATTTCTCCCATCGTTTTCTGCCGGAGATTCGCCGCAATCTCGCTGACCAGCCGGTCATTGGAGAGTGTTCCGGCGGTCACTTTCCCGTCGGAATCGGTTGTCACCGTGGTATGCATTCCGATCAGCGACTGAATCTTGCTGATTTGGCCGACAAAACCCTTGACCGCCAGTTTGACCTTGTCGATATCGGCGGACACAGTCACCGAAAGGGCCGGAGGCGCTGCCCCGAGAATGTACTGATCCCCCGTCCCGTCCCCGGTGATGTCCACCAGATTGGTTCCCGCCGCTGCATCCGTTGAGGAAGTGTGAAGAGAAATGCGTGAACCGGACAACGCGCGGACGTAATAGTCCGTCTTGGATGAGACTCCGCCCATGAGGGTTGCCGGCGTGTACAATCGAACAATGTCCCCGGTGGCCAGGCCGTGGGAATCCGTCGTGGTGATAACATTATTGGAGGCATCGATGGTATCCACCCGAACCCCCGAGCCGGTGACATCCCCCGTGACGGACAATCCGGAAACACCGGAACTATCCTCCGTTATCGTGTTGGAATGACTCGTCAGGATATCCCCTCCATTGAGCGAGTAAAGAATGTCATTTCCACGACTGAGATTGCCCTGGTCCCCTTCCTCCGTGTTCGTGATGGCGCTGTCCCAATACCCGGTCAGGGACGTACTCGAAGCCGCGGCGACGGCCGTCAAGGTCAGCTTACCTCCGTTCGCAAAGTGAAAAATCTGCCCAGAAAGAAACGCCTCAGTCCGGCTCACGGTCGCCTCACCGTTGGCAATATCGTAGGATAGTGAGCCAGTCAATGTCGTCGCGCTAGAAGCTGGATTTGCAGTAAGGGTGAGAATACCACCATTGGCGAACCGTATGCTATCCCCTGCGGCAAAATCATAAGAATTTCCGCCAACG
>CAJWEP010000231.1 GCA_913030945.1 uncultured Verrucomicrobiota bacterium
CATCTGCATTGCCAAATATTGCTCACCCCGTGAAATCTACACCAAACACCTGGACGAACTCAAAAAACTAATGCAGCTGCCAGGCAAGGCGCGGCGTCCCACCGTCACGGATGAGATCGTTGTTCCTGATGACATACCACCCCTGGCCGGTCCTCACGGTCCTCTTTCGGGAATCAACCCAAACACTCTGGAGGGGATTGTTGTCGATGATACAAAAGCAACGAAAACCGGCTCCTGGAGCACCGCAGGCGGACTCAAGGGTTTTATAGGCTACGGTTACCTGTATGCTAATGCGGCAAACAAGGCCAGCATCGATTTTGAATTCAACGTGCCCAAACCAGGGCGATACGAAGTGCGCCTGTCCTACGGCCATCATGAAAACCGGAGCACGGCCGTGCCTGTGACTGTCCTGTTTGATTCAGGGTCCAAATTTCACAACATCAACATGCGCCAACCCCCACCGCTGGAGGGTTTTATTTCGCTGGGGATTTATGTGTTTACCCCTGGAAATTCCGGTCGAGTGCAAATCACCACCGAGGGAACGCAGGGCTACGTGCATGCCGATGCGGTGCAGGTGATTCCTGCAAAATGATAGTGTGGCCGTCGCCTCGCACACCATTCCGCCCAAGCCCACAAAAATCAGTATGTGGCTGATGCACGGATGGCGTGTGGGAGTCTTTGCAGCCATCCTGTGGCTGATCCACGACACTCACAAGGCTCGACAAGCGGGTATTACCGGATCGGGGCGAATTCCCATTGAGGTTATCACGAACTGGTTCCCGACAGCACATCATTTGGACACGGGCGATCCACGTGCAGATTTGCAGATCGTCCACGACAAACAAGATCAGGAACTGGGTTACATTTTGTTAACGGCGCCGATAAGCAACGAAATTATCGGCTATTCCGGGCCAAACGATATTTTGGCAGCTTTCAACTCAGAGCATCACCTGCTCGGCTTGCGTGTCCTGTCCAGTGGCGACACATCCGAATACGTGGCAGCGGTGACAAATTCCCCAACATTTCTCAAGCAGTTCGTCAACAAATCAAGATCCCGCCTGGCAAAGCCATCCAAAGTGGATGCCGTAAGCGGTGCCACACTGACCAGCCTGGCCATGGCAGAAGGCTTGGCAAAGCGGCTGGACAACACAACCCCGTCCCTCCGATTTCCTGAACCGGTCGGCCTGGCGGAAGTGAAACGGTATCTTCCTGAAACAACACTTCTGGAACCGGATGCGTCCTCAGTTGGCCTATTGCTGCCTCGGAATGCCAACGGGGCCATCCTTGGACAAATTTTCCGGATCTCTCCGGAGGCCGATGCAATCATTGGTTATCAGGGGCCAACGGATGCACTGGTGATAATGGATGCCAGCAACCGCTTGGAGAGCGTGCATTTGCGCAGCAGTTTCGAGACGGAAAAATATCTCAACTACATCCGGGAGGATGACTATTTTCTGAAATCCTTCAAGGGGATGGAACTTTTGGAGTTGGCAGAACTGGACATCAAGCAAGCGCAGGTTGAAGGTGTATCGGGAGCCACCATGACCAGTCTCGCCTTGGCGGAGGGCTTGATAGCTTCCGCAAAAAATCGATCAAACCCTTCATTGCTGAATCCGGATCAAAAGAAATGGAAACTTCGCGATTGGGGAACTGCCTCAATGGTTTTGGTTGCCTTGTGTTTCACGTTCACTTCCTTGCGCGGCAACACCCGTGTCCGCCTGGTTTTTCGTGTGATACTTGTGGTTTACCTGGGGTTCATAAACGCGGACCTGCTGTCGCAAACATTATTGGCTGGTTGGGCAAGGAACGGAATCGCCTGGCAGTCGACTCCCGGATTGGTGTTGCTTGTGTTGGCCGCATTGGTGGTGCCCATGGCCACGGGTCGCCAATTTTATTGTCATCACCTCTGCCCACACGGCGTTCTTCAGGGATGGCTTAGTAATCGCCTGCCTTGGCAATGGAGCCCGACAGGCCGTTGGGACAAAATGCTCCGTGTCTTACCAGCAACCCTTCTGGCCGTTTCATTAACGGGGGCCATGGGCTTGTTTTCCCTGGACTTGGCCGATCTCGAACCTTTTAACGCCTACTCATGGCGCACGGCCGGTATGTTCACAGTGGTTACTGCCGTGTTGGGGATACTCGCATCATCGTTCGTGCCGATGGCATTTTGCCGGTTTTGCTGTCCCACAGGCGTCCTATTGAAATTCTTGCGACTGTTCAAAGATGGCAATCGATGGGTGTTCCGTGACTCCATCGCACTCGTCTTTTTCCTGACCGCGCTGGTATTACACTGGATCACTTTTTAAAGAACAACGGTAATGTCCCGCACTCTCTCCGTTTGCGCCTTGACGTTTCTGGGAAATCGAAACGATACTCGCTGCCCGACTCAGGACCAATGTCTCACGTGCGACAACTTTTATTCGTGTTCGCGACTTGGGCAGTCTCTGCTTCGGCAAACACCGTGTCGGTGCCTGACTTCAATCGAGACATCGCACCGCTGATCGCCAAGCGCTGTCTTGAGTGCCACAACAAACGAGACCTCAAGGGCGACATCAATCTCACCACAGAGGTTGGCTTTACGAAGGGAACCGAGAACGGTCGACTCGCGCTCGAACTCGTCACCAAGGGCGAGATGCCACCCAAGGTCAAAGGGCAGCAACAAAAGCTGCCCGATGCTGAGATCGCCCTGCTCAAGCGCTGGGTAAACGCCGGGGTCGCTTGGCCAAGCGGACGCGTGCTTGATCCTTACGAAAGCACCACGGATGTTCGGGGTGGTCGCGACTGGTGGTCATTGCAACCGGTTGTGCGCCCCGCCGTGCCGCGACTGGCCAAGCACCCGGTCGATGCATTCATCGCGGCCAAGCTCGCAAAGGAATCGATGGTGTCCGCAGTTCGTGCCGATCGCCGCACCCTTGTGCGTCGCGCCTACTTTGATCTCACCGGCCTGCCACCGACCCCGGAGCAGGTGGAACAGTTCATCCGGGACCCCGCACCGGACGCCTGGCCAAGGCTCATCGACCGACTGCTCGCCTCCCCTCGGCACGGTGAACATTGGGCGCGTTACTGGCTCGACCTCGTGCGCTTCGCCGAGACGGACGGCTACGAGCGTGACAAACTCAAACCGAACATTTGGCGCTACCGCGACTGGGTAATCAACGCTTTCAACAGCGACATGCCGTACACGCAGTTTGTCGCAGAGCAACTTGCCGGCGACGAAGTGCCGAACCGAACCGAGCAATCGGTCGTCGCCACCGGCATGATCCGTGCCGGCACGTGGAATGACGAACCCAACGACCCCAACGACTATCTTTACACTCGTCTCGAGGACATGGTGCACACAAGCACTTCCGCGTTCCTTGGGCTGACCGTAAAATGCGCACGCTGCCACGAGCACAAGTTCGATCCCATTCCACAGAACGACTACTACCGGATCGCGAGCTTTTTCTGGGCCGGTCACATGGGACAGGCCAACCAAGGTGGTCCCACGACGAAGGCACTTGGCTACGAAGCTTACGGGTGGACCGATAAAAGCTCCAATCCGCCGCCGATCCGCCTGCTACTCAACGGTGAACGGCACAAGCCCGGCCCGGAGATTGCACCAGGTTTCCTTTCTGCGGTGAACGCACTTGACAAACCGCTCGCCCCTCCGCCGCCTGGCAGCAAAACCACACAGCGCCGCCTGCAGTTCGCCAGATGGATCACCAACGAGCAAAATCCATTGACCGCACGGGTGATGGTAAACCGACTCTGGCTGCAACACTTCGGGCAGGGGCTTGTGCGTTCGCCGAACAACTTTGGCTTTAAGGGCGAATTACCCACCCACCCCGGACTGCTCGACTGGCTGGCGTCCGAATTCATGCGCCCAACAGTTGATGCCGGTCCGGCTTGGACACTCAAACGGATTCACAAACTCATCATGACATCGAGCACGTACCGGCAGCGGTCCGTGCATCCGCATGAAACCCAGTACTCACAGCGGGATTTCCTGAACCGTAATTTATGGAAGTTCAACCGGCGGCGCATCAGTTCCGAGTCGCTGCGCGATGCGATGCTGGCGGTGGGCGGCCGACTCAACATGAGGATGGGCGGGCCAAGTTTTTACCCCGGGATGTCGGCCGAGGCACTGGAAGGATTGTCGCGCAAGGCCGGCGACTGGAAAAGCTCCCCGGCGGACGAGCGTTCGCGGCGCAGCATTTACATGATGACGAAACGCTCGCGCCTGCTGCCACTGATGACCACGTTCGACTTCAGCGACACCACAGCCAGTTGTGGGCAGCGGGACGTCACGACCGTTGCGCCGCAGGCGTTGGCTCTGCTGAACAATCAGTTCACCCACGCCCAAAGCGAGGCCTTGGCCAAGCGCTTGGCAGGACATGCCGCAGGTACAGTTGAACAGGTCAAGCTCGCATGGCAACTGGCATTCGGGCGCAATCCCTCCGACGGGGAACTAGGCCAAGCGGAGAACCATCTGCACGAGCAACGGCAACATTTCGACGGCCGCAACAACCCCGGCCACCTTGCCCTGGCGTCCCTGTGCCACGTACTGCTCAACTGCAACGAGTTCATTTATGTCGATTAAAAGAAATACTTTTCGTTCTTCTTCTTTTTCCACTTAAAACACCCAAATAACCCAACATTATCACTCTTTTAAAGGGTTTTAGCCTAGTCAGAGACTGTCAGGCAATCTCACAGATTGTTCAAGTCTCTCGCTAAAAAGTCTCACTCGGTGACACTTGACAAGCCATTAGTTGACGTTAATTTGGGTCTGGCGATGGTAGTCAAACAGCACAACCAGCACGGCTGCGATTGTTGTTAGGAGGAGGTGTTTCATTTGCCAGCGGCTTCCAGTTCCTTCATCGTCTTGCC
>CAJWEP010000232.1 GCA_913030945.1 uncultured Verrucomicrobiota bacterium
TTTAAGGTCAACTGGCCGTCCTTGTTTTTGTCGAGTTTTTTGAGGATCGCGACGGCAGCCTCAACCTCCTTGAAGGAGAGCTTGCCATCCTTGTTGGCATCCAGTGCCGCCACCAGTTGAGACGGCTTGGGCTTGGCCCTGACGATCGTCGGTCCCGAGGCTGGCCGGAGGGATTCCACCTTGGGCGGCTTGGCTTTTGGCGAGGCTACCGGCTTAGCGGCGCCCGGCCTGCCCTTGGGAGGTTTTGGGGACGATTGGGCAAAACCCGTCATGACCAAGCCCAATCCCAACATTGTTGCTAATACTCTTGTCTTCATTATTTCAGTTTGAATCAACATCTCACCGCCCCCCACACTCACAAGGGGCATCCGTTTCGGGGCAATCTAGTCCAGTTCAATTTTTGGTCAATCCTTTATGACAAATTCTTTTGCCGGTGCCGGCCGGCGCCAGGATGGGTTTGCGGAAACTTCCGTCAGCGCTCAGCGCCGGGCCAATCGCCGACCCCGGGTTCCACCGGACGGCTGTTCCCGTTCCTTCCCTTGATAAAATAAGAATGGGGCGAATTAGATCCGCCCCATTCCCTGGTTGGTGTGGTTTTTAGAGAGATAGCCGTGGAGCCATCTCCTACCGGGTAATTCAAATCATCCAGCCCGACGATCTAGTCTTCACCATCAAGGGCGATCTTGTGGATTTCCGAATAATTCATTAGGAGACAGTTTGCCATCCTTGTTTTTATCCAACTTCATCAAAGCCTTCATAACGTCGCTGCTAGGGATGCCTTTCTCAGGCTCGGGATTGTTACCATACAACTTCTCCAATGCCATCTTGATCGGCGGTGGCGGACCTTCCGGTCCACGGCCGGGGCCCGGGCGACCCTTGCCTGCCTGTGGCCTTCCTGCTGCAGAGCTCTGCGGTCCCTTGCCTCCGGGCGCTCTTCCCGCTGCAGGACTCTGCGGTCCCCTACCTCCGGGTGCTTTTCCCGCTGCAGGATTCTGCTGGCGTTGACCCTGTTGGCGTTGACCCTGCTGGCGTTGACCTTGCTGGCGTTGACCTTGCTGGCGTTGACCCTGCTGGCGTTGACCCTGCTGGCGTTGACCCTGCTGGCGTTGACCCTGCTGGCGTTGACCCTGCTGGCGTTGACCCTGCTGGCGTTGACCCTGCTGGCGTTGACCTTGCTGTCCTGAACGAGTTGCCTTCCCCGGGCCAGTAGTTGGCTGGTCTTTTTTGGCATCTGCTTGGCTAGGCGCACCAGGTTGTTCTGATTGCGCGTATCCAGGTACGGACAGGCACAATCCCAATGCTGTAACTATAATGTATTTACTCATTTTTTCAGGGTTAAAAAGAAATCTTACGCCCAAAGACGGATTTATCGTTGAGCCATAAGTTGCTTTTAAGAAGACATAATTCGTTTTTCGCTGTAGATCAACTTTTTTTGGGCAAATCGGCGACTTTTTTGGCCAAACCCAATTCGCTATTGCTTGTGGACGAGTGGGTTACCTACTGGGCGCTCGCGTCGCTGAGTTCCTGGATGCGCTCGAGGATAGCCTCGCTGTCCCGGTTGAAGGCTCTCTCGAACTCGGGATAGTAGTTGATGATCTGATAGAAAAACCGGGCCGCGTCGTAGTCGATGATGTGGTACTTATCCTGCAATTCCTGCTCGGTTGGAAAAATGATCTGCCGACCAACCCGAAATTCACCAATGGTCAACGGCATGGAATGATTGAGCGCCATGATGCGCTTGAGCACCAGTACGCCCTTGAGCATCTCGAGCGCGGTGGCGCCACGAACGCCTGGCGGAGCGACCGCCGTCGAGAGCAAAACCGTATTGCGCTCAAAATCTTCCGAGTTGAGGACGCTGATCTGCTCCACGTAGTTGTCGGGATTAGTTACGTTGGTTCGGCTGATAAGAGCGCGGGGGTGTTCAAACGGCCCGGTGGTCTTGGCCTTGTGGTCGGCATAGTCCAGCACCAGGGAGTTTTCTTTCGCTTCGTTTAACTGCCTCAACAAATTGGAGAGCAAGTGGGTCTTGAACTTGTTGCCGTACTCCGCATTCTCGTTGGATTCAAAAATCAAAATGTGATCCTCAGTGATATATTGGTGGTACTTGGCCTTGTGCACCATTTCCCAGATCATGCGCCGCACGATTACCTCCTCACCAGGCACCTTGTCCTTGAGATAACCAAAAATCGGTTCATCCTCCAGAATCTCGAGGTGCTCATCGTGAAAAGATTCCAACTCCTCAATGACACTGATGTAGTAGTTGCTTTGTGTGGCGAAATTGAGGTCGAAAACATCGTCGTCACGTATACGTCGCGCGTTGCGGAACAGGCTGTGGTCGAATGAGTCGAAGCTCTCGGAATCCCTAGGTATCACATAGCTAAATGACTTTTCGCCAGTGTCGATCACGTGGGGTGTGAGTACAACGATGACCTCACGCTTGTCACTCTTAGTGACAGAACGCTTGAACAGGTTGCCGAGGTAAGGAATCTTTGAGAGGTATGGCACTCCATATTCGCTGCGGTTATTATCCTTGGCAATAAGTCCACCCACTATGAAAGGTGTGTTGTCAGCCACGCGGACGAAAGTCTGGACCTGCCGGTTATCCACCACGGGGGCCAGCAAAACACCGCCCTCGCTTGTTTTTTCGCTCTCAGCCGGATTCACCGAACTGACAATGGTCTCGATCTGCATGGTGACCTCAGAGCCGTCCTCACTCAATCGTGGTCGAAGGTTCAGCACGATGCCGGTCTGCATATACTCCACGCTGGATTGGAACCCGGTGGGGCTGGAGACGGTCATCGAACTGGGCACCTGCTGGCCCACCTGAATCCGAGCCTGGCGCCCGTTTAATACTAGCACCGACGGGTTTGACAAAATCTCCGCATGACCCGAATGCTCCATCGCTTTCAAACTTGCGGAGAAACCCCTGAACCCTTGCGGGTAATTATAACCGATAATATTGTCATATTCATCATAACGTGGCTCCTTCCATGTTTTTTTTGTCTTCTCCATGAATTGCCCGACAAATGGAAGTGCACTCCCATCAGGCTCAAGCGATAGGCTAAAATCCTTCTTTTGCAGATTATAATTCACACCGAGCTCATCCAGCTTTTTTTTGTCGAGTTCAATCACAAGTGCCTCAATGACCACCTGCCGTGCCGGGACGTCGATGTCATTTCGAAGCATCTGCAGGAGAACGTGCAACTGTTCCGGAAACGCCTTTTCATAGATGATGAACAATCGTTGCTCCGGCGCGCCGGAGGTTTGCTGGTGCAGATAGGTTCCCCCCAATCCTGTCTCTTGTCTTTCAATTCCATCCGGAGATAACTCAAGCAAGCTGGTCTTATTGGCGTCAATGAGCTTGATAATCAACGGATAGCTTTCCATATCTTGCAATACCGAATACACACGCTCGTTGATCGACTCGCCCTCAGCCCAAGAGAACTCAATGGTTGCATAGCCAAGCGCCTTGAGCAGCGCGATCACACGGTCGCTCTGCATATAGCTCAACCCATAGGTTTGGAAGTTCAGTTCACTGTCCGGAGAACCGATAGGCGGCACCGGGATGAATTCTTCAAATGCCCCATCCGCAGGCTCAGCCTGATAATCCAACTCCGTTGACGGAGGATCAAATTCCGTTGCAGGGGGATCAAATTCCGTTGCGGAGGCATCGACTTCTGCATCCTGCGCATTGACCAAGTGACCACCCAGGCCGAGGGCCAAACCAAGGGCGCAGGCGAGTATCGATCGAAAAACGGTTTTCACTTTTGGGTTAGTCTTCATTTTGCTCTTGCATCGATTGGGTTGAATGTTCGCGAATCCGCCGGACGAGGATCTTCAGCAGGTTCTCTGTCACATCAAACTGTTTCGAGAGGATTCTGCGGAACGAATCCTGCCTGATCACCAGCAGAAGGCAATCCGTTTCCGCGGTGGCCGTGGCCGACCTCGTCTCACCGTCAAGGATGCTTAATTCGCCGAAAAACGCCCCCTGCGCCAGGCTCGCCAGCGTCTTGGCGCCGTCATGAATACGCACCGACCCATCGGCGATCACGTACATACTGTCGCCCTCGCTGCCCTTCTCGAAGATCGTCTGGCCGGAGGGACAACTGGTTTCGTCAGCCGCCTCCGCCACCCACGCGAGGGTGTCGGGAGGCATGGCGCTGAACAGCGGCACGTTTTTCAGGAACAGAATTTTCTGGACGAGGATCATGATTCAAAGGGTGCTTAGTTTGCGCTTGGCCAAGCGGACGACCGCCTCGCAGGCGTCCATGGCCGAAAGTTCACATTGCTTGGCCACCGTCTCTCCACCCGGCTCGTTGGCCAGAAAAATCTCGAGCGCCGTCTCGCGCACCACCGCCTCGTCGTGCCGCAGGCTGTCCCGCACAAAGTCGCCGTGGCCGGCGTACCCGTCGGCACCCACCATCCACAGCAGGCCGGCCACCACCCAACGCGAATCGCTCCTGCGAAAGGTTTCGACGAAATGCCCCAAGCCAGCCGGCTCACCAGCCGGCTCCGGCTTGGCCAAGTCGATGATACGCCCGGCGTCCGCTTGGCCAAGCACCCCCTCGAGCACCTCGCCGACCTCGGCCCGGGCATTCTCGCCGCCTTCTGCCGCGGCCCGGAACAGTTTCTCATAGTCAATCGTGACATCGAACAGCCGCAGCACCTTGAAGAGCACCTGCAGGCGCAGATTGAAGTGGTGCTCGCAGGCCAAGCGCAGCGCGTCCGCTTGGCCGCCGTCCGGCAGCTTGGCCGACTGCTCCCGGTAAAACCCGGCCTGCCGCGCATACTCGGTCAACTGCTCCCGCGCAAACACCGTCAATTGCTTGTCGTTGCGCATGCCACCCAGC
>CAJWEP010000233.1 GCA_913030945.1 uncultured Verrucomicrobiota bacterium
GGAGCCCAACTCCAAGCTGGCCCACGGGTACGAGAAGCCAGTGCGCCTTCGGAAAGGCTCGAACATTGCGGAAGGCATGCTCTCCAACTTTAGCTGGCATGCAGGGTCCCTGAAGATCAAATTGTTTGGCGGTGAAGTGAAGAAAATCTTATTCCGGCGCAAAGGCATAAAGATCGAGGAACTGCAAAACCATTCATGGATGCCGCCTCCCTCTCGCATGGGTCTTTCGGATCAAGACGTTCGAGATATCGCGGAATATTTGAAGAATCGTTGAGAGACACAGCATCATGCCTTCTGAGAAAGTTCAGCAATGTATGGAGCGTTGGCTGGCCAAGGCCGATTCGCATCCCTTGGCCAAGCGCAAGGCGGTGCGGGCGGCGTCTTAATGGGAGCGAACCATTAAATTAAAAACAACGAGCAACATGATTGATGCCCATCAACATTTCTGGCAACGGAGCCGGCCGTTCGATTACGCATGGCTGGATAACCCAGATCTTGAGCCGATTCGCCGTGATTATTTGCCGAGCGACCTCAAGCCGCACCTCGATGCCACGGGCGTGCGCCAAAGCATCTTTGTGCAGACGCAGCATAATGTTGAGGAGAATCGCTGGGTGCTGCGCATGGCGGAAGAGACCGACTGGCTTGCGGGCGTGGTGGGATGGGTAGATCTCGCGAGCGAGGCATGCGAGGGGCAGTTGCTGGAGTTCAAGGACCACCCGAAGTTCGTTGGTGTCCGGCACGTGACGCATGATGAACCGGACGATGATTTCATTGTCCGGCCCGGGGTATTGCGCGGCCTGAAGGTGCTGGAGAAGCATGGTGTGCCGTTCGACTTGCTCTTTCACGTGCGGCACCTGAAACACGCGGATCGGCTCGCCCGCGAGCTGCCCGGGCTTCCGATGGTCATCGATCACTTGGCCAAGCCCAGGATCAGGGACCGTTCAATTGACGACTGGCTGCCTCAATTCAAGGCGGCGGCGCGGCACGGGAATGTCTTTTGCAAACTCTCAGGCATGATCACCGAGGCGGATTGGGTGAACTGGAAGCCCGCCGACCTGAAGCCGTACGTGGATGCTGCGCTGGAGCACTTCGGGCCCGGCCGCTGCATGTACGGGTCTGACTGGCCGGTTTGCGAGTTGGCGGGGAGCTACGAGCAGGTGCATGGGGCGTTGAGGGAAGTGCTGGGCTCCCTGAGCAATGACGAGTCCTTTGAGATTTTCGAAGGCACCGCTCGCCGGTTTTATCAGATCACGAACTGAACAAACGCCAGTCGTCTTCGATACGGCTGCCAACTCGAAACGCTGAATGCTGTTCGCCCCCCCGGCGGTGATGTATGTTCCGCCGAGCCCAATGCGTTGGAGGGCCGATCGCCCGTTCCGGGCGCTGTACTTTGAAACATGACACTTGAGAAATACACGATTGGCGTGGGCGACCGGTTTGCGCACCAGGCCGGGGCGCAGTTGCAGGCTTGTGTAAAGCTGGCGACTGAAGGCATCGAGGTGGTGCCCGTCTGGAACAAGTCCAACCGCGAACACAGCTTCATTGGCTCCGAGCCACAGAGCGTTTATGACGCCGCCAAGGCGGCGGTGGAGGCGCTGGGCTGGGACAAGGGCTGGCACGTGGACGCCGACCACATCAACATGGACACGGTCGATAAGTATCTCGACTGCTCGGATTTCTTCACCATCGACGTGGCTGACTTCATCGGTCAAGCGCCCGCAGAGGGTGCGGTGGCGGCGTTTTTGGAGAAGCATCCGGAGCTGATCGGCAGCGTGAGCATCGCGGGTATCGACAAGCCGCTGGAGATCACGCGCGATTACGTCGAGACTGTTGCCGGCAAATACCTGCGTTCGGTGGCTGAAGCGGGGACGATTTACCGGCACATTGAGTCGAACAAGGACGACTTCATTGCCGAGGTTTCGATGGATGAAACCGACGCGCCGCAAACGCCGCCGGAGTTGTTGATTATCCTCGCCGCGCTGGCTGATGAAGGTGTGCGGCTGCAGACCATTGCGCCGAAATTCACCGGTCGCTTCAACAAGGGTGTGGATTACGTGGGCGACCTCGCGCAGTTTGAGAAGGAGTTTAACGATGACCTCGCCGTGATCGCCCATGCCGTGGCGCAGTACGGTCTGCCGGAGAATCTCAAGCTCAGCGTGCACAGCGGCAGCGACAAGTTTTCCATTTACCCGATCATCGGCGACGCCATCCGCCGCACCAGCGCGGGTGTGCACGTGAAAACGGCCGGCACCACGTGGCTGGAGGAATTGATCGGCTTGGCCGAGGCCGGCGGCGACGGGCTGGAGTTATCCAAGGACATCTACGCCAAGGCGCTGGAGAACGTGGACGCGATGTGTGAGCCGTACGCCTCGGTGATCGATATCAACTCCAACCAGCTGCCTTCGTCCGAGACCGTGGCCGGCTGGACTGGCGAGCAATACGCCAATGCACTGCGCCATGTGCAGGAGCATCCGGAGTTCAACCAACATTTCCGCCAGTTGCTGCACATCGCGTTCAAGCTCGCGGCCAGGGAAGGCGCGCGCTACACCGATCTGCTGAAGGCCAATGCCGAGGTCGTTGGCAAAAACGTCACCGAGAACCTTTACGACCGTCACTTCAAACGCCTCTTTGTCGCATGAGTACCCAATCCGCTGTCACCATTTCGTTGGTCAAGGAAGCCGAAGGCGGCCCGTTTGTTTTCTGGCACGACCTCGCCGCCGGATACGCCAAGGCCGCCGAGTTGGGCTACGATGCAGTTGAGGTCTTCGCACCCAACGCCGAAGCCATCCCCGTCGACGAGCTGAAGGCTCTTACCGCCGAGCACAATCTCAAGGTCGCGGCTGTGGGAACAGGTGGTGGATGGGTGATCCACAAATGGCATCTTTGCCAGCCGGACGCCGCCTCGCGCGACAACGCCAAGGGCTTCATCCGCTCCATCATCGACGCCGGCGCGCAGCTCGGTGCGCCCGCCATCATCGGCTCCATGCAGGGCCGCTTTGAAGGTGAAGTGGGCAGGGAGCAGGCGCTTGATTATCTGCGCAGCGCGCTCAATGAACTGGGAGAACATGCCAAGGCTGCAGGGGTGCCGTTGATTTACGAGCCGCTCAACCGTTACGAGAGCAACCTGCTCAATCGCGCCGAGGACGTCATGGCGTTTCTCGAAACGCTGGACACAGACAATGTAAAAATACTTGCTGACCTGTTTCACATGAACATTGAGGAGGCCAGCATCGCTGATGCCTTGCGCACCTACGGTCGTCACATCGGCCATGTCCATTTCGTGGACAGCAACCGCCGTCCTGCCGGCTGCGGGCACATGGATTACGGTCCCATCGCCGCCGCACTAAAGGAGATTGGCTACGACCGGTACGCCTCAGCCGAGGCATTCCCGTGGCCCGATTCGGATGCCGCCGCCAAGGCTACGATCGTCGCCTTTAATCAGTACCTTGCCTGACATGGAACGTCGCAAGCTGGGCAACACGGATCTTGAACTGCCAGTCATCTCCTACGGCGCGTCTTCCCTGGGGCAGGAGTTTCGGCGGGTGACCATCGATGAAGCACTGCAGTCTTGTCGAGTGGCTTTGGAGTTGGGAATGAATTTCATCGACACCTCGCCTTTTTATGGGCGAGGCATGAGCGAAGTGCTGCTGGGGCAGGTGCTGCGCGACCGGCCGCGCGAGGAATTCATCCTTGGCACCAAGCTTGGCCGGTACGATTTGCAGCACTTTGATTTCTCCGCCAAGCGCGTGGCCGAGAGCATCGACGTAAGTCTGCATCGCATGGGTGTCGATCATCTGGACATCATCCTTTGCCACGACATTGAGTTTGTGGACATGCAGCGGATCGTCGATGAAACCATTCCGGCCATCCAAAAAATTCGCGACACCGGCAAGGTGCGCTACATCGGTTTCTCCGGTTACCCGATGAAGATTTTCCCTTTCATCATCGACCAGATCGACGTGGACGTGGTGCTTTCCTACAACCATTACCACCTCCAAAACACGAAGTTTGCCGTGCACTTTGACCACCTCAAGATCAAGGGCGTGGGCATCATGAATGCCGGCCCCTTCTGCGCGCGCCTGCTCACCAACGCGCCCTTGCCTGAGTGGCACAAGGAGCCGGAGGCCGTGCGCGTGGCCTGCAAACAAGCCGCAGACCACTGCTCATCCAAGGGTGTGGACATTGCCCAGTTGGCTGTTCAGTTCTGTGTTGCGAACGAAGACATCACCACCACCATCGCTGGCAGCGCCAATCCCGACAATGTCCGCAATTGGGCCAAGTGGGCCGGGACACCGATGAACGAGCAACTACTTGTCGAGGTGCTGGAAATCCTCGGCCCCATCAAGGACATCGGCCACGTTGAGGGCCTGCCGGAGAACAACTAGATTTCATGAAAGCAATCATACTCGAGAAACCCGAGCGCTTCACTGCGGCGGACATCGATGAACCGGCGCAGCCCGCGCCGGGCGAGGCGTTGGTGGAGGTGCATCGAGTGGGGATTTGTGGGACGGATGTTTCCGGCTACCTGGGCAAGATGCCGTTTTACACTTACCCGGTCATCCCGGGGCATGAACTGGGGGTGACGGTGTTGGAATTGGGGGCGGGCGTGGAGAATGTTCAGCCGGGCGACCGGTGTTCCATTGAGCCGTACATGAACTGCGGCGAGTGCTATGCCTGCCGGAAGGGCGCCACAAATTGCTGCGAATCACTGGAGGTCATCGGTGTGCACAAGGATGGCGGGATGCGGGAGCGTTTCGTGCTGCCGGCGCACAAGTTGCATCCGTCAGAAAAGCTGACGATGGAGCAGTTGGCGCTGGTGGAGACTTTGGCGATCGGCTGCAACTGC
>CAJWEP010000234.1 GCA_913030945.1 uncultured Verrucomicrobiota bacterium
CAATGAACACGACATTCTCGCGCCGTACGGCGCTTAAATCGATCGCTGGCGGCACCGCCGCCGTGGGCGCTGCCCTGACCCTCCCAGCGCGTGGCCAAGCGGCAGAGGGCAAAGTGAAGGGCAACATCCGCCACTCGGTCTGCAAGTGGTGCTATGGAAGCACTGGCCTGGAGAAACTGGCAGCCAAGGCGGCCAGCCTCGGCATGGAGTCGGTCGAGCTGCTCAATCCGCCGGAGTTTGCGGCCGTGAAAAAGCACGACCTGATTTGCGCCATGGTCAGTTTCCCGGTTGGCACGCTTAAGGACGGCAAAACCCGGGTCGGCGGCATTGGCAGGGCGTTCAACCGGCTCGAGCATCACGACACGCTGGTCGAGGTTTACGAGCAGCGCATCAAGGAGACGGCCAAGGCGGGCTTCAGGAAGCTCATCTGTTTTTCCGGCAACCGCGCCGGGATGGATGACGAGACCGGCCTGAAAAACTGCGCCATCGGTCTCAAGCGCATCCTGCCCATCGCCGAGAGGCACAACGTGACTATCGCAATGGAGCTGCTCAACAGTCGGGTGAACCACAAGGATTACATGTGCGATCGCACCTCCTGGGGCGTGGAGCTGTGCAAGGCGATCGACTCGGAGCGGTTCGGGTTGCTTTACGACATCTACCACATGCAGATCATGGAGGGGGATGTGATCCGAACCATCCGAGATAATCACCGCTACATTTACCACTACCACACTGGCGGCAATCCCGGCCGCAACGAGATCGATGAGACGCAGGAGCTGTACTACCCGGCGATCATGCGCGCGATCCTTGAGACCGGCTACAAGGGCCACGTCGGGCAGGAGTTCATCCCCAAGCGCGAAGACAAACTCGCCTCGCTTGAGCAGGGCGTGCGCATCTGCGACGTCTAATTGATGAGTTTCGGTATTTCTGAAGCCAAGCGGGAGGCGATTTCCGCTGCGGTGGGCCGTTCCGTTCAGGAGACGAGCGTCTACGACATTCACACCCACCTGTACGACCCGGCGTTTGGCGAGCTGCTGCTGTGGGGGATCGATGACCAGTTGGTGTACCACTACCTTGTGGCCGAGGCTTTCCGGCACTTTGACATCGGGTACGATGATTTCTGGCGTTTGGTCAAGGAGGATCAGGCGCAGATGATCTGGAATGCGCTATTCGTCGAGAACTCGCCGTTGTCGGAGGCGTGTCGGGGCGTGTTGACGGTGTTCAACCGGCTGGGCCTTGACGCGAACCAGCGCGACCTGCCGAGTATCCGGAAGTGGTTCTCGGAGCAGGATCCGAACGAGTACATCACGCGTTGCATGGAGTTGGCCAAGGTCAGCACCATCTGCATGACCAACTCGCCTTTCGACGAACTGGAGACGCCCAAGTGGAAAGCCGGGTTTAAGCGGGACGAGCGGTTCACCTCCGCACTGCGCATCGATCCGCTGCTGTTGGAGTGGGACAGCGTGGTGCCCCAGTTGGTCGAGGCCGGCTATGAGGTGCAGCCGGATTTCTCCGGCAAAACGATGGAGGAAGTGCAACGGTTTTTGCGGGACTGGGCCAAGCGCATGGACGCACTGTACGTGATGGTCTCCCTGCCTCCGACGTTTGAGTACCCGGCGGACACGCTGTGCTCCAAACTGATCGACGGCGCGGTCCTGCCGTTCTGCCGCGAGAGCGGGCTGGCGTTTGCGCTGATGATCGGCGTGAAGCGCGGGGTGAACGCTGCGATGCAACTGGCCGGTGACGGTGTCGGTAAGCCAAGCCTGGTCGGCCTCGAGAACCTCTGCTCTGGTTATCCCGACAACAAGTTCCTCTGCACGGTGCTGTCGCGGGAGAGCCAGCACGAGTTGTGCGTCATCGCCCGTAAGTTCCGCAACCTGCATGTCTTCGGCTGCTGGTGGTTCACAAACATCCCGAGCGTGATCGAGGAGATGACGCGCCAGCGGCTTGACCTGATCGGCATGAGTTTCACCGCGCAGCACTCCGACGCCCGCGTGCTCGACCAGATTATTTACAAGTGGGACCACTCGCGGGAGATCATCGCCAAGGTGCTGACGGAGAAATACCTGAACCTGGCCGCGACCGGCTGGGAGCCAAGCGGGGCCGAGATTCAGCGCGATGTCGAGGGGTTGTTTGGTGGGTCGTTCCAGCGTTTTCTGGGCAGGTGATATCGCGCCTTGGCCAAGCGCTTGGCCAACGCCGCTTGACGAAGCCGTTGCCCTTGAATACTTTCACCGAGCCGCCAAGTTCCGGGCGTGCTGACTTTTTTTGATGAAATTCAAACAGCTTTGTTGGGTTGCCGTGGGATTGCTCACCGCGGCGGCGGCGCTTTCGGCCAATCCCATCGTCGTGAATGACGGGAAGAAACTCACCAATCTGGTCAGAATCGAGAACACGCTCAACGAGGGCGGTGCCGAGATCGACCTGACCGTGGTGATGCACAACCAGGGTAGCCGGCCGATCGGGCACCTCGTGATGACCCAGGCCGGTAAGTACACGTACCCTGCGCTGTGCGCCGCCTGGTACTCGGAGCGGTACCAGCCCGCATCAGTCGAGTACACGGTCACCGCCGATGTGCAGCCGGTGGGCGGGGAGGATGTTTATGACGGTGTCCCCGGCGTGATCGGCTGGCTCAATGCCGAGTCCGGCGTCGGCATTTTGTTTGCGTTGAACCATTACGACGGCTTTCAGGTGGGCACGGTTTCCTTTTTGGGTGATGACCCTGAAGCCAACCGGACGCTCGATGGGCTGTTCAATCTGGACGGCTCTTCGGCGGAGGCGAACACCCGTTCCGCGTGGTCCAGCAAGGGCACCCACGACATCTCGAAGTTCGTGACGCTGAAGCTGGCATTTGCGGCCCCGACCGAAGAGGACAAGGCGGCTCTCGAGGATGTCACGGCGCGGCTCACCGCCACCGCGTTCAAGAGCAGCACAACAATCGTCGAGGGAACCCGGGAAATCGTCCTGCTGACCAACCTTCCCGTGCCAGAGGGGAGCCGGCACCGGTTCGGCTACTTCGGCTACTGGGACAGTGTCTGGGATGAGGGCAGCGAGATCGGGTATTTTAAAAATCTCAAGATCGATGGAGAACTCTACAACTCACCGCCAACAATTGAGTCGATCGATGATCTGGCCATCAACGAGAACGGAACCGGGGAGGTGATCATTCTGGTCGATGATGTCGAGTTGCCGTCCTTCAGGCTCGAGGTGAGTGTCGAATCATCCAACCCGGCGCTGGTGCCGGTGGAAGGGATTGAAATCCGCTCCTCCGGCTCCAAGCGGACCTTGGCCATCTCTCCCGCTGAAAACGCATTCGGCGAAGCTGTCATCACCGTCACCATCAGCGACGGCGAAAAGCAGGCCTCGACGGCATTCACCCTGACCGTCAACGAGGTGAACGATCCGCCAGTTCTTTCCGTCGTCCGTGGCGAGGACGGCGGCTTGACTGTGGAGTGGTCCGGTGGGGGCGTGCTGCAGTCCAGCGCCAACCTGAAAAGCTGGCAGGCTGTTGAGAACGGCGCCAGCCCGTTCGCGGTCGATTCCGCCGAGGCCCGGAAATATTTCCGGGTGATTCTGGAATAGCGCCTGGCTTATTCCGTCGCCGCGTAGGCGTCCATCCCCTCGCAGGTGCAGATCGGGTTGCGGTCGCCGTGGACGTTGTCGATGCGGTTGACCGGCGGCCAATATTTCTGCTCCCGCAATCCCGCCACCGGGAACACCGCCTGCTCGCGGCTGTACGGCCGGTTCCATTCACCCGCCACGTCTTCGGCAGTGTGCGGTGCATTCTTGAGGAGATTGTTTTCCGTATCAGCCTCGCCGTTCTCAATCGCCGCGATCTCCGCATGGATGGAAATCATCGCATCACAAAAACGGTCCAGCTCCGCCTTGGGCTCGCTCTCGGTCGGCTCGACCATCATCGTCCCGGCGACCGGCCACGAGATCGTCGGGGCGTGAAAGCCATAATCCATCAGCCGTTTGGCTACGTCCTCAACGGTGACTTTTTCGAACTGACGTAAATCAACGATACATTCGTGCGCCACGAGGCCGTTCTTGCCCCGGTACAAAATCGGGAACGTGCCGGCGAGTCGCTCGGCGATGTAGTTGGCATTGAGGATGGCGACGCGCGTGGCTTCAGCCAACCCGTCGGAGCCCATCATAGCGATGTACATCCAAGAGATCGGCAGGATGCCTGCGCTGCCCGCGGGAGACGCCGCGACTGCGCCGCTCTTTTCCTCCAGTGGATTGCCCGGCAAAAACGGTGCGAGATGTTCAGCCGCGCCGATCGGCCCGACACCCGGGCCGCCTCCGCCGTGTGGAATGCTAAATGTCTTGTGCAAATTCAGGTGGCAGACATCCGCTCCGACATTGCCCGGGTTAGTGAGGCCGATCTGCGCGTTCAGGTTCGCGCCGTCCATGTACACCTGTCCGCCATGTTCGTGCACGATCGAGCAGATCTCGCGGATGCCCCGCTCAAAAATGCCGTTGGTGGACGGGTAGGTTACCATGATGGCCGCCAGGTGTTCGCTATGTTCGGCGGCGAGGGCGCGCAGGTTGTCGAGGTCGATGTCGCCGTTGGCGGCGGATTGGCCGCATGTCACCGGCACCACTTTCATCCCGGCCATCACGGCACTGGCCGGGTTGGTGCCGTGCGCCGACATCGGGATCAGGCAGACGTTGCGCCGCCCCTCGCCCCGGCTTTCGTGGTAGCGGCGGATCGCCAGCAATCCGGCGAACTCTCCCTGCGAACCGGCGTTGGGCTGGAGCGACACGGCGGCAAAGCCAGTGATCTCCATCAGCCAGTTTTCCAGTTGCTCAAAAAGTC
>CAJWEP010000235.1 GCA_913030945.1 uncultured Verrucomicrobiota bacterium
GTGGGTGCAGGAGGGCGGACACGAGGCGTGGATGAATCGCATGCGCGAGCCCGAGGCGCGCAAGCGGTTGCTCGGCGACCTGCGCGAGCAACTCGCCAACCAGCCGCCGGAAGGCATCATGATGGTCGGGTTCGAGAACGAGGAGCTGGGCAAAAAATTCATGGGCAAAACCGTCGCCGAGGCGGCGAGCATCCGGGGCCAGTCGCCGGAGGACACCATCATCGACCTCGTGCTCGAGGACAACAGCCGCATCCAGTGCGTTTACTTCAGCATGTCAATGGACAACATCCGCAAAAAGATCGCCCTGCCGTGGGTGTCGTTCTGCTCCGACTCCGCCTCGCTCGACCCGGCCAACGCCACCGACATGACCCATCCGCGCGCGTACGGCAGCTTCGCCCGCGTGCTGGGGAAATTCTCGCGGGACGAAAAGATCATCCCGCTGCGGGAGGCGATTCGTCGGCTGACTTCCTTCCCGGCCGCCAACCTGAAAATCAGGAACCGGGGCAGCTTGAAAGCCGGTTACTTCGCCGATGTGGTCGTGTTTGATCCCGAGACCGTGAGCGACCACGCGACCTTCAAGGAGCCGCACCAGTTTTCCACCGGCGTGGCGCATGTCTTCGTGAACGGCGTGCAGGTGCTGAAGGAAGGCGAGCACACCGGCGCCAAGCCCGGCCGCGTCGTCCGCGGTCCTGGCTGGAAAGGCCACAGAAAGTCGGAGTAATCCACCCCAAGTTCAGCCACCGCCTGGCCAAGGGCTAATTTTGCACGCTCACTCGGAAGAAGGTCGCTGTTTCCACTTGACCAAGCAGGACGGTGTGGCGGATCAGATCGTCTTTGCCGTTGGTGGTTTGAACTTCGCGCCAACTACGAAGATCGGTCGATTGTTCGATGATATACTTCATGCCGTCCACACCGTGGAATGTGAAGGTGAAGGGCTTTTCTGAAACGAACACCAACTGAATCGGCTTGGTCGGGCTGACGATTTCGCTTTCATTTTTGGCACCGGGAGTGGCTTTAGCCAGGGCAGTTGGGACGCCTTTGTCGGCAGAGCGGCCCATGGCCACGTCCGGTTTTTGTTCGCCGAAGGTGACCTCGTCGGCCAAGCGGCCCTCGGGATCGAACAACAAAATTGATTCGCCGTTGGCCGTGAGCTTGAACGGCATGTGGAATTCGTCGCCGGTTTGCAGAGGTTCGTCATCAGCCCAAATCAGCAGGTAGCCCCTGGTCGGGATGGTTGCGCCCTCGGGGAATTGCCATTTGCGCGGGGAGGTCTTGTCATCTGTCAGCCACCAGCCGGATAGGTCGACCGGTAGTTCGCTGCGGTTATGCAACTCGATCCAGTCCTCAAAGTCGCCGTCAGCCGAATCCTTGAGCGTGGTGTCGTTGGACGCCATCCATTCATTGATCTGCACGCTCTCATGAGGGAAGGACTCGTCGCCGGTGTAGCTCACTTCGATGGATTGTGTGGCGTCTTCAATCGGCTGACCGTCGCCGGCGATGGCGGTGAGGGTGTACGATTTTCGAGTGGCTTCGACTGGCAACACCAGTTGCCATCTGGTGAGCTGTTTCCATTCGAGTTGCTGCGGCACGCCGTTGACTTGGAGTGACCGCATCCGCAGCGGTGCCGATCCGGAGAGGGTAACCGTGAGTTCGTCCGTTTGAATTTCGTTAACCTGAGTGACGGAAAACTCGTCGTCCATCCGGTCGATTGTTCTTTGAAGGTAGGAGGATCTGCTTTTAATGAAGGAGGTGAGCGATGTAGGCCGGTTGACGGTTTGCTTGTTGGCCTTGAGGGCGTTGTATTTTTTATCAACGTATTCTCTGAATGCATCGCCGTTCATCGGGCCGTCAAGCAACTCGAGCACCGCCCGTAGGTAGTGGCGCTTGAAGTGGTTGACGCGGTAAATTTTCTTGATAATCGGGTCACCGGTGAGCCCGAAAAAAGGATCATTGGTGCTGAAAAGCGGGTTGGATGTGCCGAAGGAATGTTGGCCGAGTCCCAGATCCATGTCCCACGGGATCATCTCGAAACGGCCGCCATCTGGCTTGAAAGTGGACATGTTTTGGCCGTTGGCTGCGCCGTAGCTGTCCCAGTTGCAGACAACGTTTTCCACCGCGAACACACGCATCCATTGTTCCATGTTGGCGACCTTCTCGAGGCGCTGAATATACTCTGGATTTTTCGTGTCGTTGATTCGCTGGACCAGTTCGAACAGGTTGGCCATTTGGTTGGCGGAACCGTCGTAGGCACGGGGGGGCCAACACAACCGATAATACCATGGTGCAATTCCGTTGGCGTCCTGTTTGCCGCCGAGAAATGCAGGATGGGATTGGTACTGGTAGTTTTGGCTTCTTTTGGGATTGGTAAGTTCCTTCCACATCTGGATTTTATATAGCTCGCCCCCGGCGCTGGGATACCACTGCCGAACCAGATCGCGGTTGGGGCGTTGGGTGTCCTCGTAAACCTTTGCGCGTTTGTGTCCGTTGACGTAGAGATTGACGTATCTCCTGTGGATGGTTGGGGCACCTGCCTGATACATCAGCCAGTAGGATGCCTGTTCAATTTGTGCCGTTGGCTCCGCGACGCGATCACTCGGCTGTCCCGGCATGCTGAGTACGATTTTCTTCGCACCCATGAATCTGTTGTCGCCCGGGAACGTGGCGTTGTAGTCGGACAATGCGCCGGTCGGCCCGGAATACACGCGACTGTGGTACGAGCCGGCACCGTAATACATTCCGGCGTCGTAAATCACTCGTTCACCATTATAGATCATCGTCACCGGCAGAGGAGCGTTGCTTCGTTTGTGATTTTTGCTCCACTGCAATGATGCGTCTCGGTTGATCAAAAAATGATATTGGCCCAGCTCGTTGAGCTTGGCTGGGTTGGTTCCCATGCGGATTAGGCACTCTCTCGCCGGAGCAGTGCTTGGATAGGTGCTCGTTTGCGCTTTCTCAAGTGCGTCCTTCGCTTCGATCCGAAAACAAACCAGTTTGACCATGGTTTGTGCAGGTATCCGGCCGGTGAAGATACCGTCATTGGCGATTTGGTCTTGCGCCGTCCCGTTGTCTACCATCTCAACTTCAGTCGTCGTTTTGCTTGGGTCGATGCGGTAGTGCAGCGTGACTTTGGACAAGCCATCCGGATCGGTGATTCGCGCACTGATAGTTGCCGGTTCATTTTTCTTCGGATAAACCGGCGAATGAATCACCCCGGTGATGACAGGGCCAACATTCTCCATCCGGGCGGAGTTTGGTTGAGTTGGTGTGCCCAGGTTGGTCGGAACCGGCAGACTGCCAAATGCCTCGTAGCCTCCGTTGCGGGTGCGCATTAACAACTCCGGATGACCGCGGAGCCACCGGGCCTTGGCTTCAATGCGCATCTTCGTGGGGTTTCGACCTGACAACGATAGCCAGATGGCATTGCCTTCCGTGTCGCCACGGCTGGATGCTTTCACATGCAACGCCTTGCTTCCGTCAGGGCCTTTGCCAGCGATGATTTCGGATTGATTGTGCGTGCCGACGATCTCCAAGGTGGATTTTTTTTCAAAACCGGGATTCTGCACCCGCTTGGCATCGGTTCTGGCATCGAAGACTTGAACGTCGTCCACGAGGCACTCGCCTTTATCGAGTAGAAACATTTGTAGATAATTCGCTGAAAAAAGGTGGCCTCGAGTTTTGTCCGGTGAACCCTCGCCGGAGATTGTCATCCAGTCGGATTTCCCGCTTTCATCACTGTCAGCCCAGTTGCTCGCCTGTCTATTGTCCGAATGCGGATCGCGCAACTCAAGGCTGCTTCCGCTGGCGTCCGACCACTTACCCCAGGTGCCGCCGTCACCGTAAGTCACCTCGTCCACCGGCACGCGAACTGACTTCAACGCGCCGGGCTTGCCATCGACAAGCACATCTTTCGGCATGGTGAGCAAAAGCCGCTCGCCACGATTCGACAATGTCCCGCCGTAGTTGCCGTAAACTAAGGTGACGTCGAGATCCTTCTGCTTAGCCAAGAGTTGAGCACGGTTTTTGGCCACCACCAAGTAACCTCCGGCCGCCAAGCGGGTGCCATCCAGAAACCGAAAATCAATGCCGTCATTGAATTGCCAGTTGCTCAAGTCAACCGCTTCGTTGCCGCGATTGTGCAGTTCGATGTATTCGTCGCCTGAGTCGAGCGAGATTGGGTTGTACATTATTTCGTTGATGACGATATCGTGCTGAAACGGCGACCGGTTCGCTTGGCCAAACGTTGGCTTGGCGAAGTGATCCCATTGAGCGTCGCCGTCGGGCGAGCGGCCCAGCGAGAAACCATTTGGTTGCGCTTTGTAATGAATGACATCGAGCACTCGGGTATCCGTGGCATTTAAAAACCAAACTGCACCCTTTCCATCGACCAGCGGAAAACCAAGCTGCTCAGAAGACACCATCAATTGTTCCCCGGCGCCAATTATTGTTCCCTCGTTAAAGGTGAATTTTTTATCTCCAATCGAGTCTGTCAGTACCGCACCGGACAAATCTGCATCTGTTGCCGAGTGGTTGAACAACTCGACGAACGCCAGATTGTCGCCGTTGGTGTTGGTTTTGATTTCGTTGATGCAGACCCGGCGCAACGGCTCGTCGCCGATCGTGTCCGCCTCGCCTGGTGAGCCGCCAACGGTGTTGCTCTGTACCCAGGCACGCACGTCCTGTTCGCCATACGACGGACGGCCAAGCGTCAGCGAATGGCCGGCGCCGTCCGCACTGCTTGGCCATGGGGCGCGCGTGTCGTAGTTGACCTCGAATAGCACTGCGTCGAGATTGTTTCGCAGCCGCAACCGGCCGCC
>CAJWEP010000236.1 GCA_913030945.1 uncultured Verrucomicrobiota bacterium
AAGTGCCACGGCAACAAGCGGGCCAAGGCTGACTTGAACCTGGAGGCACTCGGCGCAAAGCCGGAATTTATCAGGAATGGGCACACATGGGAGAAGGTTTACGACATGCTGCACAGGCGCGAGATGCCGCCGGAGAAAAAACCGCAACCCGCCGATGAGGAACTGGTGCTGCTGGTCGAGTTCATCGATGCAGAGTTGGCCAAGTTCGATTGCTCGGACCCGGCTGTGCCGGTGAACCCCGGCCGCGTCACGCTGCGCCGCCTCAACCGCAGTGAGTACAACAACACCATCCGCGATCTGTTCGGGGTGGACTATCAACCGGCGGCGGACTTCCCCAACGACGAGGTCGGCTACGGCTTCGACAACATCGGTGATGTACTCTCCCTCTCGCCGATTTTAATGGAGAAATATCTGCGTGCCGCAGAGCAGATCACCGCCAAGGCGATCCGGACCGACATCCCGCCGTACCCGCCCGAGCAGCGCATTCGCGCGAAAAAATGGGGCACGAGGAACGACAGCCAAGCGGTGCGAATCGAGAACGACGACTACTGGGGCATGTGGCGTAATGGCAGCATCGACATACGTTACCCGTTCAAGACTGGCGGCGAATATGTGCTCCTCATCAACGCCTACGCGACGCTCGCCGGCCCGGAGCCGCCGAGCATGGAGGTCCGGCTCGACGGCAACCCGGTGAACACGTTTGAGGTGAAAGTGCTCAAGGATGAGCGGCGCGATTTCGCCGTGAAACTAAAGCCGGGAAAAGGAGCGCACAAAATCTCCATCGCGTACCTGAACAATTACGTGAACAACGACTCGCCCGACCCGGCGCTGCGTGGCGACCGGAATCTGTTCGTCAAAAGTACGACGATGATCGGTCCGCTCGACGCGCCGCAGCCGAGTCTGCCGGAGTCGCACCGCCGCGTAATCGTGCGGCTGCCCAAGCCGGGCGAGGAGCGCCAAGTCGCCCGCGAGTCGCTGGAGCAGTTCGCCGAAAAAGCGTACCGCCGGCCAGTCGCCGCCAAAGAGGTCAATCGCCTGCTGTCGTTTGTGGACATGGTGATAGCCGATGGCGGCTCGCTGGAGGAAGGCATGCAGTTGGCCACCCAGGCGATACTTGTTTCGCCGCACTTCCTGTTCCGCTGGGAGCTGGACACACGCCCGGTGAAGGACGAGCCCATCCGGCCGCTCAATGACTGGGAGCTGGCTTCGCGGCTGTCGTATTTCCTGTGGAGCAGCATGCCGGACGCCGAGCTGTTCCGCTTGGCCAAACGCGGTGAACTGACCCAGCCGGACGTGCTCGCGGCGCAGGTGCGGCGCATGGTGGTCGATCCACGCTCGAACGCGCTGGTCAATAATTTCGGCGGCCAATGGCTGCAGACTCGCAACCTCGAGGGGGTCGCACCGGATCCGGTTATATTTCCCACGTTCGACGACGGTCTGCGGGCGGCGATGAAGATGGAGACGGAGCTGTTTTTTGAAGCGTTGATGAAGGAGGACCGCAGCGTGATGGAGCTGATCGATGCCGACTTCACTTACCTCAACGGTCGGCTGGCCAAGCACTACGGCATCGACGGCGTGAGCGGCCCGAAATTCCAGCGGGTGAGCTTGGCCAAGGGGAGTGGCCGGGGCGGCATCCTGACGCATGCGAGCATCCTGACGATCACCTCAAATCCCACGCGCACCTCACCGGTCAGCCGTGGCAAATGGATCCTCGAGCAGATTCTCGACACCCCGCCGCCACCACCACCGGCTGACGTTGAGTTGTTGAGCGAGGACGAGCAATCAGTCCAAGCCGGCTCGATGCGCCAGCGCTTTGAGCAGCACCGAGCCAAGCCGGAGTGCGCCACATGCCACGAGAAGATGGATCCGATCGGATTCGCGTTTGAGCACTACAACGCCATTGGCGCATGGCGTGACATGGATGGCAAATTTCCGATCGACTCCACCGGCGAGCTGCCGACCGGCGAGAAAATTGACGGCGCCGACGGATTGAAAAAAGTGCTGAAATCAAAGGAGACCTTCATTCGCGCCCTGTGCGCGAAGATGCTAACTTACGCCCTCGGACGCGGCCTGGAGTATTACGACAAGTGCGCGATCGAGGAAGTATGCAACGGTTTGATGAGCAACGATTACCGGTTTTCGGCGCTGCTGAACGGCGTCGTGAACAGCAAGCCGTTTCTGATGAGCAACACAAAAACAGAGAACGATGAGTAACCCAAAACACCTGCACAGGCGCACTTTCCTCAAGGGCCTCGGCGCGGCGGTATCGTTGCCGCTGCTCGAGAGCATGACACCGGTGCGCGCCATGGCCGCCGACACCCGGCCGCCGACACGCATGGCGTTCCTGTTCGTGCCCAACGGCGTCCACATGGAGGAATGGAAACCAGCCGCAACCGGCGCTTACTACGATTTGCCGCGCATCCTCAAGCCGCTTTCGCCCGTGAAGCGCGACCTCTGCGTGCTCAGCGGGTTGACGCAGGACAAGGGCCGCGCAAACGGCGACGGCCCCGGTGACCACGCCCGAAGCGCCGGGGTGTTCCTGACCGGTGTGCAGCCGCTCAAGAGTGAAGGCTCAGAGATCCGCGCCGGCGTGTCGGTGGACCAGTTCGCCGCGCAGCGGATCGGCCATGAGACGCGCTTCGCCTCGCTGGAGTTGGGCACCGAGCGCGGTCGGCAGTCCGGCAAATGCGACTCCGGCTACAGTTGCGCCTACTCGAACAACGTCTCGTGGCGCGACAGCACCACGCCGATGGCCAAGGAGACCAACCCGCGTCTGGTTTTCGAGCGGCTATTTGGAAACGACCGCGAGGGTGAACGCAACGAAAGCCTGGCCAGACGACAGCGCTACCAGAAAAGCATCCTCGACTTTGTGCTGGAAGACGCCCGGGCGTTGACGAACAAAGTCAGCGGCAATGACCGCCAAAAGCTCGACGAATACCTGACTGCCGTTCGGGAGATTGAACAGCGGATTGAGCGTGCCGAGACCAGCAATGCCCCGCAAGCTGACATGCTCGCCGGGTTGGATAAACCGGAAGGCGTGCCAGACAGTTACGGGGAGCACATTCGGCTGATGGGCGACATGATGATCCTCGCGTTCCAGACCGACGTGACCCGGATCTCGACCTTCATGCTGGCCAACGCCGGCTCGAACCGCAGTTACCGGCCCATCGGCGTGAACGAGGGGCACCACTCGTTGTCGCACCACCAAAACAAACGCGATAAGCTCGACAAGATCAGCAAGATCAACACCTTCCACATCGAGCAGCTTTCGTACATGCTGCAAAAGATGAAATCGATCCCCGAGGGCGCCGGCTCGTTGCTCGACAACTGCATGATCGTTTACGGCAGCGGCATCAGCGACGGCAACCGCCACAACAACGAAAACCTGCCCGTCATTTTGGCGGGCCACGGCGGCGGATGGATCCGGTCGGGCCGGCACATCCAGTACTCCGGCGACACACCGCTGAACAACCTGTTCGTCACGATGCTCAACCAAGCCGGGGCGACGGCCGAATCGTTCAACGACAGCACCGGCCCGCTGCCGTTCCTGACTTGAGTCCCGGGCCGCCGGGTGAAGCGAGAATGAACGCACGCAACATATTTCCCCTGGTGATGCTGGGGGCGATGCTGATCGCCGTCGGGCAGGCGTTTGCCGCCGATGTGGAGGAGTTGATCAACGACCTTAACGACGGGAACAAAGTCACCCGGCGCGAGGCGGCCCGCTCACTGGCGTTGCTCGGCCCAGAGGCCAAGTCAGCAGTGCCGGCATTGGTCGATGCGCTCGATGACGATCAGGAACAGGTCTTTTTCTGGGCCGCTACCGCGCTGGCCAATCTCGGTCCGGACGCCCGCGAGGCCACGCCGGAATTGATCAAGCGACTGCGCCGGAGCGGCCGGCGTTATCGCGACCAAGTGCGGCTGCGAGTCGTCACCGCGCTGACCCGGATTGGCCCGGTAGCTGTGCCGCAACTCATTGACGCACTGGATGACGAGAGCCAGTCCATTCGCAGCGGAGCGGTCCGGGTGCTCGGCAACCTCGGTCCGGACGCTCACGAGGCGGTGCCGCGCCTCTCCGCCCTGTTGGCGGATAAGGAGAGTTACATCGGCGAAACCGCCGGGGCCGCGCTGGGTAAGATCGGGCCGACGGCTCACCCGCAAGTATTGGAGGCGCTTGGCTCGGAAAATGAAAATGTCCGCGCCGCCGCCGCGGTGGCCATCGGCTGGATGGGCCAGCCGGGCGAACCAGCCAAGCGCTTGGCCAAGCGGCTAGAAGCGGAGCCTTCCAGCCGGGTCATGGCCAACGGGCTGGAGGCTCTGAATCGTGCCGGGCTGCCCGGCGACCAACTGCTGCTGCTGCTGTTGCCCGAGCTGGGGCACGACAACGAGCGCGTCCGCCACGAGGCAATGAACGCCCTGCTCAGCCTGCGTCCTGACAGCCGGGCAGCTGTTCCTCATCTGGTCGAGCGGCTGGGGAATGGTGATCCGGCCAAGCGCAGCCAGGCAATCAACCTGCTCGGGCGCATCGGCCCGGATGCCGGCGATGCCGTCCCCAGGCTGATCGCCCACCTTGGCCAGGCGGCAGAGGAGGAACAGGCGGCATGCCGCCAAGCGATGGTTGAAATTGGCCAAGCGGCAGTGCCGGGGATATTGGCGTCGGCCCAGTCGGAGCCCTTGGCCAAGCTGAACGACGACGCGTGGCAGACCCGGTGTCTGGGCGACATCGGCCCACAGGCGGCGCCCGCGCTCGCGGCGGCGCTCGAAATGCAAAAG
>CAJWEP010000237.1 GCA_913030945.1 uncultured Verrucomicrobiota bacterium
CGGACCTCCCGGCGGTTGCTGATGGCTTTGATGATCACATTTGGATTGGCGTTGCTCGGCTTCGTGGCCCTGGAAGGCGCCGGAATTGACGACGTGTGGATATTTATGGCCTCGTTGATTTGGGTGGGATCGTTTTGGATCCGGCTCGAAGTAGCGCGCCATGCGGTGACGACCATCCACGAGGCCAAGACGAGCGGAGCGCTTGAGCAAATCCTGGTGACACCGGTGGATGAGCGGCAGTTCCGGCGTGGCCACTTCATCGCGATGGTGCGGTTTTGGATGTGGCCAGTGATCGTGCTGGCATCGCTGCCCATCGTGGCGGCCCTGTTGAGCATGCTCATGACGGGCTGGATTTCTGATGACGCTCTATTTGGCGTTTCCATCATGGGACTGATGAGCGGCCTGATTGCCGTGGTGTTCTTTGGAGATCTTTTTGCATTGTACTATTCAGGCTGCTGGTTTGCGCTCCGCAGCAACAGTTACTCGGCGGCGTTTTGGAAGACGTTCGGGTTTGTGTACCTGCTGCCGACCATTGGGTCTGTATTTCTCTGCTGGCTGGGACAGTTCGTCTGGCTGATCACCGACATCATTTTCATCGTCTGGCCGCTCACCAGCCTGCAGGGCAACTTTCGCCGCGTTGTCTCCGGTGAATACGGCATCCACTATGTTCGGCCGCTTCCTCCGCCGGCAACCGCACCCACGCCGCCGGTCATCGACTCTCCCAACCGTTGATCTTGGCCAGGCAGGCGGGTAACGTCCTGTGCATGCGGATTCAGTTTCTGACACGGATGAAACTTTTTTTTGCCGCCAGCCTGTTGGCAGGTGCCGTTGCGCTTGGCCAAGCGGGCGAGGCGCTCGATGCCGCCTTGGCCAAGGCCGGTGACAACCGCGCCGAGCTCGAGGCGTTCATCGCCACCGCCAAAAAAACGCACGGCGAACTTGGCCAACGTGCCGCCGAGTTCCTCGTCGAAGGCATGCCACCCGGCGATCTATCGTCGATCGAAAGCGCGTTCCTCACCGAGAATCTCGATCTGGCGATGAAGGCGCGCAAGGAGTTCCCTTGGTGTGCCCAGTTGCCAGAGACTCTTTTTTTTAACGATGTTTTGCCTTATGCCAGCCTCGACGAGACACGTGAGCATTGGCGGCCGGACTTTTACAGGAAATGCCGAGCCATTGTGGCCAAGGCGTCAACCGCCACTGAGGCGGTGCAGGCGATCAACAGCAAGCTCTTTAACCTCATCAATGTCCACTACAACACCGGCCGGAAGCGGCCCAATCAAAGTCCGGCTGAGTCGATTGCGCAGGGCAGGGCGACATGCACCGGTCTGTCCATCATCCTCGTCGATGCCTGTCGCTCGGTGGGTGTCGCATCGCGCGTCGCGGGGACGCCGCTGTGGACGAACAAACGTGGCAATCATACGTGGTCCGAAATTTGGGATGATGGCTGGCATTTCACAGGATCGGACGAATACAACGCCGCCGGGCTGAATCGGGGCTGGTTTGTCGGCGCGGCATCGAAAGCCGACAAGTCCAATTGGGAACATTCGATTTACGCGACGTCCTGGAAAAAAACCGGCATGCGTTTTCCGATGGTCTGGGATATCGACGCCACACAGGTTAATGCCTTAAACGTTACCGATCGTTACACGGGTAAAAGCAGCAGGGACAACGTCGAGGACGATTTATTCGTGCGCGTGCGTGAGAGGGAGGGCGGCAAGCGACTCGAGGTGCAGGCTGAGTTGATCGACTCAAAAAACAAGGTGCTCGCTTCGCACAAAACCAAGGCTGGGCGTGCTGACCTAAACGACATCACCGGCTTTACCTGTAATCCGAACACGCCGCTTTGGCTTCGGTTCACAAAGGGGGATAAGGTCAAACAGATCCCGATACGCCGAAGCAAAGGCGGCGAGGTGACAGTCGATGTTCAGTGGGAGAAGCTCCCTGACCAAGCGTCAATCGAGAAATCTCAACTCGCCGCCGTGACCGCTTGGCTCGCCGCTCCATCCAATGTGCGCCCGGACACGCTCCCCGGCGATTGGGCCAAGGGCGATCTGTCCAAGGCAGATGCCAAAAAGGCGATTGAGCTGCTTTGGGCAGATCACTGCCGGCGCTTGGCCAAACAGCGTGCCTTCGAGATCGAGGCCAAGTCCATACAATTGGGAGATAAGAAGTTGCGCTACCTCGAGAAGGTTTTTGGTGACGCGCCGAAGGGCGGACGTTCGCTGTGGATCTCGATGCACGGCGGGGGTGGCGCGCCGACCCAGGTGAACGACAGCCAGTGGAAAAACCAGATCAAGCTTTATCAGCCGACCGAGGGAATTTATGTCGCCCCGCGCGCGCCGACCGATACCTGGAACCTATGGCATCAATCGCACATCGATGGCTTGTTCGATCGCTTGATCGAAAACTATGTGGCGACCCGTGACGTAGATCCTAACCGTGTTTATCTGATGGGCTACTCTGCTGGAGGTGATGGTGTTTACCAGCTTGCGCCACGCATGGCGGACCGCTGGGCGGCGGCTTCGATGATGGCCGGTCACCCGAACGATGCCAGGCCGGACAACCTGCGCAACATCGGTTTTGGCTTGTTCATGGGTGGAAAGGACGGGGCCTACAATCGCAACAAGGTCGCCGAAAAATGGAAGGGCTTGCTGGCTGACCTGCGCAAGGCTGATCCTGAGGGCTACGATAACATGGTGCGCATCTATCCCGAGATGGGGCATTGGATGAAAGGAAAGGATGCAGAGTCTCTGCCATGGATGGCCAAGTTCACCCGGAATCCCTGGCCGAAGAAAATTATTTGGCGCCAGGCGAAGGGCATCACTTCGCGGTTTTATTGGCTCCAGATTCCGGAGAAACACCTGGGCAGGGGGCAACGCCTGACGGCGGAAGTCGACGGCCAGGCGATCAATATCACTGCTGAGAAAACACCGCGATTGGTGGTTCGTTTATCCGATCAATTGTTGAACCTCGACAAACCGGTGATGATCACTGTCAACGGCGAGGAGAAGTTCAGCGGCAAGGTGAAGCGATCGGCTCGGGAGATTATCAAGTCGCTAGATCAGCGCGGCGACCCCGCGTCGGCAGCCACGGCGAGTGTGATGTTGAAGCTCTGAGTTTGCCGAGGTTAAACGCTTGGATTTTTTTGGCGACAATCCCACTGCAACCTGGCTGATTGCCTTGTTTGGAGCGTTCTGTCTGGGTTTCTCCAAGACCGGCTTTCCCGGCTTGGCCATGGTCAATGTGCTGATCATGGCCGAGTTGTTTGGGGCCAAGCCGTCGGTCGGCATCATTGTGCCTCTGCTCATCGTTTGCGACCTGACTGTCTATCCGTTGTTTCGCCGTTACTCCTCGTGGAAGGAACTCATGCCGCTGCTGCCTCCCACGTTCGTCGGCCTGGTTGCGGGCTATTTTTTACTGGACCACATCGACGAGTCCACCGCCCGGAAGGGGATCGGTCTTATTGTCCTGGTGATGTTAGCCTTGCAATTGGTCAGTCTTCGGCTTGGCCAGGCGCTGGCCATGCTGCCAAAGTCTGTCGGGTTTAGATGGGGCAGCGGCATGATGATAGGCACCTCGACCATCATGGCAAACGCCGCGGGCCCGGTCTTTTCAATCTACGCGTTGGTTGAGAAAATGACCAAGGAAACATTCCTTGGATTGGGTGCGCGTTGTTTCCTATTGGTGAACATTCTCAAGCTGCCGCTTGTTGCCAACCTTGGCCTGATTAACACCGAGTCCCTGAAGATTGATCTTTTTGTGCTGCCCGGCATCTTCGCCGGGATTTTCATCGGCCGAAAAGTCATTCAAGTAGTCCCACAGAAACTATTTGAGTTGCTGCTCTATTTATTCTCGTTTGTCGCCGGCTTGCGACTGCTTTTTTATTAACGACTACTGGGCCGTCCAGCCGCCGTCCACACTGAGCATCGAGCCAGTGGTGTAGCTCGCCGCATCGCTGGCAAGATAAATTGCGGCTCCCTGGATTTCCCGAAGGTCGCCCCAGCGCTCGAGTGCTGTCGCACCGAGGATGAATTTGGTGCCCTCCTCCGTGTCAGCAATCGGGATATTCATTGGCGTCAGAAACGGCCCCGGGCAAATGGCATTCACGGTGATGCCGCACTCGGCCAACTCGAGTGCCAGCGCACGAGTGAGTTGAACCACACCTCCCTTGCTTGTGGCGTAGGGTGTTCGATTTGAAATTGCGACGAGGCCAAGCGCACTGGCCATGTTGATGATGCGTCCGTACTTCCGTTTTTTCATGTGCGGCAGGACCGCTCGACAGGCAAGCCATATACCGTCGACGTTGATGCGCTGCACTTCGGAGAACTGCTCGTAAGTGAGTTCATCGATAGGGCCACGGGTGTTAATGCCGGCGCTGTTGATGAGAATGTCCACTCGGCCAAGCGCATCGATCGCCTCCGTCGCCATCGCCTCCGTGTCGGCTTGCCTGGAGACATCCGCGGCAAAACCGATCGCCTTGCAGTCGTACTCCTTGGCGAGTTTGGCTGCCTTGGCCTTGGCTTCAGCATCATTGCGACTGACCAGCATGAGGTCCGCACCCGCACTGGCCAAGCCGGCGGCCATTGCCTCGCCCAAGCCTTTCGAGCCGCCGGTGATCACGGCGACTTTCCCGCTCAAATCAAACTGTTTAATTCCCGGAAGCATTGTTCGACAAAGTGTTGCGGCCACGGATACTGCCGCCGCAAACCGGCTTGGCCAAGCGCGGCTTGCGAACATTCTTTAGTTCAGTGGGATGCGCTCGCGC
>CAJWEP010000238.1 GCA_913030945.1 uncultured Verrucomicrobiota bacterium
TTGACGAGCGACGCGATGGAGGCGCGCGCGCCGGCGGCGGTGCGGGTCTCGATCAACTCACCCAGCAACATGAAAAACGCGACGATGCCCGCAGTCTGGTAGCCGCCAAGTTGCGACTCGCCGGAAGCGATCGCCGCGAGAAAGGCGATGGCGACCAACTCGTTGATGGTGAGCATGCCTCGCAGGATGCTTTTGACCGCCAGCTTGAGAATCGGAAAGCCAAGGATGATTGCCCCGATGAATGCACTAACGCCGGCGATCCGGTCGTCGGTGCCGCCAAACCATTCCATGAGGAAGGAGTTCGCGATGAACACCACGCCGGCGATCATGGTGGTCAACCGGAACTGGGTATGCTCGTGGTCGTGCCCACAATCATCATCATGATCGTGGTGGTGTTCGTGGATTTCTTTTCGGCTTAAAAGTGATGAAACTTGCATGGTCGTTCCTGTTGTTATTGTTGTGCTTGGCCAAGCGCGGTTTGCTTCGCTGCCATCATGGGGCGCCGCCTTCCTCTAGCTTTCGTTTTTCCGGCGTGCGGTTGAGCCAAATACGCGGCGTGCGACCGGAAAGATAAAAGACATCGACGGCGTTGGTGAGCACCCGTTGCATCGTCTCGGCAACCAAGCGCTGCTCGAAGAGCCGGGGGTTTTCCTCGTAATAAGGCCGTTGCTCGACGAACGCCTCCTTCTCGGCCTCCACGGAGGTGAGCAGGGTGTTGGCCGCCGTCTCGCCGCCGCCCTCGATGACCTTGGCTTGGCCAAGCGCGTTGGCTTTGGAGCTAACTGCATCGGCCTTGGCCGTGGCAACTTTTTGCTGGCTCTCCTGCTGGACCTTGAGGAAGGCGTCGAAGGCCGGCTTGACGTCAAGCGGCACGGTAACGTCGAGCGTTAGTGAGTTGATTTTTATCCGCAAGTCGCTACCGATCCCGGTGATCGTTTTTTTCACGCGACGCTCGATGGCGTCGCGGAGGTCGGCCTGCAGGGTGTACGCCTCGAGGGCGCTGCGACTGGCGGAGGCATGGTAAACGGCATTGTCCAAAACCGACTCGAGAAACCGGGTAACATCGGAGAAGCCGAACTCGTACGCCTTGATGGCGGCACCAGAGTTTTCATCGAGGCTAAAGTTCATCTCCGCCTTGACGTGGAGCGCGTTGCCGTCGCCGGTGAGGGTGTAGCCGTCGTAGGTCGGCTGGAACGACATGCTGGGCTGGGGGCCCTCGGGGGGCAATTCCTCGTCCTCGTTGGCCGTACGCCAACCGACGTCGGAAGTGATCGTACGGTTTTCGTTGACGGGGATTTGCACAATCTCATCGATGGGATAAGGCCATGCCCAAACCAAGCCGGGTGGAAGGGTCTCTTTATATTTGCCGAACCGCAGATGCAGCGCCTGTTTGTTGTTGTCGACCTTGGTGATTCCAGAGCCAAGAAATGCGACGGCCAGTATCACCATGATTACGCGAACCACCTTGAAGCTGCTCTGGAGCGCCTCGGTCAACGCCCGGGTACGGGCGTCGTCCATGACCTCCACGCTCGCCGTTGGGGCTTTATCGCTTGGCGGCTCGGCGCCCGGGGTTTGTTTTTCGTCGTCGCTCATGGCTTCACTCGGCGGCCTTGCCCGTGTTCGGCTGTGTCAATAGGTTGAACGGAGGCGTGTTGGGGTCGAGGATCAATGTGGAATTTTCCTTGAGCAACCCCTCGAGTGCCTTGCGGTTGAACAGGAAGTTGGCCAACTCGGGGTTCTCTTTGAACACCTCGTAATACTTGGCGGCCTTGGCCTCGGCTTCGCCGCTAATCTGAATCGCCTCCGCCCGGGCCTTGGCTAAAATCTTGTTTGCCTCGAGGTCGGCTTCGGCCTTGATCGTCTTGGCCTGGCGCTCGCCCTCGGCCTCTATTTCCTGAATGCGCGCCTGGCGCTCGGCCTTCATTCGCTCGAACACCGCGCTGGTGACCGACTCCGGAATGCCGAGCCGCTTGATGCCGACCATGATGACCTCGATGCCGTTATCCTTCGAGTCGGCGCCGACGCGTTCTTTCATCTTTGTCTCGATGTCGTCGAGCTTGAGGTCCCGCTCGTCGGTGGTGACCAGATTGTTGAAAGCATACGTGCCAATGACGGCATTTTGCGAGCTGCGCACCTTGCCCTCGAGCACCTCGTTGGCCTTGGCCATATCCCCGCTGAAGCTGTTGTAAAAATTGAGCGCATTGCTGATTTTCCAGGTGACAAACACCTTAATGAGAATCGGCTTGCCCTCGATCGTGCCGGTCTCCTCGAAGGTCCACTCGGAGTTCTGGATTCGCTTGTCGAAGACGTACACCTCATGAACGGGCCAGGGCAGGCGGAAGTGAAAACCGGGGCCGATGTCGGCCTTGCCCTCATCGTACAGGACAGCCTTGCCGAACTGGGTCTTGATGGCCACTTCCGTCTCGCGCACCTGAAAGGTGAACAGCATGAAACCGAAGATGATCACCAAAAAGGCGCCTATCGTCAGTGTGATATGATTTTTTTTCATCTTTCCTAAATATGGGGTTAATTTTCCGGGTCGACCGTCACGTCCAAAAGGTCGCTTCGCAGTTTGTCCTGCAGTTCCAGGTTGATGATGTCGCGGTTGTCCGGGTTGGACAGGATATATTTCCGGGCGCCCCGCGTGGTCTCCACAAAGGTCTCCAGCTTCGAGCGGGTCGTGTACACGCTGGGCGCAGCGTTGAAGGCGGAAATCTGGTGGCCAAACCGCCCAGCCTCCGCTCTGGCCAAAGCTACCTTGTTGGTGCTCTGGCTGTGCGCGCCAGCCCGAAACTCGGCTGCAAGCCCGCGTGCCTGGGGAACCTTCCCAGCCTTGTACTGCAGCGCGCCGAGCCGGTTGGTCTGGCTGTGCAACTGGGCCACGTTCACTTTTTCGTAGCTCTCCGCCACGCCGCCGGTAGCCTTGGACTGCTCGTTTTGGCCCACGGGCGGATGAATGTCCTGCAAGCCGACGAATACAATCTCAGCCCCAAGCTCGCTGGCGTTGGCCTGTTGCTGAATGGCCTTCTTCAGTTCCTCTTGAGCCTTCGTACGGCCGGGACCCATCAGTACGTTGATGTCCACGCCGATCAGGTAGCGCGTCACTTCGCGCATGGAAAGTTTCTGCAGCATGGCCCCAGCGTTGTGTGTCTTGTAAACCCAGTTGGTCAGGTCGTTGATGCGGTACTGCACCGGGATGCTGACGGTCAGCAGGTTCACCGGCACGGAATCTGATGCGGCGGCATCCAGCAGCACGTCGCTGCTGGCGACGATCATGTTGTAGTTCTGCTCCGGATTGTTGGAGGAACCGTGGTTGTGCTGGGTGGTCCAGAGCAATACCTGCACGTCCTCGGGGGCGCCGCTGTTTGGCTTGGCTTCCTCGTTTTGATCCAGCACGCCCAACACAAAATTCTGTATCTCGGTCGTCTTGTAGCGGTACACCTTGTCGATCGGCCAAGGCAGCTTAAAGCTGAACCCCGGGCCGAGGTGGGCGTTGCGTTTGCCGAACCGCTCACGGAAAGCCTCCTCGTTGGGCTGAATCACCACAAAGCTGCTGCTCAGGAACAGTACCACGACCTGGATGGCAATGATTAGGGCCAGTTTCTGCTCGAGGTACTTGTAAAACCACGTCTCGGAAACCTTGAAGCCAAACTGGTAATCCAACGCCTGGGCGGCGGTGGAGATCAGGCCGCCCGGTTGGCCAAGCAGGCCGATCAGCCGGCTCTCGTAGAGCAGCCGCGCCTTCTTGTCGTCGATCCGCGGCCGGTAAATCTCCAGCACCAGCGTGACGAGATTCTCCAGCGCGGAAACCAAGAGGACAATCAGCACGGCCCACGTGATGTTCCTGTCCCAGGCCGGATAGCCGAAATAGGAGGCCGCCTGTGCAAGGACAACTGCGGCGCTTACCACTGAGCCCAGAAGCATGTAGCTCGCACCCGGACGTAACAACTCCTGGCCATCCATCCGGGCCAGTCCGACGGAGTACTTGCCCATCATGAAGAGGACTACCATGAACAGGGCGAAGAACATGATCGACAACACCGCGCCGTCCTGGGCCGGGGTTGTCCACTCGCTCAGTTCGCCGTAAATCCACCACAGGCCAAGCGCTTGGCCAAGCAGCACCAGCACCGAGAAGGCCGGCACCACCCATTTCTCGAACTGCCGCCGTGCGTTGCGCGCCGGGTAGGCATCTTCCGCCGCGCCGGCAAAGAGCGACTCGTTGCCCCGTGAGCGATCCAACTCCTGCATCTCCAACGCCTCAACCCGCTCTCGGTCGATCAGGTGCGACTGGATGAAGCCAAAGAAGCCGATCAGCGTCCCGATGCTGAGGAGCACCACCCCGGCCAAGCCCACCGTCGAGCCGGCTTTCAGCGCCAGGAATAACGCCGCAATCGTGACGACCAACAGCACGAGGCTGTTGATTAACCCAAGTTTTTTGGAGTTTTGCTGTTCCATTACGTTAGCTCACGATCCTCAAACAACCAAAGGGCAACCGACAAGCTTGCCCCCACATAGCCCACGAGATATCCGAACGCCTGCCCAATGTACCCCAGAGGAATCGTTCCGTCCCCTTCCAGCACGTCGGCCAGCCAAAAATTCTGCCAGTTGGGCGTCACGGTGTAGAGGATCGAGGCCCACCACGAGCCTCCCTCCACCCGGCCCAGAAAAAGCCAGTCCGACATCAACCCGAGAAACAGCACCCCCGAACAGATCGCCAGCGTTGGCAATAATTCGAGCCGTGTGGAGCAGGCCAGCGCCA
>CAJWEP010000239.1 GCA_913030945.1 uncultured Verrucomicrobiota bacterium
CGCCTGTTTTTTTGCGGACGCCTTGTCGGCCAGGCCGTGAATGAGCAGCGGTTCGATGAGTTGATCCTCGATGCGCAGATACGGATTGAGCGACGTCATCGGATCCTGAAAAATCATCGCGATGCGCCGTCCCCGGATCGATTGCAGCTCCTTTGGGGAACAGTGGAGCAGGTCGGTGCCATCGAAGTGGGCGGTGCCCTTCTCGATGCGTCCCGGCGGCTGCGGGATGAGGCCCAGCATCGACATGCAGGTGACGGACTTACCCGAGCCGGACTCTCCAACGATGCCCAGCGTCTCGCCTTTCTCGAGTTGGAACGACACGCCGTCCACCGCCCGCACCACGCCGTTGCGGGTGTGGAAGTAGGTCGTAAGATCGTTGACGTCGAGCAGCGGCATTTTCAATGGTTCAATCTTTTGAGGTCTTGGGATCGAGGGCGTCGCGGAGGCCGTCGCCGACGAAGTTGAACGAAAAGAGTGTTATTGCAAACAGGGCGCCGGGGAAAACGAGCATCCACCACGCTTCACGCATCCGGTCGGCTCCGTCCTTGATGAGCAGGCCCCACGACGGGGTCGGCGGCTGCACGCCCAGCCCGAGGAAACTCAGGAACGCCTCGAGCAGCATCACTGCCGGGATGGTCAGTGTCGTGTAAACGATCACCGGGCCGAGGACGTTGGGCACCATGTGGCGAAAGATGATGCGCCGCGTCGGCAGGCCAAGCGAGATGCACGCCTCGATGAATTCCTGCCGCCGCAGGCTCATCACCTGGCCGCGGACGATACGTGCCATGGTCAGCCACTCCACCGCGCCGATGGCGACGAAGAGCAGCAGCATGTTCCATTGGCCGGAGATGGAGAATTCGGAGCCGCGGGCCGCGAACCAAGCATCGATCGAGTCGCCTAGGTCTTTCGCGAACACCATGAGCAAAATAACGAAGATGACGAATGGCAGCGAGTAGAGGATGTCCACCAGGCGCATCATCACGCTGTCCACTTTTCCGCCGAAGTAACCGGAGATGGTGCCGTAGCCAATGCCGATGGTGAGTGAGACAAAGGTCGCAACCAGACCGACTAACAGCGAGATTTGGCCGCCCTTGATGATGCGGCCAAGCTGGTCCCGGCCAAGGTGGTCAGCGCCAAGGGGATAGTCGTCGCCGGGCGGTTCCAGTTTATCCCCGAGTGTCGTATTCGTGTAGTAATCGCCCTCGAGAAAAAACGGTCCCATGAACGACAGGCCGGAGAGCAGCAGGATGAACACCCCGCCGGCGAGTGCCATCTTGTTTTTGCGCAGCCGATGCCAGGCGCCAACCCACAACGACTCACCCTTCTCGACGGTGTCGGGAGCGTCTGGCCTGGTGGGTGTGTCGTTCATCAGCTAGTCAAACTTTAGTTTCGGGTTGAGGGTGACCTGCAGGATGTCGACAATGAGATTAAGGAGAATGATCAGCGTCGCATAAAACATCACTACCCCTAGCACGAGTGTGTAGTCGCGGTTGAAGGCGCTTTTGACGAAGTCTTGGCCAAGGCCGGGGATGGCAAAAATGGTTTCGATTACGAATGACCCGGCGATCAACCCGGCGACGGCCGGTCCCATGAAGCTGATCACCGGCAGCAGTCCGCCGCGAAGCGAGTGCTTGAGGATGACCCGCAGGCCGGAGGCGCCCTTGGCCTTGGCCGTGCGGATGTAATCCTGCGTGAGGATATCAAGCATGCCGCCACGCGTGAGCCGTGAAATGTACGCCGCGTAAAAGAACCCAAGCGTTACCGACGGCAGCACCATGTCGCTGGCAAAAAACTGGTCGCCACTGAACCCGCCCCAGCCGGTGGCCGGGAACCACCCGAGCTTTAGCGAGAAAACCAGCATGAGCAGCGGCCCCATTACGAATGTCGGCAGGCAAATGCCGATCATTGCCAGCGACGAGGGGATGTAGTCGATGTACGTGTTGGGGCGCAGCGAGGCGATGACTCCGAATAAAATACCCAGGCTAAGCGCGATGCACATCGCAAAGAAGCCGAGCTTGGCCGACACGGGGAATTTTTGGCTGATGATCTCGCCGACGGTGCGGTTCGGGTACTTGAACGACTGCAGGGTGGGCAGGTGGGTGATGTACTGGATGAATTGCTTGTGCAGTGGTTGGTCGAGGTTGAACTGCTTGTTCAACAGTTCGCGAACCTCGGCTGTCACCTGTTTGTCCTCATCGAACGGCCCGCCCGGGGCCAGGCGGCACATGAAAAACGTCATCGCGGCCACACAGAGCAATACCGGGATGGTTTCCAGTACACGGCGGAGGATGAACTTGAGCATCAGGTCAGCGCTTGGCCAGGCGGGTGGGTGCCGGCGTTACTCGTCGGCCTTCACCTCGAGGTCAAGATGTTTCCACGGATGGTGGTCGAGCACGTTCGCGTGCCAGTTTTTGACGGCGGGATTCAGCGCGTACACGCGGGTGTAAATATAGATAGGCAGGACAGGCAGCTCGTCCATCAGGATTTCCTCCGCCTGTTGGAACAACTCCAGTCGGGCTTCTGGGTCCTGCGTGACAGCTGCCTTGCGGATCAGTGCGTCATAATCGTCCCGAGCCCAGCCGGTTTGATTTTGCTGACTCCACGAGGTCCACATGTCGAGGAAGGTGTTCGGGTCGGGGTAGTCGCCCGTCCAGCCAGCACGGCTGATCTGGTAGTCCATTTCACGCTGGCGATCGAGGTACACTTTCCATTCCTGGTTTTGCAGCGTGATGTTGATGTTCAGGTTTTTCTTCCACATTTGCTGGATGGCCTCGGCAATGATGCGGTGTCCCTCGGTGGTGTTGTAGAGGAGTTCTAGCGACGGGAAGCCCTTGCCGTCCGGATAGCCGGCCTCGGCGAGCAGTTGCCGGGCTTTCTCGACGTTTTCCTCGATCCGTGCCCGCGCCGTGTAGCCGGCGACACCCGGTGGGGTGAAAAACAGTGCCGGCATCTGTTCTCCCTTGGTCACGTTTTCCGTGATGCTGCCACGATCAAGTGCCATCGCCAGGGCCTTGCGGACACGGACGTCATCACACGGTTTCTTCGTGACGTTGAACCGGTAAAAGTAGGAGGCCAAGTGCGGCTTGATGCGCAGCTCGTCGGGGTGTTCCTTCTTGTAGGTGGCGATCTTGTCGATGTGCAGGCTGTATATGTTGTGCAGTTGGCCGCCACGAAAGGCGTTTTCCTGCGTGGTCTCCAGTTCAATGGGATAGAAGTGAATCTCGTTGAGCTTGGTCGTTTTGGCGTCCCAGTAATCGTGGTTTTTCTCCACGACAATCTTCCGGCCAAGGCGCCACGACTTCAACCTGAAGGCGCCATTGCTGACGAAATTCTCCGGCTTGGTCCAGCCGCTGCCGCGCTTGGTCAGGCCGCCGTGTTTCTCGATCGTCGCGATGTGCACCGGAAACCAGGTGTAATGATTGAGCAGTGAAAGAAAGTAGGGAGTGGGGGAGTTGAGCGTGATCTCCAGCGTCCGCTCGTCGATCGCCTTGACGCCAACCTGCGAGAAGTCCTTGAGCTTGCCCAAGCTGTAATCTTCAGCTCCCTTCATCACGAACAACATATAGGAATACTTCGAGGCCAGCGCCGGCGTGAGGATGCGCTTGAACGACTGTACAAAGTCGTTCGCTGTGACCGGGTCACCGTTCGTCCACTTTGCATTCTCTCGCAGGTGAAATGTGTACACTGTGCCGTCATCGGAAACCTCCCACCTCTCCGCCGTGCCTGGCACGGGGTGCAGATCAACCGGGTCTTCCGCAACCAATCCCTCCGTCAATGCAACGATGATGTGATGCTCCGGCACACCGGTGACCACATGGGGGTCAATGTCCTCCGGTTCCGTGCCGACCGTGATATTCAGCACCTTGCCACCACCTTGGTCAACCGGCTTGGCACCGGGACCGCAACCCACCAACGCACCGGCCAACAGGCCAAGCGCACCACAGGCGATGATTCGATTTGTCATTGCAGAAAAATGAACGTTCAACAGGCAGTTAAAGGACAAGAGTACGGCCAGACGAAACGCCGGACAGATTTGACGCTTGGCCAAGCGAAAGTCAATGCCACTCGCCGGTGGGCCGTCCCGATTCCCGGCATTGAAAAAAACGCTCGGCTTGGCAGGATGCCCTCGTCTTGAAAGCATGGAGTCATGAGCGGCGCACTCACCGAACCTGAAATACAGGACGCCTTGGCCAAGCTGCCCGGCTGGGCGTTTGCCGATGACAAGATCAGCAAAACCTACCGGTTTGCCAGCTTCACCGAGGCCATCGGCTTCATCACTGAAATGGCCTTCGCCTGCGAGAAGGCCAACCACCACCCGGATCTGTCCAACGCCTACAACACCGTCACCATCAGCCTCTGCACCCACGATGCCGGGAACAAAGTGACCGAAAAAGATGTCAATTTGGCCGGTGAGATCGAAAAACTGGCCGAAAAAAGAGACTGACAGGCAACGATTTAAGTTGATTTCAGACTGTTTTCAGGGCAATTATGGGCCTTGCGACAGTCATTAGGCGGGTCTGTTCAAAAAAAAATGAAAAAAAGTTGCGAAAAAGGGGTTGACTCCCCGGGGTTCACCTGCCAAATTCGCTGCGCATACGGAAACTATTCCAAAAAAATGAGAACAAAAGCACTAATACTAACAGCATTTGTCGGCGCGTTGGGAATCGCTGGAGCTTCGGCTCAGGTTTATTCTGTCAATGCGGTGGGTTATGTCAACAAGAGCATCCCG
>CAJWEP010000240.1 GCA_913030945.1 uncultured Verrucomicrobiota bacterium
GCCATTTAATGGCGCAACCGGAAATACTACGATATAACAAACCATATACAAGAGGAATTATAATGTTTTTTCCACGATGAATTTGAAAGCTATAATCCTATTTAATGGCTATATGAATGCTCATCGCTCCAGTCATGATCTCTATAACCTGAACGGAGTTATAGCCCATGTCATGGAGAACGGCTGCCACCCCTTTTTGCGCGGTATATTTTTTCAGGGATTTCAGGATATATGCGTAGGCTGATGCGTTGCCGCAGCACAGCCAGCCAAACACCGGCAGCATTCCTGCCAGGTATAGATAATAAACCGATCGAATTATGCGATTGGCCGGCTTCCCGAAGTCCAGAATCAGCAGGCGCCCGCCTGGCTTCAGGGCACGGGTGATCTCACGAATGCCGTCCTCAAGTTCAGCAAGGTTTCTCAATCCATAACCGATCGTCACCAAGTCCATAGAGTTGTCACTCACTGGAAGTTTCAAGGCATCCGCCTGGGCGAGACTGACCCGGTCTTCGCCCCGCTTGGTCAGGCGGCTGGCGGCTTGCTGCAGCATGGGTCGGTTCATGTCCATCGCAACCAGTGAACCACCCCGCTTGGCCAAGCCGATGGCTAGATCTCCCGTTCCGCAGCACAAGTCCAGGCCAATTTCTCCTTCTCTGAAATTTGACAGGGCCACCACGCGGCGTTTCCAGAGCCGGTGCAGGCCAAGGCTCTGGATGTCGTTGACCAGATCGTATCGCCTGGCGATTGCGCCAAACATTTGATCGACCTGTTTTGCGTGGCAGGTTGTATCCGTTCCGGTTTCCACTGGTTGCCGACAAGTATCATCCGCCGACGCTGCAAACCAGCACATCCTGTGCGTTGAGCGGAGGAGGAGGTTTGATTCTCCGGCTGTTAACGGCGACACTCCCCACCGGATGCTTTCGCTTGAAGAAGCTGTTGAACGATCGCTCGCGGCCGCGGCCTTGCTGGGACGCGAAGCCGTCCCCGTGGACGGCGCCGCGGGCCGGTTTGCTGCAGTCGACGCGTACGCCGGCGTGTCGCTGCCGGACTTCGACAATTCCGCGATGGATGGCTACGCTGTCAGAAGCTCCGACCTGCCCAACGCCTCGGCTGGGTCGCCGGTTGAGTTGAGTTGTGTCGGCGTGATCCCCGCAGGAACCCATCCGGTCGACATGGTTGATAAAGGCACCTGCATGAGGATTTTCACCGGCTCTCCAATCCCGCGAGGCGCCGATGCTGTGATCATGCAGGAGGATTGCAGTTCAACTCGCGGCGATGATAGCACCGTCCGCTGCAACGACTCGGTCAAGCCGTGGGAGAATATCCGGCTGAAAGGCAAGGACGTCTGCGAAGGCGATCCGGTGATTACCGCTGGCACGCGCATAACAGCCGGCACGATCGGGCTGCTGGCCGCTACCGGGCACGATTCGATTGAAGTGGGGCTCAGGCCGAAGGTCGGCCTCGTGGCCACCGGAAGCGAACTGGTTGAGCCGCCCTCAGACTTGAAGCCCGGCGAAATTTACGAGAGCAACCGCGCCATGCTGGCTTCACTCGTCGCCCGGGCAAACGGGCTGCCGACCCCGTACCCCATCGTGCCGGACTCGCTCGAGGACACGGTGACTGCCCTGAAGCGGGCGTTCGCGGAAAACGATGCTGTGCTGACCTCCGGCGGCGTCTCAGTGGGTGACCACGACCACGTGAAGCCGGCCATCGAGCAGCTCGGCGGCTCACTCGATTTCTGGAAAGTCGCCGTCAAGCCGGGTAAGCCGTTCGTGCTGGGCCAAGTCGGCGGCAAGCCGTTGTTCGGCCTGCCGGGCAATCCCGTCTCAGCCCTTGTCACGTATCTACTGATGGTTCGGCCCGCCCTGTTGAAGATACAGGGCGCCGCCGAATGGCGCTTGGCCAAGCGGCCGGGTCGCCTGGCGGGTGAACTGGCCAACAAGGGGGACCGGAGGCATTTCGTGCGGGTGACGATCGACGATTGCGGGCTTGTCCGGAGCACCGGGGGGCAGCACTCGCACCTGCTGGGCAGTCTGGCCAGAGCCAACGGTCTGGTTGATCTGACTCCGGGAACCCGCTTGGCCAAAGACGACCCGGTGGACGTGTTGCTGATCGAGGACTGATCAGTCGCCGCCCTTCTGAAGCTGATCGAGCTTGGATTTGGCGGCGGCGCGCCTGACCTCCTCGTCGCGGATCACGTCCTCGAGGGACAGGGAAACACAAGCCGCCATCAACTGCGCCGGGGTTTTCCCGGTCGCCTCGGAGGCAGCCTCGAGCAGTTCGGTCAACCGGGGAGGCAGCGCCCAGTCGCTGAAACCCGCCGGTTCCTCCGCCGTGGACCCGGCCGACGGCTTCTCGTCCGGGTTCACCACGTTGCGAATGGCGCTCCGCATGAAGCCGACCATTTGTTTGCCTTCGTTGTTGGCAAACGACTTCATTTCCCGCAGGAGATCCTTCGGCACCCAGTTGTCCTTCCCCTTGGGATTCTTCGGTTTTGAGTCATCCGCCATGGCGTTGCTGTTAGGATTTGCCCGAGGTCATGGTTGCGATCAACCGCTCGTTCAACTCGCGGGCGGGGTTGTACCCAGCGGCGCTCAGCTTCGCGCTGAGGGCAGCCACCTCGATCAGTCGGGCCAGGTTTCGCCCGGGCCGGACCGGGATGCTGACATGCCTCACCTTGATTCCGAGGATCTTCATGTAATCCTCATCCATCCCGAGACGGTCGATGTTCTTGACCTCCTTCCACGCCTTGAGGGTGACCACCAGATCGAGGCGCTTCTCGGTGCGGATGCTCTTCGCGCCAAACATCGCCGCGACATTGATGATCCCGATACCGCGCACCTCCATGTGGTAGCGGGACAACTCGGAGCTGGTGCCGACGATTTCCCGGCCGTCCAGCAGGGTCACCCTGGTGATGTCGTCCGTAACCAGGCTGTACCCCCGCTCGATCAGCTCGAGCACCGATTCACTTTTGCCGATGCCGCTTTCGCCGCGAATGAGCACCCCGATCCCGTGAATGTCCACCATGCTCCCCATGACGGTGTCCCGCGGCGCGAACAGCAGGTCCAGTTCAATCGTAGCCACGTTCACGAACCGCATGGTCACCATCGGGGTCTGGAGGATGGGCACACCGACCTCGTTGGCGATCGATTTCAGCTCCCGGTCGATCGGCAGGTTCCGCGTGAACACGATGCAGGGAATTTTGTACGAGCATAGCTTCTTATAGCTCTTGACGCGTTCCCTCATTGACAGCGACTTGAGATAGTACGCCTCCGCGTTGCCGATCACCTGGATGCGCTTGTAGGCGATGTACTTGGTGAAGCCGGCCAGGGCCAGGCTCGGACGGTTGACCGTCGGCTCGATGATCGTCCGGCCTATGCCGCTCTCCCCGGCGATCAGCTTCAGCTTCAGATGCTCGGCCTGCTCCCCGAAGAACCGCTGGGTCGTGATCTTCCTCCGCTTGGGTTTTCTCTTTATCGCCATGCTATAAGTTGAACTCGGGACCAAGGTAGATTTCCCGCGCAGTGGCATCGTTTACGAGGAACTCCGCCTCGCCCTCGCAACGGACATCCCCCTTGTGGATGATGTAGGCGCGATCTACCAGCTTGAGCGTCTCGCGGACGTTGTGGTCGGTGATCAGGATGCCCATCCGCCGCTCCTTGAGCTTGCGCAGGATCTTCTGCACCTCGTACACCGCGATCGGGTCGATCCCGCTGAACGGCTCGTCGAGCAGAAGCATCCGCGGGCTGGTCACCAGCGCCCGTGTGATCTCCAGCCGCCGCTTCTCCCCGCCACTCAAGGTGTATGCCTTGTTTCTGGCCAATGTGGTCAGGTCGAGTTCCTCGAGCAGCGACTTGAGTCGGGCCTTTTGCTCCAGCCGGTCGGATGTACAGGTCTCGAGGATAGCCAGGATGTTCTGCTCCACCGTCAGCTTGCGGAACACCGACGGCTCCTGCGTAAGGTAGCCGATGCCCCGTCTCGCCCGCTGGTGCATGGGCAGGGCGCCGATCGACTTGCCCTCGAAGAGCACCTCTCCCTCGTCCGGCCGCACCAGCCCGACAATCATGTTGAACGAGGTCGTCTTGCCGGCGCCGTTCGGGCCGAGCAGACCGACGACCTCCCCGGGCGACACGGAGATCGTCACGCCGTTGACCACGCGCCGTTTCTTGTACTCCTTGGCCAAGCCCTTCGCCTCAAGCAGGCTCACGGCGTCTCCTTTTTCATTTCGTCCTGTTCTCTCGGTCTTCCGCGCATTTTTGCAATCGTTTTCGGGTCCAGCGTCATCTTCCAGCGGCCGGTTGCCTTGAGTCGCTTGGTCTGCTGGTCAAACACGACCTCGTTGCCGCGCAATTCGCCCTCAGGCGTATGCAGCACCGGATCGCCTGTCAGGCGCAACAATCCCGTGCCGAGGTTGTAAATCGCCGCTTGGCCAAGCGCAATCACCTCCTCACCCTCACGCCACGTTCGAATCTCCACACCTGACTTTCCGGTCAAGCGCATTGTCTCGTCCGCCGTGGAGTAAATCAGACGATCACCGGCGTAGCGCATCGCGTTATCCCCGGTTGTTGAACCCTTCAGGCCGCCCACGGCATCGAGCGATACAAGGCCGGCCGCACCTGGGTCGATCTCCGTCGCCACCCGCTGCGCCTGCACCCGCAACCCCTCGTTGCCGGTCAACACAA
>CAJWEP010000241.1 GCA_913030945.1 uncultured Verrucomicrobiota bacterium
GTCCGTGTCCGGCTCAAGCGCACTGGTCTTGTGCTCGTTGACCTCCTCTCCATCACTCAAACCATCCCCGTCCGTGTCCCCAAGCAGCGGGTTCGTCCCGTGCTCCCCGACCTCAACCCCGTCTCCCAAACCATCCCCATCGCTGTCGCCTTCATTCGGATCGGTCTTGTGCCTCTCCAACTCCTCTCCATCCGTCAACCCGTCCCTGTCCGTGTCCGGCTCAAGCGCACTGGTCTTGTGCTCGTTGACCTCCTGGCCATCCAAGAGGCCATCCCCATCGGAATCTTTAAGCAGTGGATTTGTGTTGTAGTCGTAAATTTCCTCTCCGTCTCCCAACCCGTCCTCATCGGTGTCACCCACATTCGGATCGGTCTTGTGTGTATTGACTTCAATTCCATCCAACAGTCCATCCTTATCGGAATCCTTAACAAGGACTCCTGTATTGTACTCGTTAAGTTCTTCCTTATCCGCAAGCCCATCCAAGTCAGAATCTGCCGCCAATGGATTGGTTTGGTGAATCTTTACTTCATCCCCATCCAAGAGGCCGTCCCCGTCGGAATCTTTAAGCAGTGGATTTGTGTTGTAGTCGTAGATTTCTTCCCCGTCTCCCAATCCATCCCCGTCGGTGTCGGCAACATTGGGATCGGTCTTATGCGTATTAACTTCCAGGTTGTCATAAAGACCATCCTTGTCTGTATCTATCGTTGTTGGATTACCTGAATCTTGTGCATGGGTACAAACAGAAAGAACAAAGGCAAAAACCAAGGCAATAGACTGATTAACCTTCATCTGCAGTTAGAGCTCTTTGCTTTTTCATCCTAAGCCGCGCCCGAAACAACACAGCCATTCAGCCTTTGGTTTCAAAGCAATTCCTCGACGAGTTCCGGTGGACGGGCGATGACGGCCCGGCGGCCTTTCACAACGATCGGGCGCTCGAGCAGAATCGGGTGTGCCGCGATGGCGGTGAGGATGTCCTCCTCCGGCGTGTCTGGCGAGAGGCCAAGTTCGTCGTACTCGTCCTCCTTGGTGCGCAGGAGGTCGTGCGCCGGCACGCCCATTTTCTTCAGCAACCCGACCAACTCCATTTGGTCAAGCGGCTCCTTGAGGTACTCGACCACGTCCGGTTCCTCGGCGTTGTCCCGCAGGATGCCAAGCGCCTGGCGGCTCTTCGAGCAGCGTGGGTTGTGGTAAATGATCATTCCGTTTTTTCGGCCTGCAGCAGGTGCCGCACGCGGTCGTACTCGGGATTCACGCACTTGGCACCCCAGCGCTTGAGGACGGCCAGCAGGCCGGGATCACTCTCAGTCTTCAGTCCCTGGTCGCCGGTCTCCTTGATCCACCCGTCAAGCAACCGGCGATGGCGCCGCAGTTGCTTTTTGAACTTCGAATCGTTGGCCAGGTTGTGAATCTCGTGCGGGTCGCTGGTCAGGTCGTACAGTTCCTCCGGCGCTTTTTCTGAACCGAAAAAAATCAACTGCGTCTCGTTCATCTCACCGTTGGCCATCATCTCGCGGAACTTTTTGGAGACCGGCCACGGATCCTTGTAACTCGGCTGCATGAACGGCCGGTCGGTGAGGTAGTTTCGCAGGTACTTGAACTGCGGCGTCACCACGGCGCGGATGCGCTCGATGGTGTAGTCGCACCGGTCGCGGGCCGCCACAACGAACTTCTGCTTGGTGTAGCCCTTGGCCAAGAAGTCCGCGCCCTCCATGTGCTTCGGGATCTCGATGCCGGCGGCGGCCAAACAGGCCGGCGCGATGTCGATGCCACTGATCAAATCCTTGCGAACCTGCCCCGCTGCCACGCCCGGGCCAGCTACCATCATCGGCATCTGGATGCCGCCCTCGTAAAGGAACTGCTTGTGCCGATGCAGCTTATAGCCGTGGTCGCTGAAGCAAAAAATCAGCGTGTTGTCGTACAGCCCGTCTCGCTTGAGCGCGGCGATGATCTGCCCGACCTGCTCGTCGGTCTTCAGCAGGCAATCATAGTGGTGCGCGATCTCCTCCCGCACGAGCGGGATATCCGGATAATACGGCGGCACCGGCACCTTGGCACGGTCGATCGATTCGGGTGCACGCCGGCCAAGTTTGCCACCGCCGAGCTGGACCTGACCAAAGAACGGCTGCCCCTTTTTGCGCCCCTTCCAGCACTCGCCGGCGACCAGCAATGCAGGGCCCCAGCCGCGTTTCCTCGGCAGGAAATCGTACATCGCACCCGTGTCGTGCTTGAAATTGTAGTCGTCCTTGCCGCCCTCATTGAATGTCCAGTAACCGGCGGCGCGAAACATTTCCGGCAGCGTCCGCACGCCCTTGGGCAGGCGGATGTCATCGAACACCGGCCCCAAATTCTTTCCGCGGAAGTTCGCGCGGCCGCTGCGGTGGTTGTGAATCCCCAGGCTCGTCTGCATCGCGCCGACGATGATCGCCGAGCGCGTCGCCGAGCAGACACCGGCCGGCGTGTAAAACCGGTCGAACCGAATCCCGCTCGCCGCCAGCTGGTCGATGTTCGGCGTCTTGATGACTTGATCGCCGTAGCAGCCGAACCAGCCGCTGACGTCCTCCAGATAAATCCAAAGAATATTCGGCCGCTCGGCCGCCTGCGCTTGGCCAAGCGCAAGCAACAGACTCAAAAAGGAAATCGCTCGTTTCACGAAAGCAAAAATGACACGAACAAACAGGCCGGGCAAGCAAACGAAGCGCGGCCAACGGCAGAAAACCAGACAGCGTTCCGCCTCCGCGCTTGGCCAAGGTTGTCTCGAGCCCCGAAGTGTGCTTTGATTTCGGGCATGAGGCACACGGTTTTCACCGTTGCCATGGCTGCGGCTATGGCCGGCTGCGGCGGCGGGGAACACAGCAGAACGCATGCTGCCCCGGAACCCGTTCCACCCGCCGCCCCAGCCAAGGCCGAGCCTGTCCCGCAAACGGTTGGCGATGCCAACATCAACCCCCAACCCGATTCGGCGGGCAAGGCCATTCAGCCGATTCAGCACGAACCCATCATAAAACCGACGAAAGCCGCCGAGGAAAAAATCGTCAAGACTGATGCCGAGTGGCGGGGTATGCTGACGTCCGAGGAATACCGCATCCTCCGCCTAAAGGACACCGAGCGGCCGTTCACCGGCAAATACGATCATCATTTCAAGGACGGCACCTACACCTGCAAGGGCTGCAGCACGCCGCTCTTCCTCTCCGGGACCAAGTACAACTCCGGCTGCGGCTGGCCGGCGTTTTACGATTCAATCAAGGACACCATCGACGTCACACGCGACACCAGCCTCGGCACGGTTCGCATCGAGATCACCTGCAAGAAATGCGACGGCCACCTCGGCCACATTTTTAATGACGGCCCCAACCCGACCGGCCTGCGCTACTGCGTCAACTCCGCCGCGATGGACTTCATTCCAACCGGGGAAAAAGCTGACCAAGCCAAGTGACCGCTCCGCGGGTCTCGGTGGTGTTGCCGGTGCGCAACGCGGCGACGACGGTTGAGCGGGCTGCGCGATCCATCCTCGACTCCACCCTCCGCGAAATCGAGTTGATCGTCATCGACGACGGTTCCGCCGATAACAGCGCGAAGGTTGTGCGGCAGATTTCCGATCCCCGACTTCGCCTGGTTCAGCAGGAGCCGCTGGGTGTATGTGCCGCGGCCAATCGCGGCGCCGCCGAGGCGGCCGCGCCCGTGATCGCGCGGATGGACGCCGACGACTTCTCGCATCCCGCCCGGCTCGAGAAACAACTTTCGCTGCTGTGCGACTCCGGCGCGGACATGGTCGGCTGCCAGGTTCGCATCGTCGATGCGCTTGGCCAAGCGGTCGAGTCGATGCAGCGATACGAACTTTGGAGCAACTCCCTGATCGAACCTGAGCGGATCGCCGCCATGCGGTTTGTCGAGCTGCCGATCGTCAACCCAACGCTCCTGGCGAGGCGCGAGGTGTTCGAGCTGGGTTTCCGCTATGGCGCCTGGCCGGAGGATTACGACTTCTGCCTGCGTGCGCTTGGCCAGGGGCACACAGCGGCCAAGGTGCCGGAGGTGCTGTTCGACTGGATCGACTCTGGCGACCGTCTGACCCGCACCGACGAACGCTACTCACCGGAAGCCTTCGATCGCTGCCGTCGAGCGCACATCCTCGATGGGCCACTTGCCGGCAAAGCTACTGTTGACCTATGGGGCGCGGGCCAAGCCGGCAAGCCGTGGCTGCGCTGGCTGCAGGCGGAGGGATTCACCGTGCGCCATGTCGTCGAAGTTTCCCCGAAAAAAATCGGCACGAAAATTCACGACACCCCCGTCATCGCCGACACCGAACTTCCCCCGCCGGACGGCACACCGCTGATCATCGCCGTGGGCGCCATCGGAGCTCGCGAACTCATCGAGGCCGAAATCACCCAAAAAGGCTACACTCCAGGCAAAGATGCCTGGTTTGTTTGCTGACTACTGCCCGAGCGGGATGCCCTGATCGATGAGCATCACGGGGATGTCCTGGCGGATGGGGAACAGGATTTTGCCGTCCTCGCGGATGAGGCCGCCGTCGATCGGCTCGGTGACCTTTTCATCGACACGATCGATCAGCGTGCCGGCTTGAATACGTTGGTTAAGATCGTCGATCAATTCCGCGCCGGCCTTAGCCAAGGGCTGGTGCGTCTCGGGGCAGCACATGATTTCGAGCAGTTTTTCGTCCAT
>CAJWEP010000242.1 GCA_913030945.1 uncultured Verrucomicrobiota bacterium
GCCAAACATTGATCATCTGAATCTGCCGGGTCCGGTGGTCGTAGCGCTGTAAAGCGCCGTTACCGCCGGGGGAAGAACCAACGGCCCCGCTGTAGACGATATTGGGATCTTCCGGGTGCACTGCAATAAAACCGCTCTCACCGGTTCCCGGCAGCGTGCAATCGCTCATGGTGATCACGCCCCACTCCGCAGCGCTCGGCACACTGATTGAGGTGTTGTCTTGCTGTGTTCCGTATACCCTGTAGGGAAACTGATTGTCGATATCCAGCCGGTATAGTTGTGCCGTCATCTGGTTATAAATCGTTGACCACGTGTCGCCCCCATTGAAGCTGACGTTGGCGCCACCATCGTTTCCCTGGACCATCCGCTGGTTGTTTCCCGGGTCGATCCAAAGGTCGTGGTTGTCCCCATGCGGCGTTGTCACTTCCTGAAAGCTGCTGCCACCATCGGTTGATTTCCACATCTGAAAATTAGTGACGTAGACCGTATCTCCATGGGATGGGTCCGCAAACACATGAGTGTAGTACCAAGGTCGATGCAGCAGATCTCGATTGGGAGATACCAGTGACCAACTGTCGCCGCCATCCTCGGAACGGTACAAGCCTGCCTGCTCCGCCTCGACCAACGCCCAGACTCGACCTGATTTGGCAGGCGACACAGCAACGCCAATTTTTCCTTTCATGCCCACCGGAAAGCCCGGGTGCGTACTGACTTCCTGCCAGGAATCGCCACCATCGGTGGACCGGAACAACGCACTGCCCGGCCCGCCACTGGAGAGATTCCAGAAATTTCGACTCGTTTCCCATATTGAGGCAAAAAGAATCCGGGGGTTTGTTGGATCCAGCGAGAGATCTACAGCGCCGGCTCGTGCGCTTTGATACAAGATCAAGTCCCAATGTTTGCCCCCGTCGGTGGTTCGGTAGACTCCCCGCTCGGGATTCTCTCCAAAGGCATGGCCAAGTGCGGCAACATACGCGATATCCGAGTTCTCTGGGTGAATGCGGATCTCCCCTATGTGGCGCGTCTCCTCAAGGCCCAGATGAACCCAGCTTTTACCACCATTGGTTGACTTGTAGACGCCATCGCCAAAAGAGACATCGACGCGAATCGTGGTTTCACCGGTGCCCGCATAAATGACATTTGGATCACTGTCGGAAACCGCGAGCGCACCGATCGTGGCGCTTGTCAGATAACCATCCGAGACACATTCCCAGTAGGTACCGCCATCCGTGGTTTTCCAGATACCCCCCGCACAAGCGCCAAAGTAAAACGTCATGGGGTCGGTGGGATCGCCAGCCACCGCGACCACTCGGCCGCCCCGTGGCGGACCGATACAGCGCCATTTAAATCCCTCAGTGATGGAGTTTCCCTCCTGTTTCGTCTCATTTTTCATTACATACCTCGTCAAGTGGTCTGAAACCTATCTAAATCCAGGCCGATCAGGCAAATTCCCTGTCTCGCTGCACAAGTTCACGATACTTCTCATCCATTAGCAAGAAAATCCAATGCAATCCGTTGACAGAATCAAGACTCGCCGGTTCCAATAGGGCGACTACCGGAACCGTTACTGCCATGCTATCAAATCCTGACTCCGATGTTGTACTGTCCGTAACCGACGTCGTCACCCAGTTTGACACGGCCGACGGCAGGGTGCATGCCGTGAATGGGGTCAGCTTTGATGTTCGGGAGGGAGAATTATTGGGTGTCGTGGGCGAAAGCGGCTGTGGCAAAACCGTCACCATGATGTCTCTCGTCAAGTTGCTGCCTATGCCGCCCGGGAAAATCGTTGGGGGCTCAGCACTCTTTGAGGGTCAAGACCTGATCCAGGCTGACATTGACGCGCTTAAGAAAATTAGAGGCGGGAAAATCGGATTCATTTTCCAAGACCCGATGACATCCCTCAATCCGGTTCTCACGGTGGGCTACCAACTGACCGAAGCATTGCGCTTGCACAAGAATTCATCGAAGTCCGCCGCCCGGAAACGCGCCGTGGAACTCCTTGAACTGGTCGGAATTCCGATGGCGAAAGACCGGCTTGATGACTATCCTCATCAATTCTCCGGCGGTATGCGCCAGCGCGTCATGATCGCCATCGCACTGTCCTGTGATCCCAAACTGTTAATTGCTGATGAGCCAACGACCGCTCTTGACGTAACGATCCAAGCCCAGATTCTCGACCTCATCAAGATGCTTAGGAAGGAGCTTGGCATGGCCATTATCTGGGTTACCCATGACCTCGGTGTGGTTGCTAACCTCGCGGATCGGGTAATGGTGATGTATAGCGGTTTTATTGTCGAGCGAGCCGACGTTGAAAAACTTTATAGCACGCCGAAACACCCTTATACCCACGCCCTGCTTCGGACTTTGCCGGAAATGGAAGGAGAGCGGGCTCAGCGCCTGGAATCGATTGAGGGTCAGCCGCCCGATCAATTAAAACAGCCGGATTCCTGCCCGTTTTCGCCACGCTGTACCTACTCGTTCGAGCGCTGCACCAAAGAGAATCCCTTTTTAGAGTTCGTGTCAGAAGGTCATGAGGTCGCCTGCTGGTGGGACTTGGAAAACGATCGGCCAAGAAAGGTAAGCTGACAAATGCAGTTGGCCTATGAAAAGACACCAGGCATGAGTGATACCAATTCTTCCAAACCCCTGCTACACCTGAAAAATGTGAAGCAACATTTTCCGATCACCGCGGGCTTGCTGCGTCGACAGGCCGGCACGATCAAGGCGGTGGACGGCGTCAACTTCGATTTGATGCCACAGGAAAATCTTGGACTCGTCGGAGAAAGCGGTTGTGGAAAAACAACGTTAGGCCGCACCATATTGCATCTCTATCGTCCAACCGAAGGTCAGATCCTTTTTAAGGATGTGAATCTAACTCAACTTAAACCTTCTGCATTGCGCGCGTTGCGCCCAAAAATGCAGATGATATTCCAGGATCCACAGGACAGCCTTAATCCCCGCATGACGGTCGGCAGCATCATTGCCGAACCACTGGATGAGCACAGCATCCTTAAAGGTAAAGACCGCAGCAACCGAGTCGAAGAGTTGCTGGATGCGGTCGGGTTAAACCCCAGATACACCAACCGCTACCCACACGAATTCTCGGGTGGTCAGCGCCAGCGAATTGGGATCGCACGCGCCCTGGGACTCAATCCTGAATTCATCATTTGCGATGAACCGATTGCGGCGCTCGATGTATCAATTCAGGCCCAAGTAGTCAACCTGCTGGAAGACCTGCAAGAAAAACTGGGACTCACATACCTTTTCATCAGTCATGATCTGGGAATGATTCGTCACATCTCCAAATGGGTTGCGGTGATGTACTTGGGAAAGATTGTCGAACTCGGGCCCGCACGCGAACTTTACCGCCGATCGCAACATCCCTACACCAAGGCTTTGCTCTCTGCGGTGCCGCTACACGACCCAGGACGCGAAACAAAACGAGAACGTATTATTCTCACAGGCGATGTCCCAAGCCCGGCCAATCCGCCCTCGGGTTGCCCGTTCCGAACGCGGTGCCCGATAGCAGAAATCCGTTGCAAAAGCTCAATGCCTGAACCAAAAAATCTGGGTTTGGGTCACTGGGTGGCCTGCCATCTGGTGGACTAGTGAATTTGCGGTAGACTCTTATCTCGAATGGAGGCTGCGATGATGTTTTAGTGATCGACTAAACGTTAGCCACCCAAGTTGTTGCTGTTGCTGTTTTGTTGCTGTTTTGTTGGTTCTTAGTAAACCGGCTAACCTTCGGGTTAGTCACATACTCAACATTGAGGGAGGAAAAAAATGAGGAAAACACTTCTTCTTAGTATCGCGCTTACTTCCGCGGTCGCACTGGCGGGTACTGCCTGGGCTGCTGAACGAGGGCGAGACGGTGAGCTGAGGTTGCTCTATTGGCAAGCACCGTCAACCATGATGCCGTACCTCTCGGGCGGAACCAAGGAGCTGGAAGCGTCATCGGTTGTGATTGAGCCACTGGCTCGTTATGACAACGATGGGAAGATGCACCCCTGGCTGGCCGAAGAGATTCCAACGGTTGCGAACGGTGGTGTGTCAGAAGATCTGAAGTCGATCACCTGGAAAATCAAACCTGGAATTAAATGGTCTGATGGATCGGAATTGACCTCGGCAGACGCGGTATTTACATACGAATACTGCTCCCATCCGGACACCGGCTGTACGTCATCCAACTACTTCAATGACATTGTGTCGGTGGACGCGTTGGACTCGCACACCATCCAGATCAATTTCACTGTAGCCAAACCGTTTCCTTATGCTCCATTCGTTGGCTACAACGCCCCGATCATGCAAAAGGCACAGTTTGATGGTTGCATTGGTGCCAAAGCGCAAGAATGCACCGAGCAAAATTTCAATCCCATCGGCACGGGACCCTTCAAGGTTGTCGACTTCAAACCGAACGATGTGATCGTGTTCGAAGCCAATGAGCTTTATCGTGAGGAAGGGCAACCTGCTTTCTCGAAGCTCCTGTTTAAGGGCGGCGGTGATGCAACGTCTGCGGCCCGATCGGTACTCGAGACAAGCGAGATGCATTACGCATGGAATCTCCAGGTCGAACCGGAAATTCTGACCAAAATGGCGGAAGCGGGGAAAGGCACTATCATCGCGGGATTTGGAACATCGGTAGAACGACTGATGGTGAATTTCACCA
>CAJWEP010000243.1 GCA_913030945.1 uncultured Verrucomicrobiota bacterium
CGTCTCCAAAAAAATCAGCGCCGAGGATCGACGGTTGCTTGAGGAACACGCCGGATTCGTCCGGCAGATGGAGCAGGAGTTCGGGCGCGCGGACAGCACGAACCTGGTCGCCGATCCGCCAAAATTCGAAACCGGCGTCACCAACCAGAACGACAACACGCCGCGCCTGAGCCGAATGCAGATCGACTTGATGGTGAACAGCTTCGTCAACGACTTCGCCCGGGTCAGCACGCTGCAATATACCAAGTCGGTTGGCCAAGCGCGGATGAACTGGCTAGAAATCAAGGACACCCACCACACGTTGTCGCATGAAACCGACAAGAACGAGGAGGCCGTCGACAAGCTGACACGCATCAACAAGTGGTTTGCCGGCGAACTCGCCTACATGGCCAAGCGCTTGGACGAGACACCCGAACCGGACGGCAACGGCAGCCTGCTCGACAACACCACCATCGTCTGGACCAACGAATTGGGCAAAGGCAACAGCCACACGCTCAACAACATTCCGTTTGTGGTGATCGGCAACGGCATGGACTTCAAGATGGGCCGCTCTCTCAACCTCAAGGGCTTCGCCCACAACCGACTGCACATGGCATTGGCCCACGGCGTGGGACACCACATCGACACTTTCGGCAACAAGAAACTAAGCCAAGGCGGCCCGCTCAACCTTGGATAGGCGATTGTCTTCCACTCCGAATTCGTTACAATAACGCCCTTCTTTTTGGTTGGATGTTTTTGCTTATGAAGATTTCAAGTCTGTTCTTAATGCTCTTTGTTGGGCTTGTCCCGTTTGCTTTCGCGGATTCAACCAATCTGGATACGAACAAATCCAAGTTCCCCGTCCTGCCGCCCGGCTTTGAGATCAGCCTGTTCGCCAGCGAACCGTTGATTCGCAATCCGACCTGTATCGCCTTTGACCGTCTTGGCCGGGGGTTCGTTGCGCAGGGCCCACAGTTCCGGTCACCCAAGGAAAACACACCGGGCGACACGATCAAGATTCTCATCGACCACGATGACGATGGTGTCGCGGATGAGGCTAAGACGTTCGCCCACGGCTTCAACAGCATTCACGGGCTGTTGTGGAAGGGAGACGACCTGTACGTGGCCAACGCGCCGGACTTCACCGTCATCCGCGACACGGACGGCGATGATGTCGCAGATGAATACATCCGAATCTACACCGACCTCGGCAACATTGAGCACTCCCTGCACGGACTCAACTGGGGCCCGGACGGCAAGCTCTACATGTCCAAGGGCAACTCCAAGGGGCTCACGCAGCCGGGACGGATTGCGCCCAAGCCATTCCGCGATCTTTGGGGGGTGGAGTCGCCGGAAGGCTCGCCCGACCTGCCACCCGCCGAAACATTCACGGCGGAGACCTACCGTAAAACCTACCATAATCCCGCGGACGACTGGGGTCGCGAGGGTGGCGTGCTTCGTTGCGATCCCATGGGCAAAAACCTCGAGATCGTCAGCCGCGGCTTCCGCAATCCATGGGACATGGCGATGGATGACGGGTTCCATTTCATCGGCACCGACAACGACCAGAATGAGGGCGACAAGATCTTCATGCCCTTTTTCGGGGCACACTTCGGGTGGGGGCACACGTGGAGTTACAATTGGACCGATGCCGCCCATCTGCCCACCGCCCCTCACAGTGGCCCCTTCTTTCACGGCTCCGGCACCGGCGTGATTTTTTATTCGCTCGACAAATTCCCGGAGCGATATCGCAATGTTTTTTTCATCAACGACTGGGGCCGCAAGTGCACCTACGTCATGCGCCCCCGCTGGAACGGCGCCCTGCTCCAAAGCGATACCGGCGACGAGCCACTGGAGATTTTCGCGGATGCAAAAAACAGCCTGTTCAAGCCAAGTGACATCGAGATCGGCCCGGACGGCGCGTTGTGGATCCTCGGCTGGGGTAACGAATACGGGGTCAAATGGGACGGCAAACCGAAGCTCGAAAATCAGATCAACGAAGGCCGAATTTTTCGCATTTGGCACCGGGACAACCCGCCGGACAAACAGGCCGAATGGCTCACGGCCAAGCGCAGGAAACCCATCGACTCGTGGAGTCGGCAGGAGTTGGCCGATGACCTCGACCAACCGATCCCGGCGTGGCGAACCAATGCTCAGGACGAACTGCTCCTCCACGTCACAACACAAATGAGCGACTCACTGATCCGCCTGACCAACGGGGCCAACAATCCGGCCGAAGAAACCTGGCTGACGTGGACGCTGGCCCGGCACCGCACCAAGGCGCCGTGGCAGAATGTCAAGGTCGACCAGGCACTCCTGCGCTTGGCCAAAGGCAGCGGCACGCTGAATCAACAGATACAATCACTCCGCGCAATTCGCCTGCGCCTGACCAAGGCCGAGGAGAAGTCCGAATTGATCGCATCACTTGGCCAGGCACTTGGCCACGACAACGCCCGGGTACGTTTCGCCGCGCTCCAAACCATTTGGCAGACCGGCCAAAACCAATTCACCCCGGAGATCATTCGCTTGGCAGCAACGGAGACAGATCGCCTGACGTTTTATTCCGCTTGGGGAGCCCTGCGCGACATGCTCTCTGCCGATGAACTCCGGCCAATGCTGCAGGACAAGCGGGCCGGAGTGCGCCGCGCGGCCCTGCTGGCTCTGCTCGGTTTGCAACTCATCACCCCTGCCGAGGCCAAGTCACTGGTGAATGATCCCGATCCCGGCGTGGCAACCGTAGCCGCGCTGTACCTGAGCAAGGTCGAGCGCAACATGGCCAACCTGTTGCAGATCAACCCAAGCGGCGGCGAGTTCGTCGGTGTGCAGACCATCAGCATCAAGGCCAACATCAACGATACCCGTGTCCGCTACACCCTCGATGGCAGCGAGCCCAATGGGCGGTCGGAGGTCTATCGCGAGCCGTTCACCATCAACCAGTCAGCGCGGCTGCACGCGGCGATGTTTCGTGATGGCGAACGGGTCGGACCGCTGGTGAAACTCAGCTTTCAAAAAATCGATCTGCCCGAGGTACAGGCAAACGTCGTTGAGTTGGACAGGCAGGCCACCCAACGCACGGTGCGGATTGCGGGCGGATTGCACGAAAGCGGCCCCGTTTACCTCGACCGGCGCTATCGGTTCACGGACATCCCCGAGCCGCTCAAGGGTGCGGTGTATCTGATGTCGCGCAATGACGATTCCGGCTCACGCGGAGACAACCTCGTCACGTTGATCGCCCAGTGCCTGTTGGATGTTCACGTCGCGCACGACCGCCGGATCGCCCCCGCGGCCAAGCCCAATTGGCTGAAACAATTCACCGCCACCGGGCTGCAAATCAAAACCAGCGATGCAGTTTTGGATTTGTTCCATCGCCGTTTCAAAACCGGCGACACCATCATCCTCGGCGGCAATTCCACAGACGGAACCGACAGCCGCAAGTCGAATTACGTCACCGTTTTCAGTCAGGTACTGATCGATCCCCAGCCGAAACCGGTGACACAGGAGGCCGTCCTCGCGGCACTTGGCCAAGCGGACGTTGGCCGGGGCTGGCAGATCTTTTTCGGCAAACAAGGCACCCAATGCGCCACCTGCCATCAGGTCAACGGTGCGGGGAAAAATTTCGGCCCCGAACTCAACGGGATCGGTTCGCGTGACAACGCCGCCACGATCCTGCAATCCATCCTGCAACCCAACGCCCGGCTGGTGGAAGGCTACCGCACCCACATCGTCGAGATGAATGATGGCAAAACCTACGCCGGGATGGCTCTTGAGGAGAGCGGCCTGACCTTCAAACTCGGCTTGGCCGCCGGCCAAAGCGTGACACTCGACAAAAATCAGATCGCAACACGGACAAGCGCCAACACCTCCCCCATGCCCAACAATTTCGGTGTACTGATAAACGCCCAACAACTGGCCGACCTCGTCGCCTTCCTCGTGATCTGCAAGGACAAACCCCAGCCGGCCGCTGCGAAACCGCCGCCCAAGCCCGGGATTCATTTCGAAGAAAGCGAGGGACAGGTGACCATCGGGATCAACGGCCAACTGGTCGGCACTTATGTTTACAACGACCCCGTGACGCTTCGGCCGTTCTTCAAAAACATCCGCACGATCGGCGGCACTCAAGTCACGCGAAACAATCCGCCCATCAAGGGCGTGGATGACGAGGATCACACCTCCATGCATCCCGGAATCTGGATGGCGTTCGGCGACATCTCCGGCTCGGATTTTTGGCGAAACCGCGCGCGCGTTGTACACGAGCGGTTCATCACCCAGCCAAGCGGCGGACAATCAGCCGGCTCCTTCTCCGTGCTCAACCGTTTCGAGACCAACGATGGCCAGTTGATCTGCCAGCAAACGGTCACCCATACCATCCGCTTGGCCAAGGGCGGCTGGCGACTGACCTACGACATCAACTTTTCTGCCCCGCACGATTTCTACTTCGGGGATCAGGAGGAGATGGGCCTGGGCGTGCGCCTGGCCACGCCGTTGATCGAGAAAAACGGCGGGCAACTTCGCAACAGCGCCGGCCAGGTCAGCGCCAAGAACACGTGGGGCCAACCGGCGATCTGGTGTGGTTACTCCGGCGAGATCAACGGCCGATGGGCAGGCATCACGATTCTGGCCAACGGGAAAACGCCGCGCATCCCGTGGTGGCACAACCGCGACTACGGATTGATGGTGGCCAATCAA
>CAJWEP010000244.1 GCA_913030945.1 uncultured Verrucomicrobiota bacterium
GGAGTCAGCGGTCATGCCCGGCAGAATAACGGCCGTTGTCGCCTTGACCAAGGTGGTAATTTCCATTATCGCGATACTCGCCGGGTTGTTCGAGGAGACTTTGATCCTGTTGATCACCCTGGCAGGTCTTTGAGCTCTAAATTCAGGGGGAAATGGCTGATCCGCTGAGTTGTTGAAGAAAAAACGGCCGGTGGTCTATATCTCATAAAGTTGAGGTGGCGATTACTTCCGGTTAATCACACTTGTTAATCGACAATCAGCAATAAGACATCTATTTTTCCCGCAGCGTGAAGGCAACTCGGAAGAACAGTAGCCACCGGCTCAAACTCCTCCAATCGATCAGGATTCTAAGTATTATCCTGTGCCTTTCGTGGACCGGTTGCTCTCAAAATTCGACTCCGGAAAAGCCCAACCCCGTTCCACCATCACCTGAATCAACTGAAACAGTTCCCGTCGTCGGGGGGGTCCAGACCGCGCCAGGACTCGATCAGACCACCTTTGTCGCCCCACTCAAGGATGCCTACAATCGCATCGATCCGATCAAGGACGGCTGGGACAGTGAAGGCTTTAGCGCCGATGCGACCAAACAACTCAAATTCCTCGCAAAAAAACTGTCCACTCCCTCAAAACTGTCCCCTGATTCCATCGCCAAATTCTTCGCTCCAAACACCGTCTTAAAACTGCAACTTCAACCCGCCACTCTCTCCGAAGTCTACCGCGACCCGGTGTTCCTTATCCAACGCGGCGGCCCTGAGTCCGCACCTTTTCAGGATGACCCGGTTATTGCCTTCCAGTCTCTCCTCGCCACCATTCAATCCACCAACATCCTCCAAACCGGAGTCAAACTCTTCAAAGTTGACACGGCCGGAAACGATTTCACGACTCAAGTCATCTTCCACGCCACCGGTCAATCCACCGAAGGCCGAAAACAAATCAACGCCAAATGGCTCTGTCACTGGACACCCGTTCTCAAAAGACCACGCATCAAAAAGATCGCTCTCCTTGCCTACGAGGAATCCACCCGCCTCGCAAACAGCAATGCCCCTCTCCTCAACGACTGCACCGCCGACCTCTTAGGTCACAATCAGGCTTACCGCGAACAGTTGCTCCGTTCCACCGATCACTGGCGCGCCCGCATTCCAGTTAGCCTCGGACTCGACGTTGTCGCCAACCACGGCCTGGCCCTTGGCGACGTCAACGGCGACGGACTCGATGACCTCTACCTTTGCCAGCAAGGCGGACTGCCCAACCGCCTCTTCCTCCAGAACCCCGATGGAACCCTTACTGATTTCACCGCCCAAAGTGGCACCGACTGGCTCGACTACTGCGCCAGTACATTGATCATCGACCTTGACAATGATGGCGATCGCGATCTTGTCGTCTCCCAGGACTTCAAGCTGCTTCTCATGGAAAACGACGGCTCAGGCCGCTTTGAACTCAGCTTTGGCACCTCCACTCATGCCCAAACTTTCTCCCTTAGTGCCACCGATTTCGATCTCGACGGTGACCTCGACATCTACGCCTGCGGTTACAACCCATCCGCCGACCGAGTCCGTGGCGGTACGCTCGGAGAACCGCTTCCCTATCACGATGCCCAGAACGGCGGACGAAACATGCTCCTTCGCAACGACGGCAACTGGCAGTTCAACGACGTCACAGAAGCTACCGGCCTCAACCATAACAACAACCGGTTCAGCTTCGCTGCCGCTTGGGAGGATTACGACAATGACGGTGACCCCGATCTCTACGTCGCCAACGATTACGGACGAAACAATCTCTATCAAAATACCAAGGGCCGGTTTGTCGATGTCGCTGCCGAGCTGGGCGTCGAGGATATGGCTGCCGGAATGTCTGCCACCTGGGCTGACTTCAACCGGGACGGCCACCTTGATATCTACGTCGGCAACATGTTCTCCGCTGCCGGCAATCGCATCACATTCCAGCGCCAGTTCAAGCCCGGCGCTTCCAATGATATGCGCGCCCAATACCAGCGCCACGCCCGCGGCAACACCCTCTTCCAGGCCAGTTCCGAAGGACCCGGCTTCCGCGACGTCAGCGTTGAACAGGGCGTGACCATGGGCCGATGGGCGTGGGGTTCCATCTTCGTCGATCTCAACAACGACGGCTGGGAGGATCTTGTTGTTGCCAACGGCTTCATCAGCACGGAAGACACCGGCGACTTGTGAAGTGTCTATTGGCGGCAGGTCGTGTCGCAATCACCGGTCGACAAGATCACTCCGGAAAACACCATGCGTTACCGGCAGGGATGGAAGGCGCTCAACCGGCTTCTCCACGAGGACCGTTCCTTTAGCGGCAATGAGCGTAATTGCGCCTTCCTCAATTGCCGAGGCACCGGTTTTGCCGATATTTCTTCTGTCTCCGGGTTTGATTTCCCCGATGACTCCCGGGCTGTCACCGCCGTTGACTGGGATTTTGACGGCGATCTGGATCTGTGGATGACAGCACGCACCGCTCCTCGCCTGCGGTTTTTGAGAAACGACTCAGCTGCCAACGCCGACTGGGTCGCCGTCAAGTTGTCAGGCAACGGTAAATCAACCAACCGCGATGCTGTGGGTGCCCGTGTGCAACTCTACCTCACGGATCAGCCTGTTCCCCTGATTCGGCGTGTGCACGCTGGCGATGCGTTTCTTTCTCAATCCAGCGACTGGCTTCATTTTGGACTTGGCCCAGACGCCGTCATCGAAAAGTTACTCGTTCACTGGCCGGGAGGGGCACAAGAATCAATTTCAGGTATCGAACCGGGCGAGCGTTACCTCGTTACCCAGGGAGTCGCCGCCGCAAAATCATGGAGTCCGCCGCCGAACCGCAAGAGCCTTTCACCCTCGTCACCCGCATTACCCGATCCTGATCCTTCCGCCCGGATCGTGCTTTCGGCACGGCTGTCACCCCCTCCAGTCTACGTTCAATCCGAAAACGGCATAACCGAACTCCCGACTGATCGATTAAAGGGACCCTTGCTCATCAACCTATGGGCCAGTTGGTGTGCCCCCTGCATCTCTGAGCTTCGTGAATGGACAGCGGCCGAGTCCAGAATTCGCTCAAAGGGTTTGCGCATACATGTGCTTAACGCTGATCCGGAGAAACCAGTTGCTGCCAGGCGGGCGTTGGCCAAACTGAAATTTCCTTTCGACGCCGACAACACGACCTCCCAAACGGTTCGCAACCTCGATCTCTTCCAGCGCTCCCTTCTCGACCGCTGGCTGCCCATGCCCGTCCCTGGCAGTTTCCTCCTCGATCGCTACGGACGCGTGGCCGTCATCTACAAGGGTCCGGTCAGCGTCGACCAACTGCTCGCCGATGTCGACCTGCTGGATACCGCCCCAAAGGACTGGCGTGATTATTCCGTGCCGTTTCCCGGGCAATGGATTGGGCCTCCTCCAGAGGTTGCCCCGCTCCGCGTTAACAGCCAGTTCGTCGATCACAACGAAATTGCTGAGGGCCTGACCTATCTCCAACGCTATTCAGTTGTTGCCGAAGCCATTCCCGGCACCAATCCCAAAGAATTGGCCGATATCCATTTTATCATCGGAATCCTCCTCAAGGAGCGCAAGGAAATCGAAGCCGCGATTCAGGCGTTCGAGAAAGCTCGGACAAGGAATCCCGAGGATTTTCGAATTCTCTTCGAGCTCGGATCCATCCTGCTCAATCTAACGCGGTTCGAGGAGGCACTCACCCATTTGAATGCCGCCCAAAAAATTAATGCCACCGATGTTCAACTCAAGCGGTCCCTGGGAAAGGCCCATTACCGATACGCCAACTCCCTCCGCGACCAAGACCGAATTCCTCAAGCCATCGCCAGCTATCAGGATGCCCTCCGCAACGACACCAAACAACTTGATGCCGCCAATCAACTTTCCCTGCTCCTGGCAACCGCGTCGAACGCAGCGCTCCGAAGCCCGGCCGAGGCTCTTGCATTGGCTGGGCGCCTTTGCAGGATCACTCAAAACAAGAACCCCGAATTTCTGGACACCCTCTCCATTGCCTACGCTGCGAACAACAACTTTGAGGCCGCCGCTGTCGCTGCCCAGCAGGCACTTCAAATCTGGGAAAAATCCAGTAAACCCAAGGCCGCCGCCACCACTCGTTCTCGCCTTACCCTCTACACCGACAAACAGTAGGCTCAGTCTGCTGGTTTGCCGATGATTGGAGGATTAGTGGCAGCCAAAAAACCTCCACATTATATTACCCAATAATCGTTGAATTGTTGATGAATCATCTTAAGTTACTAATATTAAGCAATTTAATCCATTTTTGTGGCCCGCTAGAAAAAAGTATTCTGTCATAATGCGGAAATCCTGCGATATCCGTTTCAGTTCCTGAGTATTTTCAGTATTAATCTCTTCAATTTTCCCCGCTTTGATTGAGGCGTTCAGTATTGCGACAAAGGCGTGAGCCTTTTCATTGCTCGGCCATTCCCGCCGCCGCTGATCCCTGGTTGCGATTGCCTTTGTGCAGTATGTCCTGTACCTTGGGCGTGTCTTACCGGTGTGATTGTCAACGGCGGTTTCGATTTGAACCTTAACCAGCCCGACTTTCGTGGTGGAGACACTTGGCTTTTTCGGTTTTGCCATGGGCGTCAGTTTGGCGTGAATAAACA
>CAJWEP010000245.1 GCA_913030945.1 uncultured Verrucomicrobiota bacterium
CTGATCCGCACGGTGGACCGCCCGATCGCCGCGCTCATCAGGGACCTGAAGGAACGCGGCCTACTTGAGGAGACGCTTGTCGTATGGATGGGGGAATTTGGCCGAACACCCGATAACGGCATCCGCGGCGGCATCAAGTATGGCCGGGATCACAACCCCGATGCCATGACCGTTTGGCTTGCCGGCGGCGGGGTGAATGCCGGCCATACCATTGGCGCCACCGACGAGATCGGGGCCAAGGCGGTGGACAAGATGCACCATGTCCGCAATCTTCACGTCACCCTGTTGCGCCTGCTGGGTCTTGACGACAACAAGCTCACCTATTTTCATGGCGGCCGCTTCAAGCAACTTAGCCAGATAGGTGGCGAGGCGATTAAGGAATTGATGAGATGATGTTCCTGCGCTTCAATGGAGGAAACCACCAAATGCTCTTAAAACAGCTAAAACATTGGGTGAAATGCTCATCACATTAGCCCTTAGCTATGCCAACCCCTAAAAATAATGTTTTTCGGACAAAAAAACACATTCAAATCAGTTCTATATGCAGCCGCATTTATCGTCAGCGCAGTAAGAGTACAGGCAGGCGACTGGACACAGTATCGTGGACCGAATTTTGACGGATCCTCCTCCGAGAAGCTGAAAATTCCTGCTTGGCCACACAGTGGAATCAAGGCCGTTTGGAGAACTTCCACCCGGCTTGGGTTTTCTTCATTCGCCGTGGCCAAGGGGCGAGCGTTCACGATCGTTATGGAAGAAGTTGACGGTGTTAACCGCGAAGTCTGCCTCTCGCTTGACGGCAACACCGGTAAAAAACTATGGAGCCAAGTGCTAAACATCGCCAAGTACGACGGCGGCGGAAACAGTGGTACTGAGGGCAACAAAGGTGGCGACGGACCACGCACCACGCCTTCCTGCGATGGCGATCGTGTTTACATACTCGACGGACGCCTAATGTTGCACTGCCTCGATGCAAAAAACGGCAGCAACCTTTGGACAGTCAATCTCGTCAAAAAAAACAAAGCCAAATCGATTCGCTGGCAGAACGCAGCAGCCCCTATCATCGACGATGATTTGGTTTTCATATGCGGTGGCGGTAAAAATCAGTCATTATTAGCAATCAACAAGTTATCAGGCCAGACGGTATGGAGCGGAGAAAGTGATCAAATGACTCATGCCAGCCCGATCGTGGGGGATATTCAGGGCGAGAGGCAGGTTATTTTCTTCACGCAAAAAGGCTTGGTCTCCTGCAACACCAAGAGCGGCAAGGTGCTTTGGCGCGCGGCTCACCCGTTCAAGGTATCCACTGCTGCCTCACCGATTCTCGAAGGTGACATCGTTTACTGTTCCGCAGGTTACGGCGTCGGGGCAGCGGCTTTTCGAGTCAGTAAAAAAGATGGCGAATATTCCATCAAGCGACTCTGGCGCAAGCCCAACAAGTTAATGAACCACTGGAGCACACCAGTCTGCATCGATGGTCATCTTTACGGGATGTTTCAGTTCAAGGAGTATGGTGATGGACCCCTTAAATGCGTTGAGTTGGCAACCGGCGAAATCAAGTGGTCGAAGTCAGGTTTTGGCCCAGGGGGTGTTATCCTCGTCGACGGGAAACTGATCACCACCAGCGATGCGGGCGAAGTAGTCGTCTCCAAAGCGATGCCTAAAGCGTACAGCGAGGTTGGTCGTTTCAAAGCTGTCGACGGCAAGTGCTGGACCCACGCCGCTTATAGCAATGGACAAATCTTTGTGCGCAGCACGAAGGAAGGGGCCTGCTACGACCTCAAAGGAAGCTTGGACGGTTCGACGACGGGCGGGTAGTCCAGTTCCTCTGGCGCCAAGGCGGTTGAAGTGATTCATCCAATGCGTGATTTTCATGTCACCTTCCTGCGCCTACTTGGTCTGGACGACATCAAGCTCACCTGTTTTCATGCCGGTCGAAACAAGCAACTCAGTCAATTCGGTGGTAAGGCCATAAAGGAATTGATTGCCTGAACCGTTGTGAGGTGTTTGAATCGTTGAAGGCACTAGCATCATGAATATCAGGAAAATCATAGTCGGTCTGGCGCTGGGCGCGCTGGGATGGACCACCGCGCAGGCGGCCGGCAAGGACGGGTTTGTTTCCATCTTCGACGGCAAGACGCTCAAGGGCTGGGAGGCCATGCCGGCCAGGACCGCGCCGGCGTGGATGGTGCAGGATGGCATCATCGTCGGCAACGGCGACAAGGGCCGCGGTTATTTGACATATAGTCCTAATAAAGAGGTTGCGGATCTGGAGATGAAATTCAGGTACCGGTTTCCCGGCAAGGGTAATAGCGGGGTAAGTATTCGCGCCATTGTCGACAAGACCCGTAAACGCGATTTCCAGAGCTACCATGCGGACCTGGGTCACCTCGGGATCGGCAAGAACGTGATGGGGGCTTGGGATTTTCATACCCCGGGCCGCAAGGAGCATCGCTGCTTTCGTGGTGACCAATTGGTGATTGGTGAGGATGACAAGCCGACCATTACTGCAATCAAGGACGCCCTGACTGCGGCCGACATCAGGAAGGGCGACTGGAACTCCGTGCACATCATCGCCAAGGGGAACAACTTCAAGCTCTTCATTAACGGCAAACTTTCGAGTGAATTCACAGAGCATTTGCCTGAAACCAAACGCCTTAAGAAGGGCATGATTCAACTCCAGCTTCACGACCCGGGAATGATCGTGCACTTCAAGGATTTGCGCTTGAAGCTTATAAAATAGGGCTCGAGCATAAATTGTAAATTGTTAACAATTTACGTTGACGGTTTTTGATTGGGCGGGAAAACTCCGTCCATGCCAGTTGTTGATAAGTCGGTTCGCTCCATGCGGGAGCAGATTATTGATACGCTGCGCTCAGAGGTGTTGTCCGGTGTGTGGTCGAATGACGCGCCGGTGCGGGAACACACGTTGGCCGAGCGATTTGGGGTGAGTCGCGGGCCGATTCGCGATGCGCTGCTGCAACTCTCACAGGAGGGTGTGTTGGTGTACCGGCCGAACAAGGGCGTGCGTGTCAATACGCCGCCCAGCGAGGGCGAGCGGCAGTTGCTGCAATCGATGCGGCGCGAAATGGAGGCCTTTTGTCTCAAGCAATGCATCGGTGAGCTGACCGGGGAGGACGATGAACAGCTTGAGGGCATCCTTGCCGACCTTTCCAGCGCCTGCGGCCGTGGCGACCTGAGCGCGATTACTGACAGCGATCTGGCGCTGCACCGTTACCTTGTCCGCCGCGCTTCACGTGAACTCGAGAGGGTGTGGCTCAGCATTACTTCACGGGTGCTCATGGACTATTCTCGCATCGACCAGTTTGATGAAATTGTGGCTGAGCACATTGCCATTGTGAAAGCTGTTCGAAAACGCGATTATATGGCCGCCCAAAAAGCGCTCAACGCCAACATTATCTGATGAGATTCACCGCGACTATTTACATTTTGTTTGCCGGCGTGATTGGCGGCATGGGGGCGCCGAATCCGAAGCAGGAGGGCGAGCGACTCTTCTCGCTGAAGGTGAAGCAGATTTTCAGCAGTAAATGTTTTGCCTGCCACGGTGAGGAGCCCAAGAAGATCAAGGGCGAGTTTGATTTAACCACCCGCGAAGGCCTGCTCAAGGGCGGGGAAAGTGAGGAACCGGGGATGGTGCCGGGCAAACCGGAGGTCAGCCCGATTGTGCTTTCCATTGAAAGGAAGGATGAGGATTTCCTCATGCCGCCCAAGGAGAATGACAAGCTGGCTCCCTCACAGGTTAATGTAATTAAACGCTGGGTTGCGCTGGGGGCGCCCTGGCCGGACGCAAAAACACAGGCCAGGTACATCACTGAGGATCGCAGCAGGGAACGTACCGAGGAAGGCATCCTCATCAAGACCGCCGGGGGACTCTCCGGCGAATGGATTCACCGTCGCTACAAGGACGAGGATGTGTGGGCGTTTCGCCCGTTGCAGAAAATTGATACACCATCTGGCAGGGGGAACCCGATTGACCGTTTCATTCAAGGCAAGCTCAAGGTCGTCGGGTTGAAGCCGGCTCCATGGGCTTCCGCGCTTACGTTGATTCGTCGTGCGACCTTTGACCTGACCGGGCTGCCCCCGGCACCCGGGGAGATCGATATTTTCCTAGGCGCATGGAAGAAGAATCCGCATCAGGCTTATGTGAATCTGGTTGATCGTTTGCTGGAAAGCCCGCATTACGGAGAGCGTTGGGGTCAGCACTGGCTGGACGTCGCCCGTTACGCTGACACCAGCGGTTTCTCGAACGACTTCGAGCGATCCAACGCCTGGCGTTATCGTGACTACGTTATCCGTTCCTTCAATGAGGATAAACCCTATGCCCGGTTTGTTCTTGAACAGGTGGCTGGGGAAGACCTGAATGCCAAGGACCCGGAGATGATTGTGGCCCAGGGATTCCTTCGCATGGGACCATGGGAGCACACCGCCATGTCGCCGCCAGTTATCAGCCGGCAGAACTATCTTGATGACGTGGTGAACAACGTTGGGCAGGCCTTTCTCGGGACGCCATTGCGATGCGCCAAGTGCCACGACCACAAATTCGATCCCATCCCGACCCGCGATTACTATCGGCTTTATGCGGCGTTTGCCACCACCCA
>CAJWEP010000246.1 GCA_913030945.1 uncultured Verrucomicrobiota bacterium
TTGGTTCGGTTGGTTCGGTTGGTTCGGTTGGTTCGGTTGGTTCGGTTGGTTCGGTCGCCTGGCCAAGCGCTTGGTCTGGCTCTGGAGGCTTGGTCGTGTCGCTGGCTTCGCTGGCCGGTACCCCGACTGCGCTTGGCTCCGGCGTTTCGGCCGGCTTGGCTTCCCCGGCAACGGGAGCGTCAACTGCGGCAGTGGTAGCGGGCTCTGCCGGTGCGTCGACCTTCGGCTTCTTGTCCGGCTTCGGTTTTTTCTTTTTCGGCTGCGGCGGCTGCGGCTTGGGGGCGATCTCCATCTGGCCGTTGGCGTACTCGATGACATGGCCCTGGTGCACGAGCCAATGCAGGTCACTGAGCACAGCGGTGCGCTCGGGGGAGAGCGGGGGCTCCGCGTTCGGGGCATCCTCCCCAGCGGGTGCCTCGGCCTTTTCCGGTTTCTCCGGCTCGGGGGCAAACTGGTCGAGGATCATCCGGCGGGTGCAGTCCCGGTTCTCGACAACGAACGTGACGATGTCGCGGATGCTGTCGCTCACCGGGGTTTGTTCGAGGTTTAAATGATGCGGGCGCGACACTGAAACGTGGGTGACGCTTTTTTTTCGCTTGAAGAATTGCAGGCCGTGGCTGCTGAACTCCCGGCTGAGCATATTGACGACTTTCAGCGGAAAGCGCCGCTGGTCATCGAGTTCGTAGCGGACGAGGTTCTGCATTCGCGGCGGGGTTTTTTTGCTGAAAACAGCCGCCTTAAGAGCGACATCGTCCACGCTGGCGATCACGTTGGCCAGATGGTGCTGCCAGAAATGTTCGCGGACCGCCGCGCGCGACTCGAGCCTGGTCTCCTCCGGCAGGTTGATAGCGATGTACTCGGTCTTCCAGCTTTGCTCGTCGAGCCACTGCTTCACGACCTCCTCGTCATGAACGATTTTCACGCGCGACTTGAAAACGTCGAACGGCAGCCGGGAAAAACGGTCCGCGTGCAGGGCACGAAGCTTGTCCTGATAGCCGTGATAGTTCGGCGGCCCGAGAATCTCGTCGCTCATGCCGCACTGCGCCACGAAGGTGTAGGTGCCCTTGGGCGGCTCGATCTCGATTTTATCGGTCTTGTAAAACGTGTCGAAATGCCGGCTCAGCACATGGTCCACTGCCTGATCCTGAGAGAGCCAAACCGTCTCGTCCACCTGGCAGAAAAACAGCGGCTGGGCGACGGAGCCGTCCTCCTTCTTTTGGGTCTTGAGAACGACGAAGTAGCGCTCCGGCTTGGCGAGAATCAGCCGCGCGATGTCGAACAGCGGATAGGCCCGGCCGGTGTGCTTAATCTGCCGGGCGATCGACTCGACGCCGTTTTTCTCCGGCTGAACGGCCACGTCCAATTCCAACGGCGGGCGCTGCGGCACCTCGCTGCGCCGAAAGTCCTTCCTTTTGTCGAAGGGCCGTTTGCCGTCGTGCTTTTGAAATTTTGGACGCCGGTCGCCATCGCGGTTGCGATCCCGGTCGCGGCCGCGGTTGTCGTCGCGCCGTCGGGGTGGCCGGTCGCCCCAGTCGCCGCGTCCGCGCGAACGGGGCCTCTCTTCGCCGGCGTAGTCGGCATACGGTTTTGTGTCATTCGGTTTCTGCGCCCAAGCGGGGAGAAACTCCAGGTCCAGATCCAGCTCCTTCAGCGGATCGGTGTCTTTGGCTTCACTCATTGCGGATGGATATCCGTGATATCGGGTTGGTTGCGGCTGATGACCGGTGGAAGAAAGTGAACCTCGAACAAACTGAAAACAAGGTTAAATTCGTGCGAAAAGGTCACTCACTTGACCACCCAGTCCGTGGGTGCCTTGAACTTTTTTCTGCCTGCGTTGTAAACACCCACGCCGTCCGGTGGTTGCAGTTTGCGATGCGCCACCAACTTTCTCGCGAGCTGAGCGGCCACCTCGGGGTGCCTCGACAAGAGATCGGTCGTCTCGTTCGGGTCGCGGTCGATCCGGAACAAAAACCGCTCGTGCTTCGCTGTTTGCCACTCGCCGCTGGCAATGTTCGGCCCATTGATCAGCAGCTTCCACTTGGCCGTGCGAATCGCGATCTTTTCCCTGTCTTCGCCGGCTTGGCCGTGGTAGAAATACAACTCGCGATCAAGCCGCCTGCGCTTGGCCTGCAACAGTTCCAGCACATCCCGCCCGTCGAACGGCTTGTTGCCAAGGCCGGCTGATGACCCGGCGGCTGTGAGCTTGGCCAAGGTCGGCATCACGTCGATGCACGACAGTGGCACACTGACCTTTCCGCCGCCGCGAATCCCGCCGCTTGCCCAACGCACGGCTGCCGGCACGCGCACGCCGCCCTCCCACACATCGAGCTTGTTGCCGCGCAACGGCAGGTTGTTGTCGGCGATCGCTGACACGCCGCCGTTGTCGCTGAAAAACCAAACCAGCGTGTCGTCCGCCTCGCCCGAGTCGTCGATCGCGCGGAGAATCTGCCCTATACCGTCATCCATGCACGACACCATCGCCGCCACCTTCTGCCGCAGGTTTCTTTTTTTGCCGCTCGCATTTCCCTCAGCCAGGTGGGCGAATTTTTTTAGGTATTTTTCCAGTGCCTGAAACGGCGAGTGCGGCGCATTGAACGGAACGTAGCAAAGATACGGAGCGGCGCCTTTTGCGTTTTGAGCGATGAACCGGCTGGCCGCACCGGCGATCAGGTCAGTCGAGTAGCCCTGCTCGCCGCTGGCCTTTTCGTTGAGGTGCCAGTCACGCTCGCCCTCGCGGGTCAGGTCGAAATAATCGATCGCCCCATTGTAATGGCCGTGAAAATGCGTGAAACCCTGGCTGTTCGGGTGCCATTTTGCGTCGTTGTGACCCAGATGCCATTTGCCGAAAACGCCGCGGTGCCGGTAACCCGCCTTGGCCAAGGCCTCCGGCAGCATGACCTCGCCGGGATCCAGGCCAAAATGCCGCCACGGCGGAATGACCGCGCGCGCCATCCCAAATCGGATCGGGTAGCGGCCGGTCATCAGCCCGGCACGCGTCGGGCTGCACATCGGGAACACGTAAAAGTGATCCAACTCGACACCCTCGCGGGCGATCCGGTCGAGGTGCGGTGTTGGGATGCGGTCCGAGTGGAAGCCGACATCCGCCCAGCCAAGATCGTCGGCGACAATGATGACGATGTTGGGCTTTTTCACCGCAGCAACGGCGGCCGGCTTTGCCAAGGTCAAGGCGGCAACCGAAAACAAAAGAGCGGAAACAAAAACGCGAGTCATGAAACCTGAGAGTTGAACCGCGCTCAACATCCGCCAGTAACACCGAGATTGCAAGCCGCCCGCCACTTGGCCAAGCGCTTGGCTAGGCGCAGTCATCCCGCTACACCTGCCCCTTCTACGGCGGGGGATTATTCGATCCATGCGGTGGCTGCAGCGAGGTCACCCAGACCCTATTCGTCTACTGCAGCGCGTGCGGTCAAGAAAACGAACTGGCGAGCTGAAATCAAACGCTACATTGTGCTTGGCAGTGCATCCAGCTTCAGACCGCCTCGAGCCGCCCGCTGCGGATACTCCGCGCGACCGCGTCGGTGAACTCCATGTAGTGCACTCCATCGGCAAACGTCGTGTGTGTTACGCTGCGTTCGCCCCGGATGGCAGCGACGAAGTCGACCTCGACCCGCCATTCGCCCCGTTCCCCGTCAGCGACAGAAATTTCTGTAAACTGGCTGTCGCCTCTGCGGCCGCCAAACAGCCGGTCGCCGGTTAGTCGCAGCACGCCTTCGCTGCCGAACAGGTAAAACGCATCGTCCTCAAGCAACGCGGTGACGGCGGACTGCTGCAGATGCAGTTGTGCGCCGCACTCGAGATCAGCGACGACATCGAGATGCTCCGGCACTTCGACCGGTTGGGGCTCGCCCGTTTCATTAGGTCGTTGCGTGGTGAAGGTCTTTGCCCGGGCCATCACGTTCGTCGCACGGCTCACCCAACGCATAACGGCCTCGTAGTAAATGCCCATCGCCAAAATGTTGTTGCCGCTCAGTTCGCTGCTCTGCCGCCAGTGCATCGGCGAATCGCTGTCGAGAAAGCCACCGCGAATACGGCTCTCAACGGCGAGTAGTTGACCAAGGTAACCCTCGGCGATGAGCCGCTGGATGGTCGCGTCGGCGAACAGCGTGATCGGCGACGGCACAACCTGCGCCACCAACCCCGGCTTGGCCAAGGTGGCGTCGAGCATGCGTCGGGCCTCGCCGGCGTTCATCGCCATGCGCGCCTCGGTGAGCACGTGTTTGCCGGCGTCGAGCGCGGCCAGCGTCACCGGGCAGTGTAGGTACGGCCAGGTGCCAATAACGATGGCGTTCGTGTCCGGATCGGCGACCGCCTTCTCCCAATGCCCGTAAGTTTTCGGGATGCCAAAGCGCTTGGCCACGGCGGCCGACGACGCCTCACTGCGGTTGGCCACGCCGACGATCTCCACGCCATCAATTGCCTGCAGCAGCGGAATGTGCTTGCTCGTCGTGTTGGCTCCCGCACCAACAATCCCCACGCGCACGTCACTCATCGTGAAATTGGCAGTCTATGTATTTGTTT
>CAJWEP010000247.1 GCA_913030945.1 uncultured Verrucomicrobiota bacterium
AGGCCGATGTAGCCTTCCCGCCGGCTTTTGTCGTTGGTCAGCTTGGTGGAGACGACGCCGTTGATTTTCACGGTGATGTCACCGCCCTTGGCTGTCAGCTCGAGGTCGGTCCACTCGCCTTTTTTGTAGGCGCGTTTTTTTGCCACTTCGGCGGTTGGCTGGTGGACCCAGCCCCGGCCGCCGGTCTCGTACAGGCCGCCGGTTTCGTCGGTTTCATCAATCTCAACCTGAAAGCCGTGGACGCTGACGCCGCTCTTCACCCGGTCGACCCGGAAGTAAAATCCACTGTCGCCATGCAGCACGCGGAACTTGGCTTTCACCACGAAATCCTTGAACCGTTTCTTGGTGAGCAGGATGCCGTGGCGGGGTTCACTCTTCGGGCTGGTGCCGATGATGACACCGTTTTTTACCTCCCATTTGCCGCCTGGTGTGGGTTCCCAGCCGTCGAGGTTTTTGCCGTTGAAGATTGGCTTGAACTTGGCATCTGCTGCCTGTGTTGAACCGCCGGCCAAAAGGAGCAGGCCCAAAACCAATCCGATGGTGCGTGTTTTTTTCATGTGTAAGGGCCAGCAGACTAACGCACCCTGGTGATTTGCCAAGCGCTTATACCTCCGAACAGGGCGTGTGGTGCCCACGCGGCGAGGTGCGGCGAGAGTTGGCCGATGACGGCCATCGAAAACTGTTGCACCATGAAAAACGCCAGGCAAACGATGATGCCGGCGGCGACGCCCACGGCGGCGTTGCGGCGGCCAGACGGTGCGGCGAACGGGATCGCGATCAGCACCACGATGAGGCAGGTCAGCGGCTCAGCCAGACGGACCTGATATTGGGCGTTGAGGATCGCTTTTTTTTCCGGCGTTATGTGTGGGTGGATGCGGCGGTAGCCGTCGATCTCGGCCAACGACACACTCCAGCGCTTGTGCGCCCGCTTGTCGAACAGGGGGGCGATCTTCAGTTCGCCCCCGATCTGTGTCGGCGTTTCGTCAAACTCCTCCAGTTGGAGCGTTTCGTGAAATCTGATGGGGTGCGCCTCGGGAAAGCCTTCCGTCGGTTTGTAGTCCCTGACCTGATGGAACTTCCAACCGCCTTTCCCCCAGGTTCCCTTCACGGCCATGATTTCACGCTTCGGCTGCTCGTCATCCCATTTCCAGGAGATGATAATGGGTTTTTTGCCCACACCGCGCATTTCGCCGATGGCCGGGTTGAACGCCGGGATTTGCCAGCTTCGATTCGCCTCGTCGTTGCGGAACTTCACGTCGGCGATCCACCCGCGGCCGAGTTGATTTTCTTCGTCAGTCGCTTGGCCACTCTTGATGATTTCACCTTCGCGAAGTCCGTTTGGCAGCCACTTTTCGTTCGACCAAAACAATCCCGCTGAGAGCAGCACGCCGACAACCAGATAAGGCGCGCTCATGCGCAACATGCCGACGCCGGCGTTGCGAATGGCGATGAATTCGTGATGCCGTGAGTGCTGGTTGATCGCGTACATGAGCGATAGCAGCAGCGCCACCGGCACGACGACGAAGAAATTCCCTGGCAGCGTCATCCAGTAGTACCGCACGATTTCAGCGACGCCCAACCCGGCCTCGGTGAAGTCGCTCAGTTCGTTGATCAGGTCGAAGGCAATCCACAGGACCATAAACCCGGCCAGACAAATGATGAACGGAACGAACCACTCGCGAATGAGATAGCGATCCAGCAGACGCATGAACGACGCAGCGTATCCACCGGCCAAGGCCAAGGCAAGCGACGCGCTTGGCCAAGTGCTGTCAAAAAATCCCCGGTACGAGGGCTTTGCGCTTCGCCGGGTAATCCGGAAACTGCTCGCAGTACCAGCTATGATGCGCCCGCGATCGCGGCACAAGGTTGGCTATCGTCCATGCCGCGAACGCCAGCCCGGCCGGGCTCCACGTCAGCAGCGCCCAGCCCAGCCACCCAACGATCTCGCCGAGATAATTCGGGCAGGAAACCCAGCGGAACAAGCCGCCGTGCGGGATGGAGTATTCGCCGGGTTTTTCCCTGGGCAATCGCAGCAGCCGGTTGCAGGAGTCCATGTTGATCGCCAGGCCCAGGCCAAAAACCACGCACCCCGTGGCGAAGCGCCAGTCGCCAAACCAGGCGGAACTGTCGATGGTCGGGTGGATAAACAGCCAGGCACCCTGTAGCGAGCCGTTGATGAGATTGAACGCCAAGCCCATCAGCATCAGCAGCACCGGCATCGGGCTGCTGATCCTGGTCAGGCGGAACGGGTAAATCCAGGCGCGGTGTACATAATGCAACTGCCAGATCAGGAAAAACACGAGCATCACCGTCGATTCCCAGCCGTGAACCCACACAAAGGCGCAGGTCGGGACGATCACTGCCGGCGACTCCATTAGCAGCCAGCCGTACCGGGCGCTGATCAGCGGTCCCCAGGTGCCCGGGTTGTGCCGCCCGTATGGGGCGTTGATGAAGCAGAGGCAACACGCAGTCGGCAGCGCCAGCGCCAGCCATGCCCACGTGAGCGTGAGCAGCCAGTCGGGGCGCATTCCGACGGTGATGGTTTCGGGCGGCATCGGTGGCGCTTCATCAGCGTCAAACCGGCCGGTGATTCAAGCCAAAACATCAGCGCTTTACAGTTTCACGGGCGAGGGATAGCTTTTCCCTATGTCGTCAAAACTCGACGAGTCGGACTTTGTGGACCGGGATCTCGAGGCCTCGCAGGAGACCGGGGCAACCCTATCCGGGGCGGATGAATCCGGCGCCGACGCCCCGCCAAGCCGTGAGGAACTGACTTCCCGCGTCACCGAGACCCAGCACGAACTGACCAGGCTCAAGCGGATGCAGGAGGAGCTTGAGCGCGAGCGAAACGAAATCGAGGAGGCGCGCAAGCGGCGCACCGAGCTGGCCACCGGCCGTGAGGAAATGGTGCAGCACCTCACGCGGGGCATCGGTCTGCTCGAGGAGGCCGAGTTGTCCAGCGGCCGCATCGCCGAGCAGCTCGCCATGACCGTCAGCGACCTGCAGGGGTCATTGGACAAGGTCACCGGCATTGAAGAGGGGGAATGGACGGAGGAAAACTGGAGCGTCGAGTTGACCAAGGCGCTGACCACCATTGAGAACGCCCGGATGGAATGGAACTCCGCACGGCTCAAGTGGCCGGTGCTCGACGGCGAACCGGAAGCCCCGTCTGCTGCCGCGCAGCCGCAGCTCAGCGAGCGGCCCGGCCTTGAGCAATACAGCTTCTGGCATCTCAGCCGGCTGGGGCTGGCCTTCACCTGGCCGCTGGTCGTGGTCGGCGTGGCCATCGTCATCCTGCTGATATTGGGCAACAAGTGAGCCGCCATGAGCCTGTTCCGTCGCAAGGATCCACTCAAGAGCCGGGACAGGGCGCTCAAGGCCCGCCTGGCGGACTTGGAGTCGCAGATTGAGCAACTCGACCAGGCCGGCACTCCGTCGCCGGAAACACACGCCGCCGTCCACGAACTCAAACCCGGCGACGAGCCGCTGCCGCCCCGGCCCAATCACCCGCTTTCCGAGCAGCCGCTGGGCACGGCTGAGTCGCAAAACGAAACCTTGTGGCAGTGGTTCAGCCGCCGGTTCCGAAAGCCGCCGGTTTCGTCCAACCCTAGGATGGTCAACTTCCTCGCCGCCGGAAGCATTCAGGGTCTGCGGCCGTTGCGGTACGAGCGTCGCGTCGCGCGCAACCGGTTCCTCGCTTTCAGCGCCCTGCTGGTGCTCGTGCTGATCGGCCTGTTCTGGACTCTCCTGCAGCAATGAGCGAGGAAACCACGATCCGGGTTGCCATCACCGTGATCGCGGCGGTCATCGCCATCGCTGTCGCTGTAATTTTCGGCCGTGAGGACGGCCGGGATGACTAGCGCCGCCCACATTCCCACGCGGCACGGCACGTTCGTCGCGCAGTTCAACGACACCGGCCTGTGCCGGCTCGATTTCCCCGGCAAAGCCCGCGCGCCCAAGGCCGCTCCCCCGACCGGCTTAGCCAAGCACTGGCTGACTTCCACCGCCGCCTCGCTCGATTCGCTGCTGCTTGGCCAAGCGCCACGAAAACTGCCGCCGATCGACCTGTCGACCGGCACCGATTTCCAGCAATCGGTTTGGAGACAACTCCTCAAAATCCCGCTTGGCCAAACACGATCTTACGGAGAACTGGCGCAGCGCTTGGCCAAACCAGGCGCGTCGCGGGCCGTCGGCTCGGCCTGTGGGGCGAATCCGATCCCGGTCATCGTCCCGTGCCACCGGGTGCTGGCGGCGCACCGCCGCATCGGCGGATTCTCGGGCGGCCCCGGTTGGAAGCAGCGCCTCCTCCGCATCGAGCAGGCCGAGTTCATCGGGTGATGTCTCCCGAGAGGGATTAGGGAACGGCACCCATCGCCCCAACACTTGGCCAAGCGGCTAGGGCTTCCGTGTTGACCGGCATGTACGTGATCAACGTGATCTTCCCGTACAAGTCGGGCGGGGTCTGGGCCTTTGACGACGAGCGGGTGGGGTTGCAGGGGGAACCTTTTGTCGCGGGCGCAGACGTGCTTCTGGACAA